>CAYYHV010000001.1:0-15185 GCA_964471695.1 uncultured Pirellulaceae bacterium
GTGTTGTCTCGAACGGTGCTGCGCAAAACGTGAACTGTGCCTTGCCGGTCGTTGTTGATGCCACCAGCTGAATTGTTACTAATGACACTATTCGAGATGGAAATCATACTGTTATTTCCAAGCTGGATGCCGACACCGAGATTGTTAGTGATAGAGCAATCTTCTAGAGCGAGCGTGTCATTTCCTCCTCTTGAAATGTTCAGGCCTGCCGTCAGTCCGCCGGTTACGGTTAGTCCTCTCAACGTTGTGGCGTAAAAGGATCGTTCTATCTTCATTACATCAGAACGTCCAAGCGCGTCGATCGTAACATTCGATTCGAGGCTGCTGGCGTCGATTACTACGCTGTCCCGAATCACGAGCGGCTCTCCTTGAAGGACGATTCGCGCATCGGAAAGCGCATCATCAAACGTAATGTAATCGGTGCCGTGAACGTCGTTCGTTTGGCTGATCGCCTCGCGGAGCGTGAGGTTTCCGGGCGAATAATCGCCGTCTTCAATATCTTCAACCGAATCCACAACCAGCGTTGCCAACAGGTGACGATGCTCGAGTGGTTCCATCGTGAGCCGGCGCTTGCGAATTGTTCGATAAGTCATCTCAGTTCCCTGCGGCTGTGGAGACAGCCTGAAAGTCAGACTGCCAACCAGATACTCCGCGTTAGGTGCCCCTGAGTGTGACGACGATTATAAGCATCGACGATCGTTGACATCAAATTCGCCGTGGATCAAACGGATAAGTCGAGGAATTCTGGATGACGATCATCGGGCACTTTTGGCCTGAATGAACTTCGTCACCTGTATGGTGGTTGCGTCGTTTTCGGTGCCAAGTTCGCGGTTGATCGTCATGTGCGTCTTGCCGTCGGCTCCGAAGGCTACCCCCTTGCCGCCCACTTGATTGAGCTTCTTGACGAATCGCTTGGCTTGTTGGGGTGTGGTAATGCGAGATGTGACGTACGCGACAAAGAAAGGTGGAAACTTGTTTCGCTTGGTCAGGTGGTAGGTGGGCGAAGCTTTTTCCTGAGTCGCCCGATCCTCGCTGAATACTTTCTTGTAGGTATTTACGTTGCGCTCACTCTTGCCCAGTTCGATTTGAAATGGAATGTCCAGCCCGCCACCATCGATGGGAATGACGCCTTTTAAATCCGAGGGTTTGATTTTGTGAGCCGCCAGATAAGTCGCGTCGGTGCCCACCAAGGCGACCAAGTGTGCGCCTGCGCTATGGCCCATCAGGAATATCTGTTTTGGGTCAATGTTGTGCTGCTTTGCGTTTTCCTTCACCCATCCCACGGCATCGGCGACGTCCTGCGCCTGGGCCTTGAAGTCGACTTCAGGGTGGAAACGATAGTTCGTTGAAATGCACGCGATGCCGAGTTTTGTTAGCCAGCGATGTTTTTCGTTGATCCCGATCTTGTCACCGTACGTCCACCCGCCGCCGTGCACGAAGATGACGACTGGAGTCGGTTTCGTTGTCGTCTTGGGAGTGTAAATATCCAGTTGGTTGCGTTTGGGGCTCGAGTTTTCGTGAGTCGCATATTGGATATTGCTCGTGCGCCGGAAGGTGGCACGGTTTTCCTGAATACGCTCTTTGACTTTTTCCAGCAGCGGACGATCCGTTTGCTGAGCGTGGAGGCCGGTGATTGAAATGATGATGCCCAGCAAAGCGAATGCATGGAGTTGGAAGATGGACTTTACGGGCATGAAATCACCTTGAACGCTGGCAGGCAGATACGGAACACTCGACCGAGTATATCGGTTTAGCGGACGTTTCGTTCAGCGGAACTGATTTCCGTCGCTTCTGCGGGGCGTGCGATGGTCGATCCTGCCAATTGGACTTGGCCATCCACGCATCCAATATGCTTAATGTTGACCAGTCGCTTTCCTTCCATCAAACGGTCGGGAATCTGGACAATGGCTGCGGGGACTTGGTCGACTTGTCCCCAACGCATTTGAATTCTCGAGCGACGGGCACCTTGGGAGATTTGTTCCATGGCGATTCCCATGACTCCAGGGACTGCACCAACGCGAGCGTTGATGAATTTTACGCCCACGACGTTGGGCCACTTGGTCGCAAATGGTTGAAGTTCCAGTGAGATGACGGCAGACACGTTGCCGGTGCGATATTGGCAAGCCAGTAAGATCGAGTCGGCTTGAATGTGTACGCGAGGATCGGAAACGTCGCCTCGCATGAGGTGGGGGAATTGTGTGGCCAGTTCTGTGGCTAGCCACGCGTTGATCTGTTCGTCGGAAACGACGACTTTCCAGTCGCCTTCGGATTGGAGAGCGTGTCCGAGGTCAAGCACCGATTGCTCGAAGGCCCTGACCTGCTCTTTGAGTTGGACGGGTTCCGAGGTGTTGGTCAGTTCGGTTTCGTAGAATTCGGGGATATGGGTCGCGGCTTGCCATGTTGCACCGAACGCGATGAGCGCCACCGAGACGATGCATACGCACACAAACGCAGTTTTTCGAATCTTTCGAACCATGACGTCTTCCTTGACGATTCGTGGTTGGTTGGTTTGTGGGTGCACGGTTTGTGTTAACCGTGGCTGGTGCTAAAACGGCTGGCTTAACCGTGGCTAGCGCCAAAATAACGACTGATGTCACCGTGGTTAGGTGAACTTCAGCAGGGCGTAGTTTCTCTTGCCGCTGCGCAGGACCATCACGGTTTCACTGGCCAAGTCGTCTGTGTTGAGCGAACGGTCGACGTCTTCACAACGGATGTTGTTGACGTAGGCTCCACCCTGCTTCACCGTACGACGGGCTTCGCCTTTGCTCTTACTCAACCCGGCAGTCACAAAAGCTTCGAGCAAAGGAAGGCCTGCTTCCAATTGGGACCGAGGTACTTCCTGGCTGGGTACATCTGCCAGAATTTCGGTAAGTTGGGCGTCCGTTACCTGACCGATCTCACCCCCGAAAAAAATGTTCTTGGCTCGTTCCGCCGATGCCAATCCGTCTTCGCCGTGGACCAGTCGAGTCAAGTTTTCGGCAAGCGCCGTTTGGCTGACTCGCCGATGAGGTTCAGCTTCACGGGACGTGTCCAATTCAAGTACTTCGGCTTCCGTCAATTCGGTCAGGAATCGCAGACACTTGCCCGCGTCTTCGTCAGCGACGTTGTACCAGTATTGGTAGAAGGCGTAGGGCGACGTTCGAGCCGCGTCTAACCAGATGGCTCCCGTCTCGGTTTTGCCCATTTTGGTGCCATCCGATTTTGTGAGTAACGGGCAGGTCATGCCGTAAAGCTGGACGCTATGCATCCGCCGACCGAGGTCGATGCCTGCCGTGATGTTGCCCCATTGGTCGCTGCCACCGACTTGGAGGAAGCAGTCGTGTGTCTGATTGAGGTGCACGAAGTCGTAAGCTTGGAGCAGCATGTAGCTAAACTCGGTGTAGCTCAGTCCGGCTTCGCCTTCCAAACGCGCCTTGACCGAGTCTTTTCCCATCATCACGTTAACGGGAAAGTTCTTGCCGACGTCACGCAAGAAATTGAGATAGGAGAAATCTTTCATCCAATCGAAGTTGTTGACCAGGACGGCTGCCGTTGGGCCTTCGAAATCGAGAAAGTCACGCATCTGTGCCTTCAAACCCGTGATGTTCTTCTCGAGCGTCTCCTTGTCGAGCAAATTGCGTTCGGCACTCTTACCACTGGGGTCGCCAATCATGCCCGTCGAGCCACCGACTAACGCAATCGGACGATGCCCAGCCTTTTGGAATCGGCGCAACATCATCAGCGGCATGAGACTGCCAACATGAAGGCTATCAGCCGTGGGGTCGAAGCCCGCGTAGACGGGACGCGATTGTTCGTTCAACCACTTAGGGAGATTTTCGTCATCGGTGGACTGATGGATCAAGCCACGCCAGGTAAGTTCAGCAAAGATATCAATCATGAAGTCGGCTGGATGCGAGTCCAGTTCTCAGAGACAAAAGCGATAAGGCAAGATCGAGCAAGAACGCGAATCGCGGGAAATGCGACTGCTTAAGCGTCAGTCGGGTGGAGATCAAACGAAACTTTAAGCTACCGGTCAACGGCAAACACCACCGCACTGCCAGCTTCCGCAGCTTGGTTGTAAAAGTCGCGAAGTTGAGGCAGCATGCTAGCCACGTCTTCGGTTACCTCCACCGATCCATCTGCGGTAGCAGTGAGCGTGTCGGCTTTGCCCTTGAGCCAGCATGTGTCCGCGTCGGCCAGGGCTTCGGCGACATGCCGAGTCATATCCGGACGCACCAGCAGGATCATCGAGCTCTCGCCCTGGTGCATCGGTCGGCCACCAATGAAGCACCAATGAAGTGGTGGCTCACCAGCCTTCGGGTCGAGGGTTCCATTGGAGAATACTCGAGCCAGAGTTTCCCAGTGACCTTCCATTCTTAGCATCGAGACATCGTCGGTCCCAAGAAGGTTCACGACATAGTCTCGGACGGGTTCGTCGCCCCGCAGGCCAAAGAACTCTTTTGCATTGTCACGTGCCAATTCGATCAGTATGCCGCCGGAAAGCGGCTTTTCAGATGTAGTATTCATACCGGTTAGCATATTTGACAACGGGGAGCATCGACAAGGGACTCGAACCTATGTTTGCGAAGTGCCGGTGTGTTAAGGGCGAAGCTAGACGTTGCGGATGAAGCGCGTCTCGGATACGGTTTCAGAGTTCGATTCCTGGGTTTGAATGAGGTCGCATTATGGCAAAGTTTTCCGTCATCCTTCCGGCGGCTGGTAAGAGCCAGCGATTTGGCGACAGGAATTATAAAAAGCCGTTTATCCCGCTGGAAAATAAAGCAGTCTGGTTACACGCTGCCGAACGGTTTCTGGATCGAAAAGACGTCGTGCAGACAATTGTGGTGATTTCGCCTGAGGATCGCGAATTCTTCCAAATGAAATTCGGAGCCAATATTGCCATTCTTGGCATTGAGGTGATTGATGGCGGGGCAGAGCGTGCTGACTCGGTTCAGGCGGCTTTGGAACGGGTGTCCAGCGACGCAGATTTTGTGGCGATTCATGATGCGGCTCGGCCATGCATTGCCGACGTGTGGATCGACAAAGTCTTCGCCGCCGCCGAAAAATCTGGAGCCGCGATGTTGGCGACGCCCGTCGTTGGGACGCTGAAACGATCGGCTGATGGACGCACGATCGACGAAACCGTTCCACGCGAACATCTTTGGGAGGCGCAAACGCCTCAAGTGTTTCGGCGTGAGATGCTTGAGAAGGCTTATGCTCAACGAGCCGGTTTTGTTGCAACGGATGATGCCCAACTGGTAGAGCGGCTTGGTGAGTCGGTTCAACTCGTGGAAGGATCGCGATTGAATCTGAAAATCACTCGCAAGGAAGACTTGAAAATCGCCAGCGCGGCCCTGAAATCAATGCCCAGGCAGAAACGCAGCGGCGGAAGTGGGGCCAGTCCATTGGATGACATGTGGCGCTAGAGGTTAGGCTTACGTCGTGGGTACTCACGACGGATGACTCTATTCCCAGTTGTTGCCAGTACCCAGGATTTTGCCATCCTTGCTTGGGTCGAACCAGCCAAGGCTTCCTCGCGAAAATGTGCAGTTGTAAAAATGCGTATCCGTCTCGAGTTGGGCGACGAAACGGGCTGAGCCAACATTGGTGAGCGAGCCATCCACGAAGTACACGTTCTCCGTCGAGTTGACTCGGATGAGTGGCAGGCCGGTGTTGTCCGAAGCGGCTCGGTCGAATTGAAATCCGTTCAGAACCACTCTCGTGTTTTCCGCCGGTTGTCCCGCGTCGCTACCGATCTGCATGAAGCTGCGAGTCACGTTGGAAACCAGCAGGTTGTTGAATAGAACGTCGCTTTCGCCCAAGACTCGGACGCCGAAATTGGTTTTCTGAACGTTGGAGATCGTGACGTTTGTCAGAACGCCCACCGTATCCTTCAGGTAAACACCCAGTCCGCCCCCGCCGTTGGGGCGAAGGACGCGGGCTTGAAGATTTTCGACAACCAGATTGTTGACTTCCCTTACCGCCAATATTTGCGGGCCATTCATCGAGACGATATTGATGTCGCGAATCGTGATATTCTCGGCTTGCTCACTGGAGTGCCCGCCGGAAACCAGGATGCCTTGCCCAACATTGGATATCGTCCAGTTAGTAATCTCGATATTGCGAATCAAACGGAAGACACCGTATTCGGGCTCGAGATCGATGGCTGATCTTGGCGATTTGCCCCAGTTCTTCTGGCCGATGTTGCTGACGTTGAAATCGTTAAACGTCAGGTCTTCGCCCCCCACCACGCTGACGCCTTGTCGACCACAATCGTGAATGTTGATGCGCTCGAACGAGTTGTGATGGGAGTTGTTGGTTTGCCCAAGAACGGTCGAGACGTAAATTCCATCCGTATGGCAATTCTTGATTTCGATATCTTCGAATGTGGAATTGGCAGTTGCACGCACGTAAATGCCATGAGCGTTTCCGTCGTTGTAGACGGCCGTCCAGTTGTTCCGCGACTGGTTGCCGTTGATCGTAATATTACTGATGGCAATATTCTCGATAAACTGGTTGGCTGGCGGGATGGCAGACGCGATGACGTGTTGGTCTTCATAGCGCGTGGGACGTTGCACCATCAAACGCAACTCGGAGATGCCGATTCCCTGTCCAACGATACTGGCGTTCGATCCGATGGCGATCGGTCGCACGGGCCAACTGCCGGCTGGAATGATGGCTCGTCCCGCGTTCAAGACGATTTGTTCGATCAGCCGGGTGTTTCGATCTGGATTTCCGTTCAGCCTCAGGACGGAGTTGCAGTTCGAACCATTCGCATCGCAGAACTTTTCAAAGCCTATGCTCTTCAGACTGGTATCGGACTGCAGGGTGTCGTTGCCACGTTTGCCATCCACAACGGCTTGCGTGACCGTTCCGGCATCGACGGTATAGATGTCGTTGCCATTTCCCAGATTCCAGGTGCCGGAAGATGTGACGGATCCCGATCCTACGTTCAGTCGATCCGAACCGTTGCCCAGATGAATCGTCGACTGGCTACCCGCCACTTGACCCGCGAGTTCGACGACGTCATTGCCATTGTCGGTGGTTAATGCCAGAGATTGGAACTCGATATCTTCCGCAAGGAACTGGTCATTGCCGGCTCGAGTCTGAATGCTCAGGTTTCTTGCGACCTGGGTGTTGCGAATTGTGACAGAATCATTTTGCGAACCAGTATTTACTACAAGCCTGTTTCCAATATCCCAGTCGTCGATTGCCAGTGCATCGTGACCATTCGCCAGATCAATCGACACGGCTCCACTGAAAGTCGCATCCGAGTCGTTCGTGAGCTTGACAACGTCATTGCCATCACGAAGTCGTAGTGTCAAGTTCCCGGGGATATCCACAACATGGGATTCAGCAGATTCACCATTCCAATTGATCTGCGTACCGTTTTCGCCGGTGATGCGAAGCGTGCTTGCCGATTCGAGATTCACCCTTAGTTGATTACTGAGACGGTCTCCATTAAGCGTCAGCTGTCCACCGGAAACGACAGCGGATACGGTTCCATCGAGCATGCGACGTTGTTCAAGACGTTCACACTCGCCGAATTCGAAGCAAAGTTTCTCCGGTTGGCGCTGCTTAGGTTGTGGCCACATGTACTGCCCCTGTCTCTTTTCCTTCGCATTTCCCCGCCCCCAATTAGCCCACCGGATCGCCGGTGGGGCGTTGGGATTGTGAACCCGTTGGTAATCTTCCGTTCTGATTGGATTGCAGGCCGAACGGATGTGATTCTGGAGGAATCCGGATACACACAAGATCAGAAATAGCGAAAGAACTCGATGGCTGAACCTTGTCGACATTTGCGTAAATCGACTAGGCTGCCTTACGTTCTGGGGTTGCGACATTTGAGGTGTCGAGTTCATCCCGCAAGACGAGAACGTCGGGCGGTGCCTCGATACCTAGTCGTACTTTGTCACCCGAGACTCGGACGACGGTGACGACAATGGAATCGCCAAGCTTTATTCGCTCGGTTTGTTTCCTGGAAAGAACCAGCATGCTCATTACCTCCGTGTATATAAAATGTCGCAATGACTTATCGAGAACACCGTCCTCCCGTTGACGGTCTTCACGTTTATGTATGTCAAGTCGTGCAAATCGCCGTGACCTGTTCGTTCGTT
Organism: uncultured Pirellulaceae bacterium; assembly: GCA_964471695.1. Lineage (GTDB taxonomy): Bacteria > Planctomycetota > Planctomycetia > Pirellulales > Pirellulaceae > CAYYHV01. The sequence goes on from CAYYHV010000001.1 coordinate 8,097, forward strand.
GGTTGATGTTCGTTTTGCGAACAAACATCAATGCTTCTTTGCGTACCTGTGATCGCGTTTTGTGTTCAGGCTTGAACGTTGGATAGTTCAGGAGCCTCTTTTAGTTGCGTCTTGTGGTATCGCTCTCCTGTTGGACCGTAAAACAAAATCGAATTACGGTCAGTTTCCCAGATGGCGGTATATTTGACACTTCTCGGTCCGTGGACACAAAAGTGAATGCCACAAGGTTGTTCGCCTCGTACCAAAATATGTTCCGTCATCGGAAATGCGCCTGGTTCCAGGTGGTCACAGTCGCAAAGCCTTGAATAAACGTACTCGCGTAGTTCTTCGAGGCTGGTTAGCTCATTTTCATTGGCCAACATAAGGGGTGGGGTCTCCTCGTTGTGTACCAATACTCGTTGCCTGTGGGTCGCCCTCCCGGTGAGAGCGATTTTGGGAACGAAAATGTTATCGGCGAAACAGGTAGCTTAGAAATACTGGATAAGATGCAGTTGACCTTGTTTGTCAGGGTGACTTTGCGGGCTTTCGGCTCAAAGCCACCTGTCGGTGCGTCCCACCCAATAGTTCGTTTTGGGGGCTCGAATCACAGAATTCAAGGGGAAATTTGTGATGCGTTGGAAAAGTGGCTCGAAAACGCGTGAAATCAGCCTGGTTTTTAACTGCTTGCGTTGGACATTCATCTCTGTCGAATGGAGAGAAGCAAGCGATACCGCAGGACTTGGGATGTCCTTTGTGGCGTCGTTCGTCAGAAGCGGACGGACTTGATCGTCCGATGCAGGGCGCGAAAAGAGGCAAGCGAGTGAACTAGTTGGTTTGGAGTCCCACGTGTTTCACTCGCTTGCCAGCAAAATCGTTCGATATCGTACGATGTGAATTTCGCTTACGGATTGGCAAGTCGTTGAGCTTGTTTAATCATCTCAATGAACTCCAGGCGATAGCCGTCGGCGTCATTACCGATCGCGCCCGTGGCAAGTTCCAAAACGTTTTCCCAAGATGCGTTCCCTTTGTGTTCTGAATTTCGCAACATCATCCCAAAGCTGGCGGTAGCCGCTGCGAGTTGAAAGTCGCGTGAGGAATCAGCGAACCTTTGATCGCTTTGCTTCACTGGGAATTCAATCTTGGTGCTGGTATCGTTCTCAGGTTGTTTGTAGCGCAACCGAATGGTCAGCATCTCGTCGCTGGCGACCAAATCACGAGGCTGGTCGGTCTCGTCGTCAAGCGGAACGGAATCGTCCGCTGCTTGCTCTGCAGATTCGGTGGCCCTTTGGTACTTCAGGGGCTCTGGCTTTGGGGCTCGAACCGGCGTTCCGGCTGGGACGATCTCATACAAAGCCGTCACGGTGTGTCCGGCTCCGATTTCACCAGCGTCTTTGGCATCGTCATTAAAATCCTCTCGAGCCAGCATACGGTTTTCGTAACCAATCAAGCGATAGCCGGCGACGTGGGCTGGATTAAACTCGATTTGGATTTTCACGTCTTTGGCAATCGTGACTAACGTTCCGGAGACTTCTTCAACGAGCACTTTCTGGGCTTCGCGGTAGGAGTCGACGTAATGGTAGTTGCCGTTTCCCTTGTTGGTGATCGACTCCATCATCGCATCGTTCAAGTTGCCGCGACCGAAGCCAAGCGCGGTCAGAAAGACGCCAGTCTCATTAGCTTTTCGTTCGGCGAGGGCTTCCAGTTCTGCGGTACTGGTGGTACCGACATTGAAGTCGCCGTCGGTACATAGGATGACTCGATTTACACCACCTTGGATGAAGTTTTCCTGGGCGACCTTATAAGCCAATTTGATCCCGGCCCCACCGGCTGTTGAACCGCCCGCCCGGAGTCGCGCGAGCGCCTGGTTGATTGCCTCTTGTTTTTCGCCGGACGTTGACGGAAGCGCCAGGCCTTCGGAGCTGGCATAGACCACAATTGCGACTCGATCGTTTTCGCCAAGTTCTTCGGTCAGTCGTTTCAGCCCGTGAATGACCAGTGGGAGTTTGTTCGGGTTGTTCATCGAGCCGGAGACGTCAACCAGAAAGACGAGGTTCGATAGCGGACGGGGTTTGCCTTCTTCCGGATTGCGACCCTTCAAAGCGACCCGCACTAGGTGATGTTTCGGATTCCATGGGCAGGTTGCCGATTCGACATGAGCTGCGAAAGGATGCTCGTCTTTGGGGCCAACGTAGTCGTATTTGAAGTAGTTGATTAATTCTTCGATGCGTACCGCGTCGGCTGGTGGAAGAACATGCGATTGCATCAGGAACTGACGCACGTTCGCATAGGATGCGGTATCCACGTCAATGGAGAAGGTGGAGACTGCGTCTTCGCCGATGGTTTCCTGGAAGGCATTCTCGTGAATTCGAGCGTACTGATCGCCTCGTCGACTTTCGTACATGTGTTCGAACCGGGATGCCGACAATTTGGATTCTAAGCCGAAATTCCCTTTGAGGTACCTGCCGCCACCGCCGCCTCCATATCCTTCTCCACCATATCCTCTCCCACCGCCGCCTCCATATCGGCCGCCGGCAAGATGTTTACCACGGATAGGGGCAGAGTCGGATTGTCTACCTGGGGATTCCCTGCCCTCTTGGACGATGGATTCGCTCTTTCCTTTCGAGTTGCCGCTGCGAAACTCCCGCGTTGTCCCCAGCCCCTCCGTTGTGACTTGTCCAAGTTGACGCGGCCCCGATGCGTCGTTTCCGAAGGGGTGGTCACGGAAACGGTCAGCGCCGGGTCCGCTGGAGCTGGCTACCTTATCGGTGAGGGCAACTGCTCCCCTTTCGCTTGCAGGCATGCTTAATTCAGAATCGTCGGCAAGCAATCCACTTGAAACATCTAGACGATCAACACGATTTTCACTCTCGGTAATCATCGAGTCTGATTGATGGTGTGAATTCAAGGCGTTGATTTCGTCGAGATTCTCGGAGTTTAGATTCTCGAGGCCCGACTGTGGGGCGTTGCTCCCTCGGTGGTTCGCCGAGGAGTCGTTTGATGGCGAAGCGATTGGGCCGGACGATACCGCCGTCTTCTTTTTCTGTTTTTCAACCTGTATTTCTGGGGTCGTATTTCGACGTTCTTCTTCCTCGCCTTTGGTACCTATATCGCTCTGATGTCTGGCATGCACGTCATTTGTTAGATGCGCATAGGTATCTTCCCACTGCTCTTGTAAATGTGTCTTTTCGGCTACTTGCGGGGAATGCGAATCCAAGTAGCTCTTGCCGATCAAAGCTGACACCATCAGCAGCGCGGCAGTCGCAATTAGACGGGCGATCCATCGACTGCGTGTCGCGATACGAGGAGTTGGTTCCATTTCGAGGTGCGGCATGATGTTCTCGCTTTCGGCTTTCAGGATTTTTTCCATGAGATTGGGTGGCGTTTCGCTGCCCAATAGTTCATGCAGTCCTTGATGGATCAGCCGGTCTTTCAGCTCGTTATGTCGCTGGGAATCAGTCACGGTCAGCCTTTCGCTCAATACACGCTCTTAACCGATCGCGCGTCCGGCGCAACAGCGTTTTGATTCCGTCCACTTTCATTTCAAGCCGAGTGGCGACCACCTCACGCGACTGCCCTTCGGTATAGAACAGCCGCAGGGCCTCACTGGCCCGTGGGGTTAGGTGATCGAGGCAACGGCTTAGCGCCGCCAATAGATGATTGGAGTCGCTGCCGTCCGTCATGTTCGCCCATACCGACTCGGCAGCCTCCAATTCCGTCGTGTCGATTTCGCGTCGCTGCTTCCGCCGGAGCATCAGCAACTGGCGCCGAATCACCGTACGGAGATAAGCCGCCGATGACGCGCGATCACGCTGTTCAAAGGGCCGACGAGCCACCGCAAGAAACGCATCCTGAACGAGGTCCTCTGCCTCGACACCGGTGGCGCCAAGGTAGCGAACGTACCTCCAGAGGTCCGATTGGTGCTCTTTAATCAGGGCAGCCAGATCGAGCTGGGTTTCTTCCTGCACGGCTGTCATGACGGTTTAAGTGCCAGATTGCGATGAAGAGGGTTCAGCCATTTTAGAGATTTGTCGAATTCGCCGCGAAAACCTTCGCGGAAGCTCGAAAAGTGGGGCCAATTTTGGTTAGCCAATGTGGAAGAGGCATGGCTGGGAATTGCTGGCCAGAAATTGCTGGCCAGAAATTGCTGGCCAGAAAATGCTGGCCAGAATTGCCGGCGGCGAGCGCCTTGCCGATCACATGGGTAGACGGAAGGCGGAACCGAAGATAACAACTAGGAGCCGCTGCCAGCTTTCACGGGTTCTTCGATGTCGGCGTCTTCGTTCACGGTGGTACCGGTCGCGGCGGCGATTGCTGCGGCCTCTTCCTGCTCTTTGACTTCGGCCTCAAACAGCTCGCGAGTCATCGGTGGCTTGTCGACTTTGGCGTACTCGACGAACGATTCCGGGATGCGTCCTTTTTGTTCGTCACCGCTATGAAGCAAGACTCGATAACAGAACATCAACGACTCTCCCGGTTTCAACTCGTGGCTGCCGTCTTCGTCCTCGGAGTTTTTGAAATTGTGCAGACCGAACGCGTTGGCAGCGAACAGCCCATAGGTGCGTACATGCCAGTAAGTTGGAAAGCGGAAGCTGCTGGGGTGGTTCAGGATCGCTATGCCCAGAGTCTTTTTCTTGTGGTCGCCATGGTAGTCTACCCATGAAGTCGCTTTGCCCCAGGCTTCTTTGTCACGCTGCCCCACGCTGTTGACGATGGCTCCCTTCTGATTCGCATCAACGGCCATCCAGGAAGCGACTCGAACTCCAAAGCTACCTTCTTTGGTGTCGCCAAACTTGATGGGTTCTTCCCCCTCGGCAAAAAGGTAGATGTCGAAATCAATCCATCGCCGTTTTGCATCGGCTCCAAACGAGACGCGACGAAAATCCGTCAACATCAGGTTGTCTTTGGAATCACGCCACTGACTCTTGGTGATCAGATGCGGATCGTCTCCGCTTTGAATCTTGAGATAATCCTGATGGACGATTTTTCCGAACCCGCGTTTTTTGGGATTCCGGTCACTCGGTTCTGTCCAAAAGTCGATGCCATTGACGTCACCATGTGAAAACCAGACCGAGCGATGGTGTGGATGGTCGGTCCGTTCTCCGGCGACTGCCTTTTTGATTGGGAAGGATCGCGTCATCTCGACTTGGGTGGGTCCGACGAGCGGCCAGAGCACGGGCTTGTTGCCAGAATTTGCAATGTACCGAGTAAACAGCTTGCCGTTGACCGTGACGGTGACATTGTCTCCTTCACGTTTAAGTTCAATTTCGTCACCACAAACGATGGTTGTCGTTGCGATGGCAAGAAGTATGGCAAGCAGAAAACGCATTTTCAGACCCCGGTTTTGATTGCGATGCCCGAAATTGTAGTCCCAGCTACGTGGGCTGGCTACCTTCGCGATTCATCAACCGGCAATTTCCCAGCCATTCGAAGGGTAACAAAGGTTACCGGTTGCAGCGCTTGTACCCGTTGCTTGATCTGGGAAATCGCTTCTTGGTCTCGATTTGTCAGACGCATCGTGAATTTGTGTTCGCTGCGCAATTTGCTATTCAAGTCGGATCGGTCCAATTCAACCTTCGACGGTACCACGCTATGTTCAGCCAGATGTGCATTGAGCATCAGGCGAGCTGTGGGTGGCAATCCGCCGGGGTGAGTCGCGTTGAGTCGGGCTGACCAATCAGCAAATTGTCGATAGGCAGACACGATGGACACTTCCGTCGGGGTTTTCGCTTGGACATCGTAGCGTAGCGTTTTCCCTTTCAGTCGCAGATTGCTTTTCTTCTCGTCCCAATCGCTGACAAACTTGGGATTCGCAGCTTCCTGAACGATCGCGGGTTTGCCTTCGGTACGAGCCAACAGTGCGGCAACGGTTCGGAGAATTTCTTCGCCAGTGACCAGAGATTTTTTCCCTTGCGCGAATTCTGCCAACGTGATCTTATTCGAGTCGCGTTCGATGATCGTGACGGGAGCATTCTTGCCTTGAGCGACGTTAATGATTTCCGTCGCCGTAAAGTAAATGGTGTTCTTGGCAAGAACTTCGTCGCGGGCAAGCGCTTTGACTGCGTAGACGGTCGAGTCGACACGGAACTCGGTTGGCGGCGTCGTTTGTGCGAATGTCGACGCAGGTACGAAGGTGAATACGGCAAACGCCAGAAGCGACGTTTGCCAGGTGGGGTGTCGACGGGTTGCGATCGCAGGCGAACCGGAATGTTGTTGATCGTACAAGGTGTGTTTCGTTTGGCAGATGACAAGGGATCACTACGTTACGTCACGAGTTAACATTTCGCTGGTGTGGAGGAAATGGTGACTGCTCGCGAGGTGGGAGCATACGGAACAGCGCGAGTTGGTGTCCACATGACACTGGTTGGAAAACTGCGATTACGCTTGATTGGCCACTTTACGGCTGATCTTGTCTGCCCAGTAGATTGGCATGGGCAGGCGGAAGTGACTGCACTGCTGGCGACTGATCTTGAGGGTAGTCACGACGTCGATCAGGTGCCCGGGAGAAAAGTACAGTGGCTTTTGGCTACCCGTCGTCGGCAACATGGCCCCACCCCGCAGGATGTCGTCGACAAAGATGGGCACCATTTTGTTATCTGGTTGAGGTTGCGATGCGAGCGATCCGCAAAGAATCTTCTTGGTGACTCCCACGGTGCAGATGTTGGTTGCCACGCCCAGCATGGACGCGACGCCTGAACTGCGGGGATGCAAGACTCCACTGCCATCGACCATCGTGACCGCCGGTATCGTACGCGCGGCTCGCACTTCCTCGATAAGGTCAATCAGGATTGGCAATTCACGAAATGCGAGGAAACCAGAGATGTAGGGGAAGTTGGTTTTTCGTTGGATGGTATGGGACCAAATAAGGGCTCCTTGGGCATCAACAATTGCGTAGGCGGCAACCGCCTTCTCAGGCGTTGAGTAGGAAACGTCGACTCCACCAATTTCGGTCGAGGCGGATGCAGCCCAATTCGAGAGATCGACGAGGCTGGCGATCTGGTTTTGGTATTCGGCCAGTCGGTCAAGCGGCGCCTTGCCCTGAAATCCGTCGAATCGGAATTCGCTAACGTTGACTTTTCCATTTGTAAATGTGATCCCATCGGCGTGCAGCAG
>CAYYHV010000001.1:15195-25946 GCA_964471695.1 uncultured Pirellulaceae bacterium
TTTCACCAGTCGCATACGAGCCGAGACTCCCATCGGCTCGAACCAGACGATGGCAGCCGCATTGAGCCAGATGTTTGTGGGACTTGGCGAACGATCCAACCCAGCGACTGGCCGTCGATGAGCCGAGGGCTTTTGCGAGGCTGCCGTAAGTCGCGACGCGACCGGCGGGAATCTGGTTCCACAGTCGGATGGCCGTTTCTTGAATGTTCGGCAGTTGGGGAAGGGGGGGAGGACGGTTCGTCACGGTGGGGCCTGCCTCTACTTGAAAAATTCGCAATAATCCACGTTGCTACACGCATTTTCATTTAACGATCGAATTCTCTTCAACCCGGCGCAAAACTATGGATCAGGTCATGATGTTGCGGGCATTGGCCCAAGCCTCTCAAGCAGAGAAACAAGGCGAAGTTCCAGTTGGTGCGATTATCGTTCAGGGAGAACAGATCATCGCCGCAGCCCACAACCAGCGCGAGCAACTGAAAGACCCTACGGCTCATGCAGAAATGATTGCGATCACGCAGGCTGCTGAGTCGCTGGGAAGTTGGCGGCTGACCGGTTGTACGCTTTATGTGACACTTGAGCCTTGCCCGATGTGTGCCGGTGCGATTTTGCAGGCGAGAATTCCACGAGTCGTTTATGGAGCCAGGGACCCCAAGGCTGGGGCTGTGGATTCGTTGTTCCAGCTTTTGGGCGATACGCGATTGAATCATCGCGCAGAAGTGGTGAGCGGACTATTATCCAATGAGTGTGGTCAGATGCTCACGCATTTCTTTCAAGAACAGAGGCGTATGGGGAAGAAGTAAACCTGTCATGCCTCGTGCCACGGGTTTGGATGACCAGTCGCAACACCCTGCAAAAAAACTCTCAAGTCTTAACTGACTGTTTTGCCCAACCAAAATCACCCTGACATCAATAAAAGGTGGTATCTTTAAGGGCTTTGATCCACCGGTCGCTTTTTAGATATTCACAGGTTCTCAAATGCCCACCATTCCACGCGACGCACCAACGTATGTGACAGGTCACCGCGGTCTCGTCGGTTCGGCGGTCGTCCGCTGCCTAGAAAAGAACGGGTTTTCGAACATCCTTACAGCGACTCGACAGCAAGTCGACTTGCGAGATCAATCGGCTGTTGATGGGTGGTTTGCAACTAACAAGCCAGAGTACATCATTCATGTGGCGGGAACGGTTGGGGGGATCGTAGCCAATTCGACTCGACCAGCCGACTTTATTTATGACAATCTGATGATCCACGCGACGGTGCTTCAATCGGCGTGGCGACACCAAGCGACTAAACTGCTGTACCTTGGAAGCTCGTGCATTTATCCGCGTGAATGCCCCCAGCCTATCAAGGAAGAGTATTTTATGACGGGGCCGCTGGAGCAAACGAATCAGGCCTACGCGATTGCGAAGATAGCGGGGGTCATGTCATGTCAGGCTTATCGCGAACAGCATGGCTGTGATTTCGTTTCTGCGATGCCCACAAACCTCTACGGACCCAACGATAACTTTGACTTGACGAGCTCGCATGTGTTGCCGGCGCTGATGCGTAAGTTTCACAACGCAAAGCACGCTGGAGACAATTCCGTCACCGTTTGGGGAACGGGTTCTCCGCGACGCGAATTCCTCCACGTGGATGACCTCGCAAACGCGTGCTTGTTCTTGCTGGAAAACTACAGCGACTCGACCACCATCAATGTGGGCACGGGGGAAGACCTGACGATTAAGGCGCTGGCCGAGCTGGTCGGCCAAGTCGTGAATCCTGAGGCCAAGCTCGTTTTTGATACGGACAAGCCGGATGGAACCCCTCGAAAGATGTTGGACGTCTCCCGACTGCACGCGTTGGGTTGGAAGCACGGAATATCGCTTGAAGAAGGCGTAAAGACGACTTATCAGTGGTTTTGCGAAAACGCGGAAGAGGCAAACGTCTAGCGTTTGAGGTAAGGGTTTTCTCTCATCACGCAATTGAGCAGAAATACGCGCTAAACTCAGCTTGAGCCCTCAGTGCTCTTAACTAGGATAACGGGCTTGATGAGATAGGTGACATCAGGGGCAGACTTACGCGGCAACCGGGGCGGCAGAGAAACCGAGATTCAAATTGAGCAAGATAAAAAGAATTTTAGTTACGGGTGGAGCAGGTTTTCTAGGATCGCATTTGTGCGAGCGTTTGGTGGCCGGTGGCCACGACGTCATTTGCCTCGACAACTTCTTTACCAGCCAAAAACCGAATGTCGCTCACTTATTGGATCAGCCGAATTTTGAGTTGATTCGGCACGATGTCACGGTTCCCATCTTTCTAGAATTGGATGAGATCTACAATCTGGCCTGCCCTGCGGCGCCGGGCCACTATCAATACAATCCCATCAAGACGATGAAGACGTCAGTCATGGGAGCCATTAATGTGTTGGGGATGGCGAAGCGATGTCATGCAAAGGTGTTGCAGGCTTCGACAAGTGAAGTCTATGGCGACCCTGAGATTCATCCGCAACCGGAATCGTATCGAGGCAGCGTCAATCCGATCGGGATCCGCGCTTGCTACGATGAAGGTAAGCGAGCCGCAGAGACGTTGTTCATGGATTATTACCGGATGAATAAAGTCAACGTGCGCATTGTACGTATCTTTAATACCTATGGCCCACGGATGCATCCGTTTGACGGGCGAGTCGTTTCAAACTTTATTCGTCAGGCGCTGAATGGCGAAGATATCACGATTTTCGGTGACGGATCACAGACGCGATCATTCTGTTATCGCGACGATTTGATTGAAGGAATGATTCGCATGATGAATGGTCCCGATGACTTTGTCGGCCCAGTCAACATTGGGAACCCTGGAGAGTACTCGATTCGTCAGTTGGCAGAGATGACTATCAAGATCACGGGTTCGAAATCCAAGCTCGTAGAACGCCCGCTTCCGAGCGACGATCCGACTCGTCGACAACCCGTCATTGATCTGGCCCAATCAAAACTGGGATGGGAACCCAAAGTTTCGCTGGAAGAGGGGCTCACCAAGACCATCGACTGGTTCCGGACAATCGACTTTGAAGCCTATCGGCCGCCCACGCCAAATTACTAGGCTTGAAGATCAAGACGTTGACTCCGATGGGTGGCGCCAGTCTTCTTAAGAAATGCCGTTCGCGCGACGAATGATTCTCGCCAAAATCGGTTGCACGATCGCGAAGACTGCGATTCCAATGGCGGCACCTATTCCGTCCGCCGCCGCATCAAAGGCGCTTGGGAATCGCCCCGGCACGAAGCCTTGCGTCCACTCATCAATCATGCCGTGGACGATGAGCAGGCAAAACAATCCGATTCCCCATTTGCGGTTCATCCCAAGCTGGCAGCGTGTGGCCATCAGTATCAAGAATGCCAATCCAGCGTAGGCAGTGAAGTGCAAAAATTTGTCGACAGGGTCAAGCTGCGATGGGACATGTTGTCCGGGCAGATGGGTCGAAATAACCAATGCCAGCCAATAGAGGGCGACAATGATTGCGAACAGCCGATTGGTTGATTGTGAGTTCGTTGATTGGAACATAGAGTCTGCTTCCACAGGGATTGGTCTGGACCGAGCCAAATCCCTGCTCACTCTGGGCGCTCGCGGCGTTATAATCCGTCGATTCCCAAGTCATTGTACGTAATTACGGATACACTAGTTCATCGTCGTCTGTGGTGCTAGCGATTGCTTACCGAAACCGCTGAAACACCAACGGAATGCGCATTTCGTGTTCGGGTACTGCCAGTCGGAGCGACGCCGTTGTCCACGGTATTCAGCAGGGAGAAGATTCAGTAATCATGCGAATTGTTCTACATCGTTGTCTTGTGATATTCGCGCTGCTTTGCCCCTTTGTTTATGGGCAAGATTCGAAACAGGAATCGGAGCAGCCGGCTGCGAAACCCAACGTCATCTTTATCCTTGCCGATGACCTTGGTTACGGTGACTTGGGTTGTTTTGGTCAGGCGAACTTTTCAACGCCACGCCTTGATCAGATGGCGGCGGAAGGAATGCGGATGACACAACACTACGCGGGGAGTACCGTCTGTGCACCGTCAAGGGCTTGTCTTTTAACCGGAATGCACACGGGGCATGTTTTCAATCGAGCCAACGGTGACCGCAACGCATTTAGGAATGACCCTGATGATATCTGCATCGCGAAGTTATTGAAGGATGCGGGCTATACGACTGCGATGATCGGCAAGTCGGGATTGGCGTGTGGTAGCCAGGACTTGGCGCTGCCGAATAACAAGGGCTTTGATCATTTCTTTGGCTATTTGACGCATCGCGGCGCTCATCGCTACTACCCCGAGAAACTCTATCGAAACGGTTCTGTGGTTGAGTACCCTGATAATGAAGGGCGTGAGGGGAAGGAATACTCGGGGGACTTGTTCACGAAAGACGCGCTCGAGTTTTTAGACGGTGCAAAAGACAAGCCCTTCTTTTTGCACTTGTCCTTGCAGCAACCTCACGCGGATTTGCAAGTTCCCGATGACTGGCGCCAGAAGTTTGCGGAGAAATTCGATGAGCAACCGCACAAGGGAGGATTCTATCGCGCGGAGGCGCAGCCCAAGGCAACATTTGCCGGGATGGTCACTTACTTGGATGACGCTGTTGGACAAGTCCTGGATCGTTTGAAGGCGCTGGAGATTGACGACAATACGCTCGTCATTTTCTCCAGCGACAATGGCGCCATGTCGGAAGGCGGTTGGTCGCGTCGCAATTTCAATTCGAGCGGCGCATTGCGTGGTGGGAAACGCGATTTGTATGAGGGCGGTATTCGAGTGCCGACAATTGTTCGCTGGCCTGGCAAAGTCGCGGCTGGAGCGAGTTCGGATCATATTTCTGCGTTCTGGGACTTTGTGCCAACGGTGTGCGAGCTTGTGGGTATCTATCCTCCGTTGGCGACGGACGGGATCTCTTACTTACCCACGATTCTGGGCAAGGGAGAGCAAGCCAAGCACGACTATTTGTATTGGGAGTTTCATGAACAGGGCGGAAAGCAAGCCGTGCGCAAAGGGAAGTGGAAGGCCGTCCGCAAAGGCGTGAACAAGAATCGTAACAGTCCGATTGAATTGTTTGATCTTGATGATGACTTGCACGAAGACAACAACATCGCTGGGGCTCATCCAAAAGTCGTTGCGGAGATGGAGCAGTTGATGCGAGATTCCCACGACGGCATGGGGATTACCGACTTTGCAAAACCCGAAAGCATTGGTGTGCGAAAGCTGCTTCGCGGGGACGATCTTTCTGACTGGAAAAAGACGAACTATGGCGGCGAAGGCGAAGTCACTTTGAAGAAGGGTGTGCTCAATATGGAAATGGGAGCCTCGTTGACGGGAGTGACTTATGCGGGCAAAGCCGAGTTGCCGAAGTGTGATTTTGAGATACAACTCGAAGCTCGCAAGGTTGACGGTACCGATTTCTTCTGCGGGTTGACCTTTCCATATAAGGATTCGCATGCCAGCCTCATCGTCGGCGGTTGGGGCGGTGGAGTGGTGGGGATTTCCAGTCTTGATGGATCCGATGCGATCAACAACGAAACCACGACGTATATGAAGTTTGAGAAGGATCGTTGGTATCGCGTGCGAGTCAAAGTCACCCAAGGCCATATTGATGCGTGGATTGAAAACCAGCAAGTCGTCGACTGTAGTGTTGAAGGTCGCAAAGTCAGCGTGCGCCCTGAAGTTGAGCTTAGCCGTCCTTTGGGATTTTGCTCTTTTGATACCGAGGCGGAATTGCGAAACGTAGAATTGCGAGTTTTGTCGCCCGTCGCAGAATCCGCGGCAAAGTAGCCGATTTCTGCGGCTTTGGGTGACATCATCGACGATCGTACACACGAGATTGACTGCGTTTATGCTTTACGAACATTTCAAGTCCCCTGCCCTGCCCGATTCGGTGGCCGTCGTTACCGAGGAATCGGAGACTTCCTGGAAGCAATTAGCATCGTTAGTAGATCGACGATATGCCGAGTTGACCGATGTGGCCGGTTGTCGCGTCGGGCTTCCTCTTCCAGCTTCGGCGGATGGACTGGCGACTCTTGCGGCACTGGATGGTCACCGTTGTTCTGTTTTTCTGTTGGACGCTCGGCTGAGTGATGCGCAGATTGATGGATTGATATCGGACTTGGCGCTAGATTGTCTGGTTAGGCTGCCGGCTGATTCTGCAAATGCGTCTTCGGTAAGAACCTTGGATGATTCGAGCGGGAAGTCAGCAGCATCGTCGCAAACGTCGCCCCAATCTTCCGTAACGATTCTTACTTCGGGAACGGAGGGGCGTCCAAAGGCTGCGCGTCACACATGGGAGACGCTGGCCAAGCCGGTGCGTCGGTACCAGGTGGAAGACCGTGAAGTCGAGCCGCAGCGTTGGTTGTTGACATATCGAGTCCAGCTTTACGCGGGGCTCCAAGTGACTCTGCAGGCACTGCTCAACTACGGGACTCTTGTCATGCCGCGGCCGGGGGCTTCGCCAGATGCAGTCGTTGCGTTAATGAATAAGGCGAAGGTTGAGTTTGCGTCGGCGACCCCTTCGTATTGGCGGCGGTTGGTCCTGTTTGCAAACCGACAGGGACTTTCTGAAGTACCGCTGCAGCAAATCACGTTGGGTGGTGAAGCCGTCGATCAACAGATTCTTGATGGCCTTAGCGATGTTTATCCAGAATGTCGAATTGTTCACATCTACGCGACTACCGAGCTTGGTCGTTGTTTTTCTGTATCCGACGGAAAAGCCGGCTTTCCGACGACTTATCTGGCGCAGGATGACTCACAGAGCAATAGGCGACGCGCCGAGTTGAAAATCGAAAACGGCGAATTGTGGGTTCGGTCTTCGAACCGCATGCAAGGATACGACTCGGCCACGCAGGCCACAGCAACGACGGATGAACACGGCTGGTATGCGACTGGCGACTTGGTCGAGCAGCGGGACGACCGCGTATTCTTTTTGGGACGAGCCGGTGAGATGATCAACGTTGGTGGCAATAAGGTCCAGCCGTTCATGGTTGAGAATTGCGTACGGGCTGTGGAAGGAGTCGCCGACGTTCGAGTCTTCGCGAAATCATCGTCAATCGCGGGCCAACTTGTGGCTTGCGAATTCGTGACTGCGGAGGGGTTCGACCCCGATGAGATTCGTCAAGCGATCGCCGAGGCGTGCCTCACGTCGCTGGCTGGCTACCAGCGCCCCCGATTCATACAGCACGTCGACCAGATACGATTGTCGAGTGCAGGCAAGTCGCAAAGAATCGAGTCCTAGTCGTCCTTCGGGGAGCCGGAGTTGGACTGCCCACACACGAAACGATCTGCAATATTGTTCGCTTGTTCGCGAATCATTTTTGAGGAACTACTATGTCCGACCAACCTCGTCTCTTCCTTTCGCCGCCGCACATGTCAGGGAATGAGCAAAAGTATATCGCCGAGGTATTTGAATCGAATTACATTGCGCCGGTGGGGCCACACCTGGCAAGGTTTGAAAAGGAGTTTGCTGCAGCGGTTGGCGTCAAACACGCAGTGGCGGTTGCCAGCGGGACGGCAGCAATTCATCTTGCGTTGCGTCAGCTGGACTTAAAGCCCGACGATGAAGTCCTTTGTTCGACGATGACGTTTTGTGCTTCTGCGAATCCAATTTTGTACGAAGGTGCGAAACCGGTTTTCATCGACTCGGATCGTATATCGTGGAATCTTGACCCCAACCTCGTCGAAGAGGAAGTCAAAGAATGCGATCGTCGAGGGAAGCTACCAGCCGCGATTGTGGCTGTCGATATTCTTGGCCAAAGTGCCGATATGGACGCGATCACGTCGGTTGCAGACCGCTACGAAATCCCAGTCATCGAGGACGCGGCCGAGGCGTTGGGTGGGACTTATAAAGACCGACCAGCCGGCGCTTCGGGTTGGTGTAGCACTTTCTCATTTAATGGGAACAAGATCATAACGACAAGCGGCGGCGGTATGTTGTGCAGCAATGACGAGGCGATGATCGAGAAGGCTCGGTTTCACGCGACTCAGGCTCGCGACCCGGCTCCTTACTATGAGCACACGACCTATGGCTACAACTATCGGATGAGTAACGTTTTGGCTGCAATCGGGATCGCTCAACTTGAATTGCTTCCGGAACGAGTAGCTCGCCGCAAAGAGATTTTTGAACACTACGAATCGGAGCTTGGCAAACTTCCTGGTATTTCCTTTATGCCCATTGCTGCCTTTGGTACGCCCAACTACTGGCTTACTTCGATGCTGGTCGAACCCAAGGCTTTTGGGAAAGACTGTGAAACAGTGCGGCAACATCTTGAGTCACAGAATATTGAGGCGCGACGTATATGGAAGCCCATGCACATGCAACCAGTCTTCGCTGGTTGTCGCAGTCGTGGCGGCGCGTTTTCCGAAGAACTCTTGGAGCAGGGATTGAATCTTCCCAGTGGTAGCGCAATGAAAACGGCAGACCTCGAAAGAGTCTGCCGTGCGATCAGTGAATTAGCCTAAGTCGGGTCGGCCGAACGATTGAAGAGTCGACTTCACTTTTCTCAAGCCGCTACCTCACACCCAGTCCTGGATAGTAGTAGTGCGAATAAGACATGAAGCGGGTTGGGTGACCAGTGGTCATAAGGCCGCTGTTAGGTTGAGTGAATTGCTGTCGCACCTGATTCAACTGGGACTGCATTCGTTGCATCTGCTGCTGCTGTTGCGCCGATTGTTGTCGCCTCTCCAGTTGAGGGCGAACTTGAGTCTGGTAGACGGCTGTTGAAGAGCCCAATCCGTTGGTTGGGTTGCCCTGATTCTGCAAAAGTCGCAGATACGGGCTTACGGTTGGTCTATTCAAAATGCTGGATTGCGCATTTCCACGACCAATATAGCTATTGATGCTTCTTCGCGTGTTCGAACTTTGCCCCAACGCCATAGAGCCAACGACAACGAGCAGGGCAAGCGAGCAAAGGGGAATACGTGCGATTTTGGATACCATGGTTTCTCTCCGATGATCGACTGACTTGGGCAACAGGTGCGCGTCTGTATTATCGTCCCGATTTCCGCTTGAGGCAATCGGATCCGATAAAGTTGGTGGAATCCGCAATCTCAACCTATTGTGACTATTCGGGTCATGATTTGGCCGAACTTTAAAGGTTCACGGCATTTTTAGTGGAAAGTGAAACCAAATTGCGAAAACACCTGAACTCTGGCTCAAGAGCGGCGTAATAAAGCCGTTGGTCAGAGCCGTTGTTTGACCTCATCCGCATAACCGGAACGCTGCGTTCTGAGTTGTGACTTTGTGCCAAGTCTGACGTTTGACACCAAATTTCAGCACGTATACAGTGAACTTCAGGGAATCGGCATGAGCTGAGCCCCCTCATTCAATTTGCAAAGTATCCGTCTGTTTCTCAGGAATTGCCTCTAATATGTCATCTTCTCAGATGCAACTTAACTACGGTTCGTCCGGTATCGCAGCAGGGTCCAGTTTTCCCGAATTGAGTGACGACGGGCAGAAAAAGTCATGGATCGCCATCGGTGTTTTGGCTTTAGGCTTGATACTTGTGTACTTGGACACATTGGCCCGAGTTTCCACTGTGTGGGATTCGCCACAATACTCGCATGGATTTCTCATTCCCTTCTTCGCATTGGCACTTCTTGCCATTCGACGAGAGCCGTTTCGAGATGTTCCTGTCTGGCATCGTTGGGTTGGCGTTGGGTTGATCGTTCTCGGGATCGCTATTCGTGTCGTAGGCGGCGCAACCGTCATATTCATTGCGGACAATCTGTCGTTTATCCCATGCTTGATTGGCATTTTTGTTTTGGTGGGTGGACTCCCCACGTTGTCTTGGGCATCACCAGCTCTGATATTTCTGGTTTTTATGTATCCCTTCCCACGAGTAATGGAAGAGAAGGTGATGCATCCTTTGCAGCGTCTCGCAACAATGTGTAGCAACATCGTTTTGGTAACACTTGGAGTCGATTCGGTTCGTGAGGGAAACTTGATTCACCTAGCAAGTCGACCTGATCCCATGAATGTTGCTGAGCAATGTAGCGGCCTGCGGATGTTGACAATTTTCACCGCGCTCGCTGTCGCGATGGCTTTAATCTTCACGGATCGCCCATGGTGGGAGCGGTTTATCATCGTAATGAGTGCGGTTCCAATTGCTTTGGCGGTGAATGTGTTTCGAATTTCGCTCACAGGTCTGCTTTACAGCATGCAATGGAGTGATGATTTAGCTGACAAGATTTTCCATGATGCGGCAGGGTGGATTATGATGCCATTGGCATTAGGTTTGCTGTATCTGGAGATCTACTTGTTAAGCAAGATATTCATTGATGTACCTAACGAAGCTGCACCCATGAAGGTTGGTTTGTAACCTCGTGGTTGATGCTAAGCATCAAGATTCAACTAATGATGACCGCAGCTGAGCTGAGGTTGCAACAACTCTCTGAACGGAGACTTTTCCATGACTTCTTCGCAAGCTCCCCAACCTGGTTTTGGGCAAAATGAAATTGCCACGACCGGACAGCCGAATTTGCCCGTTCAGCCGGGAATGCCAGGGGTCGCGCCGCCCATGTGGTTAGACAGCAACGATGAAGATGGCGTCGATATCGTTAGCATGATGCATTCACTTCGAAGGCGATGGTTGCCGGGCCTTTTGATCGGCAGCGTTGTTGCTAGCCTTTTGGCCGTTCTACTCTTCGTTCTGATTCCTGTGAATTCTGAAGCCGTTGCGTTATTGCGAGTAAGCATGGACGCCGGTGACATTCTGGGTGGACGAATCGGTAGCTCTGGAAATCAGAAGACGTACGAA
>CAYYHV010000001.1:25956-37756 GCA_964471695.1 uncultured Pirellulaceae bacterium
CTCTTCGCCCGCCAGAAGTTCAAAACCTGCCAATGATCAGTGACGAAGAAAAACCTCTGGCCATGCTTGAAGAGGAGATCGACGTCGAATTTCCGGGAGCATCCGAGATCCTCCGTATAAGTATGCGTGGTGATCAAGGCGAAGATGTCAAAAAGGTTGTCAACGCGGTTGTCGATGCGTATCTCGAAGAAGTCGCACAGGCCGAACGCAACGAAAGCTCTACTCGACTGGAAGTACTACGTGCACAGCATCGAAAGAATGTAAGAGCCATTCAGGATATGACTGCCGAAGTTCAAAAATTGGCATCTGAGATCGGCACGAACGACTCCGAATTGGCTCGTCTCAATCAAGAGCTTGAATCGGCAAAGCTGCGTTCGATTGACAATCAACGGACGCAAATGCGTCAGTCGCTTGACGAGATAACGGGTCAGCTCTACGTGATTAATCAGGTGCGTCGGGCTCAGTTTTATAACCCGGCTCAGCCTGAGATTGACGACCAACTAGAATCGGACCCGTTATATTTCCAGCTGAAGAATCAGATCGGTCAGATGAGTCGTGAGCTTCAGATGTTTGGTAATGTTGCAAAGGGCCGTACACCAGCATTGGGCCAATACCAGGCACAACTTGCCGCGCTACAATCGGATATGGATAAACGAAAACGTGAGCTGTTGCCGCGTATTAAGGCACGACTGCAGAAGCTGAATGGTATGGATGATTTTGAAAGCAACGCCGAAATGCAGGCACTCAACGCTCAGGCGGTTGTCGCCAAGCAAAGATTTGAAGCGCTGAATCAGCAATACGTCGATCAAATTCAGAAGGTTAAGGACCTAACTGGATTCTCGGCTGACTTGATTACGAAGAAAGACGCTCTAGCCGGGTTGCAGGAATCGACCAATTCGATCATCCAGGAAGTCAATCGACTGGAATTGAATATTAAACAACCGCCGAGAGTTAAATTGGTTCAGCGAGCAATCATTCCAGATACGAGTAGTGCTCGCCAGAAATTGCTCATGGTTTGTGCCGGTTGGTTGGCTGCATTCTCTTTGACCATGGTTGGCGTTACTGCTGTCGATTACTTTGCGAAGAAGCTTAATACTTCGGACGATTTGCAAGCAGTCGCAGGGCTACCTGTCGTAGGAACGCTTCCGTCGCTTCGCGGAAACCTGCTTGGCAAAGCCAGTGAACATGCGATAGCGAATTCGGTAGATAGCATTCGGGCGGCAATTAGTTTCGGATCGAAAGAGCCCGTGAAGTCGGTTATTGTTACCAGTTCGGTCGGTCACGAGGGTAAGACGACTCTTGCAAGTCAATTGGCAGTAAGCTTCGCGAGAAGCGGCAAGCGTACGTTGCTGATTGATGGTGATGTTCGGAACCCACAGCAACATGTGGTCTTTGGATTGCCTGCTGATCGTGGGCTGTGTGATGTTCTACGTGGTCAGGCGGCTGTAGAAGAAACGGTGCAGGCGACACCTGCGGAGAATCTGTGGATTCTTCCTGCGGGACGTTGTGATACGGCTTCATATCAAGCCCTTTCTGGTCCCGTTGTCGCGTCGGTCATTGAGCGGTTGACGTCCCAGTTCGACTTTGTGGTTGTGGATACTGGCCCCGTTTTGACAGGTCCGGAATCGTTGCTGATTGGTCAGCACGTAGATGGTGCCGTAATTTCGTCGCGACGCGATATTAGTCGAATTCCAAAGGTTGATGAGGCTGTTCAGCGACTTCGATCCGTCGGCGTTCGAGTTGTTGGAGCAGTTGTTAATGGCACTGGCGGCGAGTCTCGCGACAGTCTTCCTGCGATTGCCCAAAGTTGAATTTAACGTTTGAATCGCACTAACTAGGTGAGAAAATGTCTGCGACAATTCCAGGAACTTCAACAGCGGCGGACTCAAAGCCCGCTGCTGCTTCCAAAGTTAGCTACATTCTGATGGGGGTTGTACTATCAATCGCCGTCTCGGCCGGGACTTACGCCCACGGAATATTGACCGATCGTTGGCAGCCTGCCAATAGTGAGTTGCTTGGCCAGTTTACAGAGAGGCTTCCCAAGTTGCCTCTGAAATTGGCTTCTTGGGAGGGAATGGAAGAGTTCATCAGCGACAAGGAATTTGAAGCGACAAATTGTACGGCATACAAATCTCGCCGATATGTGAGTCCTTCGAGTAACGGTATCGTCTCGATGTATGTCGTGAGCGGAACGGCGAGACACATTACGATTCACTCTCCCGATTGGTGTTATCAGGGAGCTGGATACAAGATGATGGGTAAGCCGGCGCAAATCGATTTGCCGATCGGCGACGGAGCCGAAACGGCGCAGTACTTGACTGCGGAGTTTCGAAAATCCGATCCGACAAACCCAAGTGCAGACAAGGCGCTGCGCATTTTTTGGACATACTCGGACGACGGAACTTGGATTGGTCCGAAATGGTCGAAAACCTATTTTTCGGGCCGTCCGGCGATGTACAAAATCTATTTGATTTGCGACATCAGCGGCGACCAGGATAGTTCAGCCGAGGCTAGTCCCGCTGTTGCATTCACGAAAGAAACATTTGAACAGATCAATCAGGTTTTGTTCTCAGACTCTACTACTTCTGGCTAGAGAGCGTGTCGCAGTACTGCGCTCAGCCTACCTCTGATTTCGCCGGAACTCCTAATTTGACGGTTCGCATTGTCGGCATCTGATGCTTTGCAATCGTGAAATCATTCTTGTTGATGCAATGCGGCAACATCTAGTTGTCAATTTGCAACGCGGACGTTCATCTTCCAGATTGTTCAGGGATAGGTCCGGGCTTCAGCGAAATAGATACCCTATATTTGATTAGGTGGGGGTAAATTCAATGATTCACAGGTAGCCACACATGCGAGATCAAATACCTCAGACGAGCCGACGCGACAGCGTTGAAATCACTGGAATGGAGGCGAGAATCCTTCACAGTGTTGTTCCTTTGGCTGCCGAGGCCGTTGAATTGATCGCACCGCTTAGTGATTCCCAGAGTGCATCCGATTCCGATCCATTAGGCTTGGCGTCTGATGTTGAAGATGGGAGTCGCGTTTTTGTTGTTGACCCAAATCACCCGAACGCCATTCATGATGTAACGGACCTTGCTCGAGAGGACATCTCCGTTGATACGCCACTGGGCAGCCTTGATGCTTTAAACAACGCGAGGTTCCTGCATGAGGGGGACACGGTCTACCTGCGCGGCGGTGAGTATACGATCAACAGTCAAATCAAGGTGTTTCGTAACGATGTGACTTTTGCCTCATATCCAGGTGAAACAGCGACTCTTCGCCATGGATCCTTCGTCTACGACTGGGCAATGAACGTGAAAGGCGACGGATTCAGGATGGACCGACTGGAATTCGTTGGGAATGTTGATACGCCCGACGGTCGGCTCTTTTCCAGTTTGATTTTGTTGATTCAAGGAAATGATGCGACGATTGAAAATTCGATATTTCGACACAATGCCAATTTCCTTCCACCCGAACTCGGCGGCGATATTGCATTCGGCAATCGTGTGAACACGAACGGGGAACTGCTGTCAGATGTGGCTCAAAAACACGGTAGGCTGGTTGCTTTTGAAGATGTGACGGACGGGGTTTTTCGCAACAATGTTGTTGTCAATCTCGAAGACGCCACGCTAGAGCATTGGGTGCGTCGTGCGACGTCAGTTGAGGGGCTGTTAATCGATGGCAGTGAAGTGGTAGTTGAAGGAAACCAATTCGCCAAGCCGGGCCACCAGAGCGTTGCGTCAAGAGGATCTACGTCGTTGATTCGAAACAATACTTTCGGTGACGTAAGCAAATACGCAGACATGTTGGGTATAGAGATTTCGCCTTATGTTCTCGGCGCAAACACTCACACCGCGGCTTCTTTCTATCTGAACGACGGAAGTGAATTTATCAACAACATTGTTTCCTTTAACACGGCGAATCCTGAAGATACCGGGAATGGGCTTCAGGTGTCCGGGAGCGTAAATTCTGAGATATTCAACAATCTATTTGTTGATTCCGGAGGTACCGGCAAAGCCATTTCTATAGGCGTAAATCCTGGAGACGTGGAGGTTGCCTATAATCGTGTTTACAACAACACCTTTGTAAACGTTCCGGGGGCGATTGCTCTTGAGCATTATTCAATCCGCGCGCCAGATGGAAGCAACAAAGTCCATCACAATGAAGTTTTCGGAAACATCATCCTCTATTCGGACGAGGTGAAGACAAATCCATATACTGGAACCAACGCGCCGATCATCCTTGACATTGGCGATGCCATCGGTGGTAATGGCAATCGAGTGTACAACAATGTTGTTTATGATCAGGACAGTGTAACTGCCGCAAAAATTCGAGGTGATAATGTCTATACAATTGATGAGTTGAATTCGCTCTCATATGCGTCAGGCAATATTGCGATGGAAATCCGGTTTGCGAACGTTGCAGTGGGTGACTTTCGTCTGTTGGGCAGCCATGAAGACTTCACCGGATTAGGTAGCGAACCGAACGCGACAGGTTTCGACTTTCACGGGGGGGTTAGAAACGCTGCGGATTCAGTTGGGGCTTTCGCAGTCTACCACGTTAGTTCGGCGACTGGTGGTGAACGTGAAAGCGGTGTCGAAGTTTTTGCTCCGCTTTCAGCGGGACGAGGTTCAGCAGACGACGGCAAAGAAGAGAGTGATGCGCTTGTCAAGTTAACCAGGCTCACGCACGAATTACCGTCTGTTACTGGTCAAGAACGTCTTGCGCCCGTGAGTTCATTCGCTGTCCAGCGGTTTGCGAAAACCCCTTCAACGGGACAGTCAATCGGGATTTCATACGCTCTCGGCGAAGCGAAGGACGCCGAGTCGCAATCCGCACCAAGTGAATCATTTCGCTATCTGCGTACAATTCGATCACAACATTCGATTGAATAACTGCCAGTCGACCGCGGGAACTGCTAAGCTCTTGTATTCGACGTGCCCCATCAAGTGAGAAAGAGAAAGCCTTAAGTGTCTGATTTCTTCGCGTTCTGGCCATCATCGGCAGATGGGGAGCATACTGGTTCAAGAACCGTCCTTTCCGGGGCGTTAGGGGGCAACTCTGAGGTTTTTGATGTTGGCCGGTCATGGGTTTCGGTTCTGTCGACACCCAATTCACAAATCTTGCTTCATCGGGTGGCGAATGAAGGCTGGCTTGTCGTCAAGGGAGCCATGCTTGATATGGCCTCCGTGGACGGACGTTGGGTTCCCCATGAGATTTGGATCGAATTTCTCGGCGGAACACTTGATCCAAAGCGATACGAAGGAGCATTCGCATTTGCGGCTTGGAATGATCTGTCCTGTGAGGGAATTGCGTTCAACGATCAAGCGTCGGTCATCCACGAATATGTCGCGTCAAGTGAATCAGGTTGCTACGTCGCCTCGTCCGCAATCAGTATGGCGAAGAATATCAATGCATCGTTATGTCCGGTCGGGACGCGGGAGTTCCTTGTTCGAGGCTGTGTCACTGGTGAAAGGTCATTGTTCGATGGCATTCGTCGTTTGGGGCTTGGAGAAAATATCCGGTTTAGAAATCATCAGCTCACGTCTTGTTGCCACTGGGAACCTTATCAGCAGCCCGAAAACTATCAGGATGTTCATGAGGCTGCAGTTGCCATTGCCGCGAAAGTCACTGATTTGACCCGTCGCTTTGCGGCAGTCAGCGGACCGATTGTGGCTGACCTTACTGGCGGATACGATTCTCGCTTGTTGGCCAGCGCCTGCGCGTTCGGAGGCGTGCTGTCGCGAGTAACCGTCAATGGCGCACCAGAAGTTGTAGAGGATGCGAAGTTGTCGTTGATGACTGCTAAGCGCGCCGGTTGGGACATGATTCATTTCGACCCCAACAGAGAATTCACAGCACCCATAGATGACACGATGAGATGCGACCTGACACTTGCTACGGACGGGGGATTGACGTTTGACTCCGTTTTTCACCACCAATTCACTCGCCCTCAACTCGCCCAAGGTGGTTGTGGGATTCATTTCATCGGGGTCGGTGGAGAATTTACAAGATACCATGCCTGGCAGCAGGAGTTTCTTGGGATTGGTCGACGTCGTCCAGCCAACATTTCGAGTCTTCTGAAGTATCGGTATTTTACAGGTTCACGATTTCCATTGGATCTTATGACGGGCGATTGGATCGCAAGATGTAAGAAGGATATGGGAGAGTCGGTTAAGAAGATTTGCGAATTCGGTGCTGGTACACTTACCACGCAGCAACTTGACGCGGCTCACGTTTGGAAAATGACTGGGCATTCTTCGTTGTACGTCAGTGCCCTCCATCGATGGCTGACAACAGCGGCTCCGCTGATGAGCCGCAGCTTTATTGACGCATGTATTGCCGTACCTTGGAAGTTGCGACTGACCAGCGGGCTTCAACGCAGGATCATTTACCTCTTGTGTCCTCTTGCCGCGAAAACTCAAACAACCTACGGCGCTTCTGCAACTCCGGTAATGCCGTCAACTTTTCATCAGCATGCATGGCAAGCGATAAGACGTTTCCGGCATATGGCTGAAAAAGTCACGCGTGTTGCGATTAACCGAAATGTCGGTCCACAACGAGCCGACTTGGCGGTTGTTAAGTATGATTCACCTGACTTTCGCGCATTTGTTGAGCCCAGTCAAATGGTATCACGTGCGCTTTATCGCTCGGAACCATTTTCCCAACTCATGACCGCACCGGAGCGTTGGAGTGGGCAGAAGAGTATGGTGGCACGAATGGCAACTATTGAGCAGATTTGCCGTGAGGTCAATTGCCAGCCAAGTGCCGGGCTGCTCGACTAGCTACGTTGGCAATAGCCGAATGGTGACGGGAGGCATAAGAAGTTGGTCGCGCGCTTAAGCCACTGAATCGCGACAAAGTCTTGCTTGGATTCGCCGTTGATTTAGAAACGTTAGCTGGACGTAAGATTTATAAACAGCTCTTCGTACTGATCGACAAGTCGACGGTTTGTAAGTTCTGATTCGGCGTATCTGCGAGAATTCAATGAAACGCTTTGCCGTTCAGAATCCGTTAAATGGTGAAACTTGGCGATTGCCTCTGCAATTGATTCTGGCCGCTCCGGTTCGAATAAGAATCCTCTTTCTGTGTCTGCAACAAGGATCGGATGATCGCATACTGCACTTGCAAGGACGGGGCGTGAAGTCGCGAGTGCTTCGCAAATAGCATTTGGTAGTCCTTCCAGAAATGAGGGGTGGACGACCGCATCGAAACGACTGAGAAGCTCAGGGATGTCTTTTTGTTCGCCAAGCCACTGCCAGTTATTGCACAAATCGAATTCCTTTAAGCTCGCCTCGCATTCCTCGAAGTAAGCTTGATCGGCAATTTTTCCAGCCCAAGCGACGCGTACATCTACTGCATGTTTATCGCGTGCGATACGAAGGCCTTCGATTAAGTTGTGTGCATTTTTTTTTCGAACAACGCTCCCGATTGAGAGCAGATGATCGTTGTCGTGCCTTTCAGGGCTATAGGTCGCATTAAACTTAGCAAGATCAACGCCATTGTAGATTGTCGATATCCGGTTCCTCATCCAGGGAAACTTCTTGACCATTCGCTCCCGTTGATGGTGAGAATTGACGGTAATGTGATCAGCTAGTCGATGGGCCTGCTGTAACCAATAGAGAGAAAATGGCATGCGTCCTATGGGATACATAAACCTTTCGGAGATGATGAGTTTTGTGTTGTTTATCCCAATACAGGCTAGTTCTGCGTAGAACGAAGCCGCAATTAGGAAGGCGAGGCATACATCGTAATTGCCCGCTTGAAGCACTTTTCGTAATTCTGAAACCACGAAGAGGGAGCTGCGACCGGCTCGTTCACAGGAGTGAATCTTGACTCCGATTGACTCCAAGTCTTGACGAAAGTGAGTCAGGTGCGGGTGATAAACAAAGAATTCAACGGTGTGTCCTCGTTCGCAGAATCCACGCGCCAAAGTTACAAGCTGACGCTGCGCGCCGCCAGAGCCAAGACTGTCGATTACAAAAAGGTATTTCATGCTCCCGTTGTGACTCTTCAGTTTGCGAGCTGCGCGGATTGTTGCTGACGAAGGTGATTCTTCCAAGTTCGCTTCATTTGCTCGCGTTTTCTTTCCTCGCGAATATCGACAATTTCAAATGAATGTGCTGCGAACATAATTGCAAGCAGGATGAACATTGTAACCCCACCAGAAACGATCGAGTCGTTGTGCGTCATGCCGTTCCAAGTGTAGTTTACCAAACCAAGGAATGCGCCAAGCGTCATCCAAGATGAGTCTCCTAACGGACGCCGCCGTATGACACCAAGGGCGTACCACGCTGAGATCGCGAACGATATCGTGATGAAGATTAGACCTAGAAATCCGGCGGCGACACCGGCATTGAGAATTGTATTATGCGGCGGCGGTCCATGTCTCGCAAATTCGTCGATCCCCAAGCCAATCATGGGGTTGTCTCTAATCGCTTCGATAGCGCGAAGCGCCGTTGTTACCCGCTGATCGTCTCGAAGGTTATTCATGCGTTCGAAGTCGGTGTATTTGAATGATTCTGGCTTCAGCCGGTCGTAGACATTGAATGCTACCCAAACGAGGATGCTCCCGTAGATGATAGCTTGAGCATACTTGCCTATACGGAGCCCTTTGAGCGACAAGGGAGCCAGCAATACGGTGATCGCGAAACAACCAACCATTGCCAATGATCCCGATCGAGACTGGCACACGTAGACACCGACAAATCCGAGGAAATAAACGCCTAATGCGACAAGCCTGAAGGCTGGATTGGCTTTTGTTGAAGCGAGAGCATACGCCAATGCAAATGGGCAGAAGCAAATTACTGCGTAGGAGAACGATATCGAGAAGGAGGATAGACCGGAAACCGCAACTTTGTCGAGTGTTACCAATCCAAGTCTTGATTGAATATCAAATTTCATTGTTGTCAGTGGATGAAGTACGCGCTTCAATTGCACAACTGGTTGATATCCCACGTATTGCAGAAGAGCTGCCAAGCATGAAAGGGCAATCATGCAGATGACAATGAAGAGTAGGAATCGAAGTTCAACGGGGCGATTTGTGAATGCGAGCAAACTAATGAAAAAAAAGACCGGCACAATTCGATTCGAGACTACGTCAATGGCGTAGGCAATCAACGATCGAGTTGCGAATGCTTCGCCGTTTGCGATTTCATTTACGAGCATTAACGAGATGAATACGATCGTGAAGCCGATCCAAACTCCAATTTTCGATGCGTTGACCCTCAAGCTTGGCGCCGACCCGATTTGCATTATGGCCACAAAGACAAGAGGAAACATAATGAAAACACGCACGGACGCTGGACCAAACTTTAGCTCAGTGAGGACGTACTGCCCGACAATGGCGAAGCCGAGAAGGAGCATCTCCCAGCGAATCATGCGCTGAGAATAAATGCAGAATACCGCACTGAACATCAAATAGATCAGAAGGGTTATTCCGATTACTGTTAGGCTCATAATTCTGTTGACCTTGGGCTACGTGACACGGATACGTAAGGGCAAATCTAGTACCAAAGTGGAAAGTACCGGGGATACGCAACATTTCGCAGCTTGACGTTGTTTTCAATCAACATGACACGGTCGGACTGCAACAACTATGTCCCTGTGATAGGATACTAATCAACATACAGCTCCTTAATTCTTAAGGCGACTACTCTGCTAAAGGCCTCTGCACCCTGACTGTTTAGATGCCCGGTGTCGGCAAAAAGACTTGGGTCCATGAATTCGGTGTGATTCATGTAGTCCCATATTTCAACGCCATAGTCGTCCATTAACTCTTTGATTGTACCGAAATGTGCCCTATCTGGGATGCGATATACTGGCGACATGACGCCGATCACTTTGGTGTTTTTCGATCCGGCCATTTCGCAAACGCTTCGCATTGCTTGGACGAGTTCTGCATCGGGCTTCTGATTCATCGGGGGAGCTGGTTCGATTTTTGTTCCGGTTGGCAGTTCACCATTCAGGGGTCTATATCCGCCGGGTCTCGGCTTTGACGGGCGAAGGACATGGCACAGAGCAGGTACCAATTTGGAGTTGTAACGATACAGGTTGGACATGTTCGCAATTCTGGCGGAACTATTCTGGCGTTTGTTGAGAAGACGCCCCACGAGTGGCTCTTTGGCCAGATAGGGACTAAAAACAGATAACCTTTCGCTGGATTCGCCCTCTGTCGCAACGAGGTCATCATGCAGTATGTCCACTATGATGATTTTGGGGCGATGACGTTCGAGCACTGTGGCGGCGACTATGTGATGAAATAGAAATCCTTGGCCGTCTCGCCCTGCATTGTGAGTAGCAAGGTTAAGTTCCGACTTAAAAACACTGGAGTCATAGTGATGGAGCGCGCGTGAAGATCCAAGGATAAGTAAGTCCGGTTCTGCAGTTTTCAGCGTGTGCGTCAATTCGAATGACGCTCCACTTTTTTGGCGGAAGTAGGTGATTTCGCACACGAGCCCGAGTACAAAGTCCAATGTGATCAGAAGGGCAAGCGATAGGGTTATGGAGCGAAGGACGCCTGTCCAAGTAGTTTCGGGGATCGATGCCATTAGATTCAGAATTGGAAATAGATGAATTGGGACCCGTCAAACACGCCAAATAGGGCTATGCTCGCGATTAGAAGGGCATGTCTCAAGGGGCGCGCAATCCAAAATTTCTCTTGTGGTTTCGGTTCGCCACGCAGTTCGATGATGCTCTCAATGGCAATGAGCGCCAAGATTGCCAGAACGGCATGGATGAGTTGAAATATTCCGCCATTGATCGCAAAAC
This sequence comes from uncultured Pirellulaceae bacterium, assembly GCA_964471695.1. Classification (GTDB taxonomy): domain Bacteria; phylum Planctomycetota; class Planctomycetia; order Pirellulales; family Pirellulaceae; genus CAYYHV01. The sequence goes on from CAYYHV010000001.1 coordinate 36,730, forward strand.
GAATTGAGCCGAAAGCTGTTCCGATTCGGTAAATGATAACTAGTGCGTCTTGTAGGGAATTGGCTCGGAAAAAAATCCAGGCAATACATACGAAACTGAACGTGAATGCACGGCAGGCTGATTTTTCAACCAGAGTTGATGGTGAGTATCGTATGCCCCTTGAGACTATGAGACCCAGGCCATGCACCAAGCCCCAAGCAACAAAAGTCCAATTGGCTCCATGCCAAACTCCGCTAACAACAAAGACCAGCAATACGTTAAAGATGCCTCGTGCAAATGATACGCGATTGCCCCCAAGAGGGATGTAAAGATAGTCTCGAAACCATGTTGACAATGATATGTGCCATCGCTGCCAGAATTCGCCGATAGATGTGGCGAAATATGGTCGGCGGAAATTCTCCATAAGGTCAATTCCAAGTATCTTAGAGCAACCGATCGCGATATCAGAATATCCAGAGAAATCACAATAGATTTGGAACGCGAAGAGAAGGGTTGCAAATACTAGTGTAGCGCCCGTTTGTTCTGTCGGGCTGTTGTAAACCGCATTCACGCATATTGCGACACGATCAGCTACAACAAGTTTTTTGAAAAAGCCCCAAGTGATTTTGTCGAGTCCCGGCCCGATATTCTCGGGTCGAATACACTGAAGTTTGTTTAGTTGAGGAATGAGTCGATCTGATCGTTCAATCGGCCCGGCCACGAGTTGCGGGAAGTAAGAAACAAAGAGCGCAAACTTCCCAAAATGCCGCTCCGGTTCGATCCGGCGATTGTACACATCAAGCGTGTAGCTGAGCGTTTGGAATGTATAAAACGATATTCCAACTGGTAGTACAAAACTCCAGAGTGGGAGTTGATACTCCAGGCCAACGGCGATTAGCGTATGCTTGAGCGATTCGACGGCGAATCCGAGGTACTTGAATATAAAGAGTAAGCCGAGATTTACCGTTAGGCTTATGAAAAGCAAGGCTGCTCGGATCGGATTGGAATCAGATGCATGAAGTGCTTTTGCGACAAGAAAGTCCACTAA
>CAYYHV010000001.1:37773-48273 GCA_964471695.1 uncultured Pirellulaceae bacterium
CTGTGGAGCCCAAGATGAGAAGAGCAAACTCGGGTCGCCAGCACATATAGAAGATGTAACTGGCGACAAGAAGGATCGCCCAGCGAGCTTTTGATGGAGCTAGCGCATAAAGCAATAGCACAACTGGGAAGAAAATAAGGAAACTAATCGAGTTAAATAACAAACTGGCCCTTATTCATCGTCTGTGTTTTGGCTGTCAAAAAAACAGCTAACGTTCTTGCTTACAATTGGGCCTTGAGCATAACGGCGATGCTTTTCGTCACGTCGGAATAGGAATGCCGAGGCATAACGAAACATTCGCGGGATCGCGTAAAGCAACCCCTTTCTCTTCCAAAGTTTCTTGAAAATGTAATTCTGCGTTGGATTCAATCTGACGCCGCCTGTACTCCAATTTGATTTCTCTTGACTGCTCCGGCGAAGGAACGGAACGTGTAGGCAGCGAAATTCAGAGTCTTCCCAAGATACCGCTTCAAAGAGCGGGTATTTTCCGTTTCGCCCTGCAGCCTTTTCCTTAAAAACAGGCAGTCCGTGCATGCGTTGATCTTTTACGGGCCAGTCGTCAATGAGCGAAAAGTTGTAGAGCTTTGTCATGGAGCGACATGGCGGTGCTAAATAGCCTGAGCCGATTTGACGGTTGTCATCCAATTCGTTGCAGTGAAAAACGTTGCCATAGATCATCCAGTGTTCGTCGAATTCTCCGGCAGCCAGTCGATTGCGGAAGGAAGCTAGGCCAACAGGATCGTATAGTTCGTCGCCATCTATCCCTAGCACCCATGTGTCTGTGCCCATGTAATTCTTCAACGCGTTGTTCGATTCTCTCGTGTCTTCAATACGTTTGACGGTTATCTTCGGCAGTTCAGCGCTTAGGCGTTGGAGTATTTCGGGTGTGTTGTCTGTTGACGCGTGATCGTAAATGTGAATGTGATCACAAAAGTCGTAACTATTCCTGATCGCCTGTTCGATAAAAACGTCTTCGTTTCTAATCAGGCAAAGTCCAATAATCTTCATACTACGAGACCACTTGTTTGTTCAGAATCTTCTCAGAGTCACGCCACCTGCGATACCGTTCTTTCAGGTAGCTACCGCTTGGTTTCTCAATGCGGGTATGAATTATATATGCCAATAGGATTACTGTTATCAAAGCCATGGCGACTGCTGGAAGGAAACCAATCCGTTCGCGGACTAGAAACAGGATGCAGTAGCCGACATTTTGATGGACGACATAGAGCGGGTAAGATATCGCGCCGAGAAAACCGAGCGGAGCGAGTCGGAGTATTGTCGGTCTGAGGAACACACAAATCCAAAAAATTGCCACGCAAATCGCAAACAAGGCAGGCCGTCCGCTGATTAGTAGTGCATAGGCCGCCGAGGCGAGCAGTATGTTGTATCCTTGCTTGTCTTTGGGATCTTGGTGGAGTTTATACAGTCCAATTCCGGTTGTGAACCAGTAGCAATAGGAGACCGAAATCAGTACAGAGACAATCTTGGCAACGAGTTCAATGTTACCGGTGCAAAGTGACTGTGTTGCGTAAGCCAAGGCTGCCGTCAGCAACCAGATTAAACAGATTGCCAATGGTCGACTTATTAATCCGATCGACGAGAACAGGCCCATCAGTCCATAGAACTTGAGTTCTTCAGTTAGTGACCAGTACGCTCCATCTACATGTGGCTGCCCCATGAAGGTTTGGAACATCGTGGTGTTAGCCGCAATCTCGCTCCATGTCAAATTCCAACCGGGAAGCGAAAGTCCTTTGATAACGATCAGAGTCACTATCATTCCTGCCCAGTACGTTGGGTAGAGTCGAGTGAATCGCGACGCCACAAAGTCTCTCAAGTGTTTTGTTCGCTCCAATGACAAGTAGATCACGAAGCCACTCAGAATGAAAAATATCTGAACGCCATAGCAGCCCCACCAAAAATCGTGCAACAACGTAATGTCTGATACTTCGTATTTTGCTTTGTATCTGTGGCAATAGTGGTAGAGCACAACACAAATTGCCGCGAGCCCACGCAGGGCGTCCAGCTCCGTGAGTCGCTTTTTCGAAACCGAGGTGATTTTGGGACAAGCCTCGTCACTTGACTCAGCCATTAAATTGGCCTGTGTAAATTTTTGTCAGCTTCGTGCCTTGCTTTTCCAGATTGAATTCCTGTTCGATCCTCGTGCGACCGGCCCTTAACATTCTATTCCAATCATTGTGTGAGGAAATCGCCTTGTCTAAGCAGTCTTCAATGGAATCGATGTCTCGTTCTTTGGCGAGCCATCCAGTTTCCCCATCCAGGACGACTCCAGGGATGTCGCAATGAAAGGAGCTAACGACCGGAATACCGGTGGCGACCATCTCAATGATGGTTACAGGAGCCCCGCCTTCGTTATCTCCATTGGAAGCGTTGACGCTGGTAGAAACGAACAGATCGTGTTTGTACGACTCCTTGGTCATTTCTGCATGAGGTAGATGGCCGAGCATGTTGACTCGCGATTCTAAATTCGATTCCTTGATTGCCAGCTCAATCTTCTCGTTCTCTTGGATCGAGAGTTCGGAACCACTTGCTTCGCCAATAATGGTCAATTCCAAATCGGTGGTTCGTGCAAGCCTACCGATAGCTTGTATCGCGTAGGGCATCCCTTTCTTTTCTCTGAATGCTCCTGCCATTAGGATTCGAAGCGTCTTGCCGGGCGTCCAGGTCCTGGGGCGAAATTCGAATTCTTGAACGTTGACTCCCAAACGTTGCACAATAATCTTCTCTTCGGGACATCCCAACTCGTGGACTTTGCTGGCCATGAATGGCCCTTCGCAGAGAACGTACTTCAGGGCTTGGAACATCTTGCGGTATTTGGGCAGGATCGACGGAGTCGATGCCGGAAGGCGAGACACATCATAGCCGTAAAATGTAACGATATGTTCGGCATCTGAGTCCAAGACGATTGGAGAGTCGGCTACACCGACGTCTCCAAAATGCGAGTGAACGATATTTGACTGGGTCTCCCGAATGTGCTTCCCAAGGTCGCTAAAACGAAATTTTGATCCCAGTCGCCCAAGGACTCTGTTGGAGTTCCATTTAAGCTTATTCGTTTCTGACAGGGCGTGTGTATTTTTGAGGCGAAACTCCGGGTAGGCTCGCAGGCACACGACATGAGTTTCAATTTGACCCTCATCGACGCTCTTTACGAGTGACTGCATCCAAGTCTGGGTTCGGGGGAGCCAAGTTGGATGAGAATGGATGACTCTTACTGGGGGCAAGTTGAACTCACTTATGCTAGTGGTTGAGTTTCAGTGCTTGATTTGCGGCGTCTTCGATCCCAAAGTTCGGTAAGGAGCTGGCGGAACTCCGTGGCTGCTTGAACTTTGAATTGAAGCGTTACGACGAGGTATATCACGACACCCAGCGCGACGAGGAGAAGAAGCCCAGCAAAGTGTGGCGTGGCAAAACGTACCAGAATTCGACTTGCCACGTAAACACAGACCGACATCGTAGCTGCGGACAAGAAAACACCGCGGATGTTGCGTATGTATTCGGGAAACGTCAGCCCGATCAGCGAACCGTAGACCCGAACGCTCGGATATTCGATGAAGGCGAGGCAAAACGTCGTGTAGCAAGCAGCGACCCCAATGATTCCCCAATTGATTCCAATGAAGAACGCGCTAAGCACGATTACGCTTGTGTAGATCGTCCATTTCAACTGGAGATCTGTCCGATTCTGCGATTGGTAAATGACTCCGGACATTGTGCCGAGTGACTGTGTCATTCCAACGAGACAGAGGATTCGAAGAATGGGGATGGCATCCGCCCACTTGTTTCCGAGGAGGCCGATGACGAAGAAATCTGCGGTCGCCATCAATCCCAGGCTGATAGGGAATGTGATGAGTGCGACGATGCGAAGCGCTTTCAGGTAGATTGATTTTGTTCGAGGAAGATCGTCTTGGATCGTACTAAGCGTTGGGAACATAACGTGGCCGACGACGGTTGAAACCTGTCCGAGAGGCAGGAGCATCAGTGAATACGCACGGGAATAAATTCCAAGTTGCGTTGCTCCGAGGACTCTTGCAATTAAAACGTTGTCAGCCTTTCGAACCCAGTAGTTGACCAGTTTGGCACCAGTCAGATTCATGCTAAACGGAAGTATCTTAGCAACTTTTTCCCAGTCGAATTCGATAGAGGGCCGAAAGGAAGAGAATGCGAATACAGCGATGGTTTTCGCAGCAAGAAAGACTAGGTTTTGGAAAACTAGACTCCATACACCCAACCCGGCAATTGCCGAGGCAAAGCCGACGATTCCGCCAATCACGCAAGAAGAGAGCTCGACAATCGCAATCTCTTTGAATTGCAGACCTCTTCGCAGCATTGCGATGGGAACGATCGCTGCTGAAGCGAGAGCGAATGACATCGAACTCACTTGAGCAATGCGCGTCAAACTGGCTTGTGCAAAAAATGTCGCCATGAGTGGAGCGCAAATTGCAAATGCGATTGTCAATACGATTCCGATGGCCAGATTAAACCAGAATGCACTAGCCAACAAAGTCTGGGAGATCGCTTTCCGCTGAATAATGGCGGCACCAATGCCCATGTCGACGAACAATGACAAGAACCCCGTGAAAACGTTCACCGTCGCAATGAGTCCAAAGTCGCTTGGGTCCAGTAGTCTTGCCAGCAGGATGCTGATGGAAAGCCGTATGGCTTGGTTGGCGGCCTGGGCAGCGCCCGTCCAACCAGCGCCTGCGACGGATTTGTTTTTCAGTGACAAGTTGTTACGCGCCTGTTGATTCGAACCAGCCGCTTCTGGCAAGACGACATGGAGTTCCGTAGTATACGGAGTTGGCCTTTAAGACACCCTTTACAAGGCTGTTTGCGCCGACAACAACATTGTCCTCGATTGTGGTGCCCGGCAGGATGGTGCAGCCCGCGCCGACAAATACGTTGTTGCCTATCGTGATGTTCTCTTGAAGACGGACTTCGGTAACGGATTTGCCGGCTTCAAAATGATTGGAATATGCGATCAGTCGACAATGTGGCCCAATCGCGACGTCGTTGCCGATCTTGATTTTTCCTTTGCAGACGTTGACGTGACAATAAGCTCCGAGGTGTGAGTTCGCTCCCAGTTCAAACTCTCCACCGTGGTTCAAGATATGCGTGCCGAAGTACAACGCGGAGTCCGTGCTGGCTGCAAAGTTGCGATTATTTTGAATGAGCACATTGCCGTCAATCTTACACGCCGTTTTTAAAAGCCATGACCGAAGTCTGATAGCGAGTAGCGATGGATTCTGAGCAACAAAGCCATAGGCTTGCCAGCGAAGGAAATTTAGAATGATTTTCAGCGTGGTCATTGTAAAATTGTCGGCAAGTTGATGCAGCGTTCAACGGCAAGATTTGCGTTCGGGCAACCGTGGACTGGTTCGGGGGCCGGGTGGATGTTTGTCTTGAACCAGACGCCTGGGGAGACTCCTAGTTCCGACATCGCCCACTTTCTATTTCGTTTCTTTTCCGGGGAAACCAAAACAGGGTATCGTAAGTAGACGGGCGAAGAATCTGACACCACCAGTGGCTTTTGCAACTGGTTCTCGTCGCACCATGTATCCCATTTCTTAGCCGTTGCGCGCCGGTGGTCATTGTATGAGTCGACTTTGCTGAGTTGATTCATGCCAATGGCCGCCAGGGGAGCAGGCATTTTGCAGCCATAGTAAGCTGGCTTGTTGCCGTCGACTTCTTCTTGAGTCGTTGACTCGAGTCGTGATGCGCCGTATTTCCATTGGGCCCAATCAGCAGTTATCCAGCGATAGGTATGTTTGAAAGTCAGATAGTTGTACTTGAGCGTGGAAAGTAAATCGGTCGTACGTTCTTGGGATGGAAAGGGGGCTGCGTCTGCAAAATCGCGAAGACGATTTGCGAGGTGCTCCGAGTTCGTAACCGCCATTCCGCCCTGCGCGGTATTCCAGATTTTGGATTGCTCAGAACTGTAAAAGGCCACATCGCCAAGATTTCCAACCGGGGAACCTTTGAAGACGGCTCCGGTGGCATGAGCGCAGTCCTCAATGACGTAGATGCCATGCTGCTTTGCCAGTTCGAGAATCGCTTCATAGTCACGGCAGACCAGGCCATAAAGGTGATGAAGAATCACGGCTTTTGTTGATGGAGTGATTCTTGATTTGAACGAGTCGATCGAAAGCCCGTAGGTGTCCAACTCAATATCTGCGTAGACCGGCTTGAGTCCGGCGAATCGAATCGCATTCGGGACAACGATACAGGTATAACCGGGGACGATGACTTCGCCGTGACTATCGAGTTCTAGTGCATGCAGACAAGCTGACAATGCTACTCGTCCGCCCATGAATGCGTAAGCGAACTTAGAATTGTTTTGTTTGGCAAACGTTGACTGGTAGTCGTCAACGACTTGTTGATCCGACCATCGTTCTGGCTGAGCCTCCCACTCGCGAGCGATTTTAAAATCGTCGGGACCGAGAGTCATCGAGCCGATGGATGGCGGCGTCAGGGGAAGTCCGAGTAACTTGCGGCGAAGATTCCCGGCTTGCCTACGGGCAATGTTGGCAAATATTGACACGGTTAACGTGGAAAGGCTTCGTAGACAGCGTTGATGACTCGTGCGACATCTTCGTCGGTGAGTTTCGGGGAGATTGGCAGGCTGACCGTTTGGCGTCCCACGTCTCGAGCGTGCGGCCAAGCGTCTGGGTCCCATCCATACTCTTGTTGATAGTAAGGGTGTTCCGGGACACTCATGTAGTGAACGCCGACCCCGATATTGCTTCGAGTCATGTGGTTGAGAAACTCGTCACGAGTCGTACCGGAATCTGCGCCAACGAGTACCGTGTACAAATGGAAAGCATGTCGTGTGTTAGCGGCAGGTGTCGCGGGCAATGCGATTGGCAAGTCCTGAAACGCTTTATCGTATTGCTGCCAGATTGCTTGGCGCCGAATCCACGAGGCTTCAATTCGTTTGAGTTGATGGATACCGATGGCTGCCTGAATGTCCATCATGTTGTATTTGAAACCGCATTCGACGACTTGGTAGTGTTTGAACCCATCGTCGCCGAATCGCTTCCATGCATCCTTGCTCATGCCGTGTAAAGCGAGAGTCTTCACTCGGCTTGCGTCGGCTTCATTGGCTGCAATGACCATTCCACCTTCACCGGTCACAATGTTCTTCGTGACGTAAAAGCTATAGCAGCCAAAGTCTCCGAACGTACCCGCGTGCTGCCCGTTGTACGTGGTCTCAATGGCGTGGGCACAGTCTTCGATGAGTCGAAGGTCATGGGTGTTGCACAGTTCGCAAATCTCATCCATATCGCATGGGCGACCGGCGAAGTGAACGGGAACAATTGCTTTGGTCTTCGACGTGATCCGCTTCTTGATCTCTGCCGGATCGATGTTGTGCGTCTCAGGATTGATGTCGGCGAGGACGGGAGTCGCACCCGTGTGAATAATCGCGTTTACGGTGGCGCAGAATGTCATCGGCGTCGTGATGACTTCATCCCCTGGTCCTACTCCGGATGCAATCAACGCCAAGTGCAGCGCCGCCGTGCAGGAGTTCAAGGCAATTGGATAACCCCAATCGCCCTTGTATTGCTTCATTGCTTCTTCAAATCGGGCGACTTTGGGTCCCGTCCCCAGCCATCCACTTCGCAGGCTGGCAACGACTTCTTCTATCTCGGCTTCCTCGATAAGCGGGGAACCGAAGACGATAAATGGCAAGGAAACGTCGGTCGGTGGCTTGGTCATTGAGTCTAGATTCTCTTAGTCGGTAACACGTGGTAGGTCGGCGACTCGTCGTAGATAGTCTCCGTATCCACTCTTGGCGTAAGTCTCAGCGAGATGCATGAGCTGAGGTTTATCAATCATGTTCATGTAGTAGGCGACTTCTTCGATGCATCCGATTTTCATTCCTTGACGTTCTTCAATGACACGCACGAAAGTCGAGGCTTCGTTCAGCGAAGCGAAAGTTCCGGTATCCAGCCATGCAACACCGCGGTCAAAAACGCCAACTTGCAAGTCGCCGCGTTTGAGATACTCAAGGTTAACACTGGTGATCTCGTATTCACCACGTGCGGACGGTTTCACCGATTTGGCGATTTGTATTACTTCGTTGTCGTAGAAATAGAGACCGGGTACCGCATAGTTTGATCTGGGTTGCTTCGGTTTTTCCTCGATCGAAATGGCTTGGCCGTCGTCGCCAAATTCCACAACCCCGTAGCGTTCCGGGTCTTGAACGCTGGCTGCGAAAACTACGGCTCCCGTCGGGTCGTTGTATTGGCGGATCAATTCGCCAAACCCCGAGCCGTAGAAGATGTTGTCGCCGAGAATCAGAGCAACTTTGTCGTCGCCAATAAATTCCTCGCCGATAATAAACGCCTGAGCGAGTCCATTGGGTTCGTGTTGGATAGCGTATTGGAATTTGCATCCCAGGTGGCTTCCATCGCCAAGCAGAGCCTCAAAGTTTGGCGTATCTTCTGGCGTCGAAATAATCAAGATTTCGCTGATGCCGGCCAATAGAAGTACAGACAACGGGTAATAGATCATTGGTTTGTCGTAAACAGGCAAAAGCTGCTTTGACACCGTAATGGTTAGCGGGTGGAGACGTGTTCCGGCGCCACCAGCGAGGATGATTCCCTTCATGATTGGTGATTCCTGATTCTTGCGGTCAATTCAAATTGATTCATTGATTTCCCTGACGCTGGAGTTTGTATTCGCCGCTAAGGCATCGCTGCCACCAGTCTTCGTTGTCGAGATACCACTGGACGGTCTTTTCGAATCCACTATCGAAGGATTCAGATGGTTGCCAATTAAGTTTGGTTCGCATCTTTTCAGCGTTGATGGCATATCGCAAGTCATGACCCGGTCGATCCGTAACGAAAGTGATGAGGTCGGAATACGATGATAACGGTTTGCCGTCTTGCAATCGATTGTTGGATGCAATCGGATGGATACGATCAAGAATACCGCAGATATGTTTTACGACACTGATGTTTGATTGTTCGTTGTTTCCACCAATGTTGTAGGTTTCTCCAGGCTTGCCATTCTCGAGTACGGTTACCAGGGCGTTTGCGTGATCTTCGACATGCAACCAGTCTCTGACGTTCTCGCCCTTGCCATAGACAGGTATTTCTTCACCCCGAATGGCTTTTAAGATCACAACCGGAATCAACTTCTCCGGGAACTGGTACGCTCCATAGTTGTTTGAACAATTCGTTACGAGGACCGGCAATCCGTAGGTCGTCCGCCACGCACGAGCAAGATGGTCCGATGCAGCTTTGCTGGCTGAGTAGGGTGAGTGAGGGTCGTACGGAGTTGTCTCGTGGAATGCGTCATCAGTCATCCCAAGCGAGCCATAGACTTCGTCGGTTGACACATGCAGGTATCGGAAGTCGCGTTTTGATGCTCCTTCAAGGGATTCGTAGTGACCGCGGGCTGCGTGAAGCATCGTGAACGAACCAACGACATTGGTTTTGATAAATTCGCCGGGGCCATCGATGGAACGATCCACATGGGATTCCGCCGCCAAGTGCATCACCGACTCGGGAGCGTGCGTCTTGAAGACTTTTCGAACAATTTCTTCATCGCAGATGTCCCCCTGCTCAAACGCATAGCGGGAATCGTTCTCAATATCGCGAAGTGATTCCAGATTGCCGGCGTAGGTGAGCTTGTCCAGATTCACAACCGAGTGATCCGTGTTGGCGAGAATGTACCGGATCAAGTTCGAGCCAATGAATCCCGCTCCGCCAGTGACTAGTATTTTCAATTTGCTAATTCCTCTTTAGGGCGAACGGTCTAGCGGCCTTGCGAGTACCGGTTCCGGTGGTCGCAATCGATGAATCGGGTCCTAGTTTAATGCAGCTGATTCTTCCAGCGGCTCGAAGTGACAGTAGGTACGCCGCGTTACTGGCGGCTTCGACAATCTCAATCGTGCCGCTCTTGAGATTCCAAGTCAAAAGTCGCGGTTTTCCGTTTGCGATAACTCGAGCCTTGCCATTTGATTCGAACGTCAGGCTGTCCCAATTCGGGTGATTCGACCAATCGACTCGCCACGTCTGTGTCGTTGCTTCGCCTAGGTCGATCAGCTTACGAGTATTCTCATCCGATTCGGAGCGCAGTCTCAGTTTGGCAAGTATCTCGCTTCGACCAACTTTATCGGAGGCGACGATTCCTTTCGAGAAGTGCTCTAGCGCAATGCGTCGGGCATTGGCGCTGCTTAGTCCTTTTTCCTTGCTCGCTAAATCCCACCACGCATCTCCAAGTCGAATTGGCGAAGCTTGTGTCGACTCAAGTCGGGCGAGATTGCGCAGGTCTTCGCGATCAGACTTTGCAAACATCCTAAGCCCTTTTTTTTGATCGCGTTTTAGCAGGCATGTGAACAGTCCGACTCTTGAGTTTAGTGCTGCGTCGTTGGGATTCAGCTTCAGTTGCTCGATTTCCACGGTGATGTCGCGCCACGCGGACTCAATGGTTTTTAGCTGCTTTGCCAAACTCTGGTACTGACGTGATTTTTGTGCGTCG
>CAYYHV010000001.1:48283-62260 GCA_964471695.1 uncultured Pirellulaceae bacterium
TCGCGCGTTTGCTTTGCAATATTGTAGAGAACACGCTGGTATTTATGAGCCAATTCGAAGTCTTCGCGAATCACCGCCATTTGTAAACGCACGTTCGTCGTACTGAAGATCCTTGCGGATTCGCTCTTGTTGCTCCGAGCCACCTTGGGGAGCCGCTCAAGCATGTCCTGACTCGTATCAATATCGTAGTCGGATGAAATCTTCTCGGTGACTTTCCAGAGCAGTGTTACGTTGCCGGCTGCCGTGGCCAGTCGCATGGATTCTCGCAGCAGCGCGTACCGTCGCACTGAGTTTTCATTGCGTTTTTCGGCGGTTTGAAGTAATTCTTGTGAAAGGGAGGATCTTGCGAGACTCGTCTTGGCATTGCTACCGAGTGAACCTCTAATTCGCTTTCTTTCGGCAATCACTTCAGCCGCGTCGGGAACCTTCCATCGTTCAATCGGAGGCAAAGTGCGAGCGGTCTCGTTCTGTCTTGAATTATTCGGCTCATTCGGTGGCTGCCGGCTTATTGATTCCGAGTTGTCGGTGGAAGATTCCACAAGCGTAGTATTGCCGACGGAATCCAGTCCCGACAGGCGACTTATGTTTCGCGACTCGCACTCGTTAAATGAACGAATGATTCGTTCTTGATCGGTGCCGGTCGCTCGAAGACTTATTTTCGACAACGATATTGCCAAGTCCCCTTCCATTTTTTCAAGGCTCGTTTTGAATGCCAAGCTCGATCCATCACCAGCCGTCAGCGTTAGCGAGTTATGTGCGATTGACCTGACTTGAACGGGCTGCTCGCGATATTCAAAAATCGAGCCAACCTTCAATTGATCGAGTGTATCTTGGACCGCCGTCCAAAACTGTTCTATTTCTGCCAACAGTCGCTTCGCTTGGCTTGTCTGCGCAGGTGACATGTTTTCAAGCTGCCGTGTCAAACTCGACTTGGCATTTTCAATTTTGCGTTGAGCAAGCGAAGCGAGGAAGGCGGACTTAAACTCGATGGGTTGCTCTGGCGCTCGCGTATGGCGTATCCAGGGGTTGGTGTTTGAGGCAGGCAGCGTGGGGATGTTGATTTCCGGCGGGGGGACGGCAGGGATGTTTGGCTTTGGCGGCTCGCTGGTGACCTTCGGTTCAACGGCCGGAGCGATGACTTCCTGTTTGGTGCTTGGCTCAGTCTGGCCGATTTTCGGTGTGATCCGCGAGCGAGCGACGACGAAGACGGCGGCCAGAATGGTCAGCAGACCAAAAACAGCGATGCCATATGGAATTGTGGAGCTTGTGGATTTTCTGTTCGCTTTGGCGGCGGCCGTGGTGACTCGTTGGCTTTGTCGGAGAGACCGGTCATAAATCGACCTTTGGTCGTGGTCGAGCAGGCACAGTCTGGCAGCTGCAATCTCATTCAACAGTTTCTGGGACAGCTCGGCGTGTTTTCCGACTTGATGACGACGTACGTGGGCCATCTGCCGATCGGCTGCAGAAGATATCACATCGTCGTCCGATTCGAACAGATCCAACCCCAACAGTCGGTAATGGTTGGGCGGTCGATTGGGATCGCGGATCCCAAGCCATTTTAGATATGGATCAAAATCCATCGAATCTAAACTTTGTTCCATTCGCGATACCAACTAACGAAGTCGCTGGCACCCTCCGAGAACGTGATTTTCGGGTTATAGCCGAGTAGGTTTCGTGCAAGTTCTATGTCGGCAAACGTGGTTTCAAGGTCTTCTTCACGAACGGGCAAGTAATTGATGTTGGCTTTCTTGCCGATTGACTCTTCCAACGTCTCGATGACGTGGGACATCGTTATTGGGTGACCGTGTCCAAGGTTAATGCGGTGGCCGATGGCTTCTTTTGAATTCATCGCGGCGTAGATACCGTCGCAGATATCCGTAACGTGCGTGAAGTCGCGGCGGTACGAACCGTCTCCATACAGAGGGACTTCCTGTTCGTGAATGATACGGTCGGTAAAAATGGTAAGTGCCAGGTCAGGGCGAAGCCTTGGGCCGTAAACGCTGAATGGTCGAACTGCCGTAAATGGGATGCCGTGCAATTCGTAGTAGGTCATGCCGATAAGCTCAGCGCCACGCTTGCTGGCTCCGTAGGGGCTGGCCGGGATCCCCAACGTATTCGTCTCTTTGAACGGGATTTCGGCTCCTTTGCCATAAACGGTCGACGACGAGGCAAGGAGGAAGTTCTCGACCGGGAAGGCTCGGGCGGCTTCGAGCAAACACAGTGTGCCGGAGACGTTGTTCTGCATGTACACGAGGGGTTGTGACACGCTGATGCGGACGCCCGCATAGGCTCCGAGATGAACGACTTTGTCGAACTGGTACCTCTTGAAGAGGTCCAGCGAAAACGCAGGATCGCAAAAGTCGCCTTCGATTAAAGTGACGGACTCTGAGTCGCTGAACGACGTGATGTTATTCCGCTTTAACGCGGGATCGTAATAGTCATTGAAGTTGTCCACGCAGACGATCGAATCGTGACCCTTCTTCAGGAGTAACTCAATGAAATGGCTTCCGATGAAGCCAGCGCCGCCTGTGACAAGAATTGTCATATGATTAGTGTTCGGAATTACGGATCACTCAGGACTAGAAATAGACAGAAGCCGCGACTGGTATTCGCGGCTTCTAATACTGCTAGATTGATCTGATGCTGAAATACATCCGCTATTCCATGTCCGATTCTGCGAGCTGGATATGTTGGTAATTTATCTGAGATGGTCGCGAGCGGTCCCAAACCGAAATAGATCGGCCATCGCTGGTCAGTAATCGGGCGTAAACGCGGTAGTCCATTTGTTGCGTGAGGAACTGGACATGGCCATCGGCGAACCCGGTCACAAAGCCCCCAGTGTGGAAACTGGACGGAGATGAGTTTTCGACATAGCCGCTGTAGAGCCTTGGCGAGCTTGGTTCAGACGCAATGGGACCGACGTTAGAATTCAGGAATCCAGGATTCACTTGTTCAATACGGCTAGTAACTTGCCCGGTCGTTTCGGGACCGTCAATTCTTGAATCCCAGATCATCGAGTGTGGCAATTCAACAGAATCTTGAAAGTGAGTCACGGACTGGATTTGTACAGGTCGCCAATCACTCGGATTTCTCCATTCTAACGGCGGGTATTCTTGTGTTTGAGTAAATCTAGCGTTTTCTGACACTACGACGGTTAGCGAAGTGCCATCTTTTGCCGAAATTTGGTCAAGGGTCGTTCGATACTTTGTGCCCATCGCTTCAAAGCTAAAGGCACCATTGGCAGCATAATCAAGAACGCCCCGCCCATCTAAAAGGTCCTTGTGCCCGCCATTGGCAACATACCCTGAGCCGCCATCACCAAACGTTGGATTGCTCGGGCAATTCAGTATCTTTATCGAAGCCGGACTTAAAGTAGCAAGATGGAAATCTCTCGCCCCAGCATCCACAGGCACTGCGGAACCTTCAGATATCAAACGATCGATTTCGTCTCGCAGCACAGCCCGCTCAATGGTTGGGAGGATTGAATAAACAAATCCAGAAACCCATTGCGAGTTGTCAATCTGTTTGGCAATCGGCGGCATGAAATTCTTCGACGCTTCGAAAGACTGAATACCCTGAGTTAAGTTCCTCAAGTTACTCGTGCATTCTGTTTTCCGTGCAGCGCCGCGGGCTGCTTGAACCGCAGGAAGCAAGATGGCCGCCAGAACGCCAATAATGGCAATTACTACTAGTAATTCGACGAGCGTAAAACCTCGATCACGATATCGCATGTATAGGTGCCTCCTTAACGATGCCCCGTTATTCTCACAATTATACAATATCAAATCTATCGACTCAATGTCCACAATTCGCCGCATTTCCGCAACATTCCCATGGGAATTACCTCAAGTGGGGGGCTGCTGCTTACCGCCAACGTCCACGAGTATCCACAATGACTTTTTCCTGAAGCGTCTTTTTGGGGATCTTCAGGAATTGCTGATGGTCTGTCAGGAGCACAAGCACCTGCGACTTGGTGATCACTTCTTCGAGTGGATATAAGGCGAACTTGGTGAAGTTCTTGGGCGACACGTAGGGGTCGCATGCCATAATTTCACCAACGCCTTGAGCGATGAGCGCTTCAGTAATTTCCAATGAGGGGCTTTCACGGAGGTCATCGACATCCGCTTTGTACGTGAGTCCCAAGCAACCGATGACGGGATTGGCAAACTGACGAGCCAACTGGGCGACATGTTGCGCCACATGATGCGGCTTGGCGTCGTTGACTTCGCGAGCTGTCCGCATCAAGCGGGTGATTTCAGGAGCCGCGTCCACGAGAAACCACGGGTCGACGCTGATGCAATGACCACCGACTCCGGGCCCAGGGTTCAAAATGTTGACTCGTGGGTGGCGATTGGCCAGTTCGATGACTTCCCACGGATCGATGTTCAGCTTATCTGCCAAAACCGAGAGCTCATTTGCAAAGGCAATGTTTACATCGCGGTAGGAGTTTTCGATAAGCTTCGTGGTCTCAGCCGTGACTGCAGTTGTTCCAAGCACCGCGCCGCTTACGAAGGTTTCGTAGAAGTTCTTTGCTCGCTCGGTACAAGACGGTGTTGTGCCGCCGACGACGCGATCGTTCTGGACGACTTCGAGAAGAATGCGACCAGGCAGTACGCGTTCGGGACAATGCGCCACGAAAATATTTTCACCTGGAATCAATCCCTCAGGGATGGCATTGGGGATTACGACTCCGTCCGTTGTTTCGGGAGGACTGGTTGATTCGAGGATGATCAGATTGCCAGCTTTGATGTGCGGCTTAATCGCTTTGCAGGCTTGCTCGATGTAGCTCAAATCCGGCGTATGGTCGGGGCGAATGGGAGTTGGCACGCAGATGATGAACACATCGGCCGGACGAGGATCAATTCCGGCTTTGAGCTGTCCACTATTGACCGCTGATCGGACGAGGATATCTAAATCAGGTTCTTCAATATGGATTTCGCCTTTGTTAATCGTATCGACAACATCGGCACGGACGTCCGTGCCATAGACATGGAATCCTTTGGTCGCGAGTACGCTGGCAGTAGGGAGGCCAATGTAACCAAGCCCAATAACGCAAACGGAAGTTTCTGAGGGAACAAACATTGGTGGTTTCATCGACGGGTTAGGAAATGTGTTTCTGCATAAGATCTATGATGCGCTTTGCCGACTTTCCATCTCCATATGGGTTTACATCAATCTGGTGTCGTTCGTAGTCGCTCTTGTCTGTAAGCAGCGAAGTCATGCGATCGACGATCTTGCCGACATCGGTGCCGACGAGTTCGACGGCGCCGGCATCGAGAGCTTCGGGACGTTCGGTCGTTTCTCGCATGACCAAGACCGGTTTCTTGAGCGAAGGAGCTTCTTCCTGAACTCCGCCCGAGTCGCTAAGGATGACTGAGCTCCGATCCATAAGCCAGACAAATTCGGGGTAAGGCGCCGGCGGAATCAGGTGCACATTACTCAAGTCTCCAAGGAGCTGATGAACAGGTTCCTGAACATTGGGATTTAAGTGCACCGGATAGACAAATTCAACGTTCGGGAACTTGCCGGCGAGCGTATGGATTGCCTTACAGATGTTTTCGAATCCGCCGCCAAAATTCTCACGCCGATGCCCGGTAATGAGGACAACGCGGTTTTCCCCCAAGGCATTGTGCTTGCTGCGCCATTGCTCATCGTTGCCGCGTTCTCGTTCAACGGCCCATAGAAGTGCATCGATGACGGTGTTGCCCGTTACGTGAATCGTCGAGTCGTCGATTCCCTCCTTGCGTAGATTTTCCGCAGAACGCTCGGTCGGGGCACAGTGCAATGTGCCAGTCAGACTGGTGATTCGGCGATTGAATTCTTCCGGCCAAGGTTGGAATAGGTCCCCGGTACGAAGTCCGGCTTCGATATGCACAACAGGAATTCGGCGGTAGAAAGCGGCCACCGACGAAGCCATCACGGTTGTTGTATCGCCTTGGACAACAACACAGTCCGGATTGTGTTGTTGAATGACCGTGTCGATACCTTCGATGCAGCCGGCAGTGAGTGTTGCCAGAGTCTGATTTGGTTTCATCAGCGCGAGATCAATATCGCTCTTGATCCCGAAATAATCGGTGACTTGGGCCAGCATCTCTTTATGTTGGCCGGTCACGCAAACGATGGGATCGACCGAGTCGTGTTCGCGGCAACCCATAACCAAGGAAGCCATCTTGATAGCTTCAGGGCGTGTGCCGAAGACCAATAGTGGACGAAGTTTGCTCAATTCTGTTTTCCTTACCTAGTGGTTTGCCACCACACTCTTAAGTACTCTTGAAAATTGTTTGGCCAGCAGCGGTCGATCGAGGTTGGTTTTGACGAATTCGAAACCGCTTTCTCCCTGTTCCCGTGATCGCGCTGGTGAATTTTTCATCTGTCGCAACGTATCAGCCAATTGAGTCGCGTCTCCGGGAGCGACGACTTGTCCCCCATCGCTGCGTTCAACCAATTCGGCTGATTCACCGGCTGCGACAAGAATGACGGGTTTGCGATACGACCAGGCTTCTAACAACTTGGATGGTACTGCATCGGTAAGCTTGGCGGTGGCCAGTGGAACCAGACATAGGTCCGCGGTGGCCAGTATGGCTGGCATTTTCTCGCGTGGCTGCCGAGGCAGCATGGTGATGTTGTGAAGTCCGTTTTCTTCGACCATCTTTTCGATCACTGGTCTACGGACACCATCGCCAACAATCAGGAAGTGTAAGTCACTTTCCTCCCGTAGTATTGTGGCTGCTTCGGCAACGATTTCAACTCGCTGTGCAATTCCCATCAAGCCAGCGAAGATCGCAATAAATTTTCCGTTCAAATTCAGTTCGTCACGAAGCGTTTGCAGCGAATCAAGGTCCGGTATGAGATCAAGATCGACTCCGTTGGAGACAACGGAAAGCTTGCTGGCATCGACTCCTTTTTCCAGCAATCGAGTCTTTTTGTTTTCTGTCACCGGGATAATGTGGTCGGACCGACGGTAGATAAACTTGGCAAGCCAGTGTCCCAGCCGCGTAATTGTTGCTTCTTCTTTGAACTCGCCCGCTTCGACGGCAACATCGGGCCAGAGGTCGCGAATGTCAAAGACAAATTTCCCACCCCGCACCACTGAAATGCCCCAACCAGATAGTCCCAGAAACAGCGGCGGACAAGACGCGACAACGACGTCGAATTTCTCTTTGGTTGTGATTCCCGCGACGAACGCAGTGAACATAAACGAGAAGTAGTTGGCAAGACGTCGGATGGCTCCACGTTTCGGAGTCGCGTAGACCCAGGTGCGGATCAACTTGACTCCGTCCAGTGATTCAATGGTACGCAACTTTCGGCGATACTCGTCAGGGATTTGCCCACTTGGGTAGTTGGGGAATCCGGCAATCACGGTAACCTGATTTCCATCGGCTGCCATCCATCGCGCCAAGCCATGGAGCCTTGCCGCGGCGCCGCCGATTTCAGGTGGGTAGAAGTGAGCCAGCAAGAGAATCTTCAAGTCAAATGTCCATGCGACGCACTACACGTCCTGGGACTCCGAACACGAGTTGATTTGCGGGGACATCTTTCATCGCAGCACTGTTTGCACTTAGCTTCGAGCGACTCCCAACGCGGACCTGTGGTGCGACCGTGGAATGCGTGCTGAGATAGACTTCGTCCTCCAGCACGGCAAAGCCGTTGACGGTGGCGTACGGTGCAAGGAGGCAATATCGGCCGAGTTGGGTGTCGTGCCCCACAGAGGCGTAGTAGTTCAGCTTGACTCCACAAGCCAGCTTTGCATTGTTCGATACGGTCGCGAATGGGTAGACAATAACGCCTTCATCTAGTTGCTCGGTTTTCGCAACGAATGCTTTGGGATGGACCAAGGTCAAGAACTTCCCTTGCTTGTCTTGAATCGCAGCGACAGTTCGTCGTCGAGCCTCCATGTTTCCAATGGCGAGGACGAAACGATCGTTCTTGCTGGGCCGGTAAGATTCCGGGTCGCCGAGTAAGCGATCACTGATGTCAATTTCCGAGTCGACGCCTTGGTCTTTGCCTAGAAAACCCTTCAACTGAAAAGTTGTGTCATGCATGAATTCTGGAAGAAGGCATTCGACTTCTCTTGCAAATCCACCGGCTCCGACAATGACGACATCAATCATGGTTAAAGGGAAGAGCCACCATCCACGGTGATCACTTGGCCGGTAATGAACTGGCTGGCTGGAGCCAACAAGAACTCAACGACTGGGGTAATGTCGTCGACCGAGCCGAGCCTTCCCATGGGAGTCCGCCGAATTATCTGCTGCTGTTGCGTATCGGACAGAGAATCCGACATCTCGGTTTCCAAATAGCCAGGCGCGATTGCATTGACACGGATTTTCCGAGCTCCAAGTTCACGAGCCAGCGAGCGAGTAAAGCCAATCATGCCAGCTTTTGTCGCTGCGTAGACTGACAGTCCCGAGAAGCCTCGTTGCGCGATAATGGACGAGATATTGATGATGCTTCCCCCGCCAGTGAGGAGCATCTTTCTGGCACATTCCTTTGCCAAAATGATCGAAGCAGTCAAATTGACTTGCATCATTCGGTGGATGTGTTCTTCGTTCATCAGAGCCAGCACGCCGTCGTAGGCAATGGCCGCATTGTTAACCAACGCATCGATTCTTCCCCATTTGTTCGCCGTTTCGTGAACCATCTCAAGCAGTGCGGCTGAGTCTGAAGCATCAACGGACTTGTAGAGAAAGTCCGGGTGGTTGCTGAGCGAGTCGACAAAATCACTGGGTTTACGACTGAACGTCGCCACTTTACAGTTCGACGCCAAAAGCCGCTCAACGATAGCTTTACCCAGACCTCGGCTGCCGCCAGAAACCAGGACGACTTGATTTTCGACTGCTGACATCAGCGCTACTTTGCTGCGTTCTCGTAGACTTCGACGAGCGCGCCAAGCGTCTGGACCGGCTGGACACCGTCTCGAAATGGGTCCACGCCCAATTCTGATTCGAGGGCAACCACCATAACGGCAAGGTCCAGCGAATCGAGTTTGAATGTCTCTTGCAACGTTGCATCGTCCGTTGGCGATTCTGGCATCTTGCGACCTGACTCACGCAGGACTCGCTCGATGACGTTGCAGATGGTTTCGCGGCAGTTAGACATGTCGTTAACGTGACCCCTTCATCATGGCTCCAATGGTTCGCAAGAGGATTTGTAAATCCAGCATGATTGAGGCACGTTTCACATAGTAAAGGTCGAAGGTTAGCTTGTTTTTGGCGTCTTCAACACTGGCGCCATAGGGGTAGTTGATTTGTGCCCATCCAGTCAGTCCCGGTTTGACGAGATGACGTTGAACGTAGAATGGAATCTCTTCGCTAAGTAGGGCGACGAATTGAGGCCGTTCTGGGCGAGGTCCTACCAGCGACATTTCTCCTCGGAGTACATTCCAGAACTGAGGGATTTCGTCGATGCGTGTTTTGCGAAGGAAGTTGCCAATCTTGGTAATGCGTGCATCCGATTTGCTGGCCCATTTGGCACCGTCTTTTTCGGCATCCTGAACCATCGTGCGCAGTTTGTAGATCCAAAAAGGACGGTTGAATCTGCCGGATCGAATTTGTGAATAAAACGCCGAGCCGGGACTTTCCAGCTTAATCGCAATGATGGCAGCGATGAGGATTGGTGAGGAGAGGATTAATCCAATGGTTGCTGCCAGAATGTCAACAATTCGTTTGACGCCGTTGTAGTAAGGGTGTGCCAAATCCAAGCGAGCCGTCAGTAGCCACTTGGCATCGATACTGTCGACAGGTACGAAGAAAAAGTTGTCCTCAACGAAATCTGTGTAAGACGAAATCTTGACGCCTTGATCGAGGCAAGCGAGTAACGCATCATCTTCAATGGGTTCTGCGGCCAGTGGATCAAAGACGACTTCGTCAATTTGACTTACAACTGCCCATTCGCTCAACGAACCATCTTCGGGAGGATTGATCACGCGAAACGACTGCTCTTGCTCCGAGGCCAGCACGGCGGCGTTGTAGCTGTATGCGTCGTCCCCGAGGAAGCAGATCCGTGTTGCAAAACTTTGAGCGTATCTCCAGGCAATCAATCGGACGAGTACCATGCCGCTGATGCAAGCCAAGGCTGACGTGAAGACAATGTATCGCCCGGCGCGAAGATAGTGCACGATCCATAATTCGATCAGCAGGATAGCCATCGATAGGCAAACGACGCCAATCACTCGACCGACATTGTCAAGATTACTGCGACGGTACCTTGGGTCGTGGAGTCCGGCAATATGCGAAACGAGCGCGACGGTAATGGCGAGCCCAAAACTAAACGGCAGGATTTGAACGTCTTTTTCGCCGCCCAAGTAAGGCGTCGCGACAAAACCAATAATTCCCGCGATGAACGCGAACGAGAAATCGACGGTGAACCAGCCTGCAGGCCCAACGTTGGCGAGCATGCGGCGGCTGCGACTGGAAAGTCGCTTTTGAACGACCACAGCTTCTTCAGTAATCGACGATGCGTTGTAGTCAACGCCGACCGAGGAAGTGGTACCGGTGGTTGGAGAGGCGTCTGCCATCTAGTTTCGCTTCCGCAACGAAAAGGAATGTGAGCGAATAGAAAAGAGATTCATAGTGCTTCCTGCTAAGATTTTAAACTCTCGAGAAGACTGTCAAATGCTTCCGCCTGTTTTCGTCGTTCGAAGTTTTCAACGACGAAATTTCGACCGTTCTGACCAAGTTGTTTCGCGTGATCCGGTGACTCCTTCATTTGCCGAATGGCATTTGCCAAGGCTTCCGCATCACCTGGTTCAACATAAACCCCGCCGTCCGCGTCTTCAATTACTTTGCGGATGACTCCGTCGATTGCGAGGAGAACGGGGCGTCCAGCAGCCATGTAGTCAAATACTTTATTCGGATAAGTTGTCTTGAACGCTGGGATATTTTGCAAGCAAGCAACGCAAACATCGGAAGCTGCGAGCAGGTCACCAATTTTGTCTTTGGGGAAGTGACCGACGAATCGGAGGTTCTGAAGGTTCAGGTCGGACGCCAGTTTCTGCAACTGATCTTTATGGTGCCCGCCACCGGCGATCAGGAACTGAATCTTTGGGTCATCGGAAACCAGCTTTGCTGCCTGGATCAAAGTAGGTATGTCATTGGCTTGGCCTAAGGCACCTGCGTACGTAACAACAAATTCATCGGTGAGTTGGAATTGCTCTCGCACGGGTTGGCCATGATCCTGCGGATCGAACATTGATGTGTCGACACCGTTTGGGATTGTAGAGACTCTGGATGCGGCGACTCCGTTGGCGATGACGTGGCTTTCGTACGCTGGCGAATTGACGACGATGTGCGTTGCAGACTTGTAGAAGAATCGTTCAACGACTTCTGCAATCTTGATAATTACACCGTTCTTGAGTACGCCCATGTCGACGGCGAACTTGGGCCAGAGGTCACGAACTTCCAGTAGGAATGGAACCCGTCGCAAGAAAGAGATTGCACAGGCAGAGGGCAATTGGAAAAGCGGCGGAGTCGTGCCGATGACGACATCGGGTTTCTCTGCTCTTAGGCCAGTCCAGAACGAAGTGAACGTGAATGACAGGTAGGAAATGACCCGCCAAAGCAGACTGCGGTGCAGAGTCGGGAGTGCCGGAGCACGAAGGACGCGTACCCCACTCATCCATTGCTCCCGACCGCCCTCAATACGGTTTCCCGTGAGGTAGTCAAGGTTGCTCGCGACGATTGTGACTGCGTGACCCATTTCGACCAGATGTATTGCAAGTTCGAGATGCCGAGTTCCCCCCGGGTGGGAGTGATCGACGAAATTTTGGTGGAGTAAGAGTACGTGCACAATTACTTCCGAGTGAGGTCATCGATAAGCTGGCGAGCCCAGAGGTCTTTTGCCAGCCGATCGGTGCCTTCTTCCGTCAGGAATTTGGCATTGCTGTACTTCGATTCGGCGTAGTCTTCAATCTCACCGGCTGCGATCGCTTCGAGAACCTGTTGGATGCCTTGGGCGACTGTCCACTGCGGTTGGAAGCCAAGGAGTTTGTGAATCTTGTCAAAGCTGACGCGGTAATTTCTGTGGTCCACTTGTTCGGTCGCCGTGTGAAGTTCGGCATCGACGACTCGCTCAAGAACCAGCTCTGCGATCTGCGAGATGGTGTAGTTTTGCTCATTCGAACCGACGTTGAAGACTTCGTTCGCCACGATATGCGGAGGCGACTGAAGCACCATAACGACGGCTCTGCCCGCATCTTCAACGTGAACGAACGGACGCCATTGATTGCCGCCATGGACGGTAATCTTGCCTTCGATCTTGGCTTTTGCTGTCAGGAGGTTCACGACCAAATCGAATCGCGTTCTTCCAGAAAGTCCATAAATGGTGCCGAATCGGAGAATGGTCGGCGAGAAGTTATCGTCTGCCAATCCCTTCAGAACATTCTCTGAAGCATGTTTGGTATCACCATATAGCGAAACGGGTCGGACTTCAGATCGCTCATCAAGCAGATCGTCGCATGCACCATAGACGGAGCATGTGCTGGCGAAAACGAATTGTTTTACACCGGCTGACTTGGCCAACTCAGCGATCATTCGCGTGGAGACCAGATTCACGTCAATCGTCAACTCTTCATCCAGTGAGCACGCAGGGTCCCCAACGATGGCTCCGAGATGGATAACGGCATCGACGTCCTTGACGGCTCGGAGCACTGTGCCCAGATTGCGAAAGTCGCCTTGAATCAGATCGAGATTTGGGTGGTCAACAAAATGGCTGATGGGTTCTCTACCAAACAGCAACATGTCGAGCAGTCGCACTTCGCAACCCAGTTCGAGCAGTCGCGGGACAACGGTGGACCCAATGTAACCCGCTCCGCCGATGACAAGCACACGTTGATGGTCACGGCTTTTCTGAGTCAGGGATTCCCTCTCGGGCGTTACATGGTGTTTCCATACGTCGCTCCAGACTCTCGCGCTCACGAGCACAACACCCGTCAATAACCAGGAAAGAAGGAACGCGCTACGAGCGATCAGCTGTCCGCCGCTGACGAAGTAAGAGCCAAATCCGAAAATGACATACGAAAGCGACACCGCCTGAAACACAACAAGCGTCTTGTACTTGCTCAGGTAGTGCTTGCTGTACGTGTAGAACCCACTGTTCCAAAATACAAAAAGGCAAATGGCAACGACAAACGGGCAGGTCTTGAGAAAGTCTAAGGCATCCCGTCGCACGAACTCGCTGTATTCCCCTTGGGCTTCAAAGGCGATCAGGTACAGGAGTCTCACTCCCATCGCGATTGCGTAAGAAACTGTGACCAGACCGGCATCAGCCAGCATTCGGATCAGCATTCCGCGGGTTATTTGTACATTCTTCACAGTTGACTGCTTGTTAGATGATCGTTGAAAGTGAAGCTATATGGGTTCGACTTGAAAGTCGCCAATTTCCACCGAAGCGCCTTGTTGCAGGAACTCGACGGAAACGATTAAGTGTTCTTCTCCTCGGCGGGACATCACCGTCCCTTCGACTCCCTTGAACGGGCCGTTGAGAACCCGCACCCGTTGTCCGGGTTGGATTTTCGATTCGATCGTCATGGGAGCATTCGCGTCGACCAGCAAGTTGATCTGACGCAAGTCGTGGAGCAGCGAAGCCGAATCCTCGACTTTGATAGTCTGCGAGATGCAGTTCGTGGTCAGCATCTGTTGACGGCATTCACGATCGCCTTGAGCAAACACATATCCTGAAAAGAGCGGAACGTAGGAATGTCGTACGCGGCCACTTGGTGATCTGTTCTTTTTCTGAATCAAAGGACAATAGAATGGAATTTCCATTGCTTTGAGACGTCGCATCAGATCTTTTTCTCGACGGGAGAGCGTGTAGATGGCCCACCACGTTGTATCATCAGCAACGAAATCTGTATCAAACAGATTGGGCGGATAGAGATCAATTTCGCGGGGTAATATGGGCATCAGTGGATCGTATACGTCGAGGATGTAAAAGTCGAAATGCCATCGCGGACTCCGTCCCTCTGGGTGACACAAAGTG
>CAYYHV010000001.1:62270-74938 GCA_964471695.1 uncultured Pirellulaceae bacterium
GGTTCAGGTTGAATGCCGCGAATTTTACGTAAGTACTTGCTGTACGCAGACTAACGCAAATTGGATCGCAGAGCACTCAAAGCTCCGGGTTTCCCCTGAAATCCTGATGTTCAGCATATCAGAAGGTGAAATCCACACGAGTGCATATGGAATGCCCATTCCTGAACAACAGAAAACTAAGGCGAGATATACCGATTGCACAGACTTGGAGCCGTGAATTCCTATCCCAAAACAAAAGGCATCGATAACTCGATGCCTTTTTGCCTCATTCTGTGTGTTTTAATCGCCAAAACCCGGTGGCTACCTCAAAGGGTTGGGGCCATATCCAAACCCTGCAGGTCGGGGGTGTTGCTTGGGCTTTACCTGCGGTTTCGGAGCCTTGGGCGTGATGGGCTGGGGGTCGGCGAATCGCAGCGGATTCGGAGTTTCCGTCTGGACATAGGTCACGCGGCTGATGGGACGCGTCGGATGGCGTTGTGCAACTTGCTGCTGCTCGGCATTCCGCCGGAACGCGTTCGTGCGGATTCGCATGAGATTCATGCTTGAATCGCCTTCGTCAGCAGCAGCGGGTAAGTCCAAGTTGAGTTCGGGCATCCCACTATCTGAGGGTGGGGGAGCCAAGCTGCGTGAAGAGCTTCCATCATCCATTGGCAGCCCACCATCGTCGAAGTAGGGGACTCCCGCTTGGGATCCCCCTACCTTCTTGCGAAGGTGAGAGAACTCGGGATCGATTTCGTGTTCATCCAGCGCCTCGGGCAGTTCAAGCCCAGGCCCGCTTCCCGACGCGTCGCTTGCACGCGAAGGAACGTTGCAATGAGCAACGGGCGGAGCAGGCTCAGGCCATCGACGCCAGCTGGATTGATAGTAGCCGAAGGTCGCCGTCCTAGGTGTGCAAACGCCATCAACCCCGTACCGGCATGGGCCTTGGCAGTTGCCACAGGCGGCTTGTGCCACCACGATCCCGTTGAGGAATAGTGTGGTCAAGACCGCGAATCCTGCGGTGCCAAACCAGCGAATTAGGGAGTTTCTGTTACGCACGATGTGCTCCTTTAGTAACTGCATTTCAAACCAGGCGGCTTAGACGACTAGAAGCCGAATCGTCCTTCTGGGAATCGTTGAAGAACCTGAACGCTCTGACCACCCAGCAACGCGAATCCAAAGATTCGTTCGAACGGCGTCGTTAGTCGGCTGATGAACGAGTCGAGTACAACCAATCGGTCGGCTGCGACGAAGAGTCGGTCGCCGGGTAGAATCTGGTAATTCGTGGATGTATTCGCACCACGTGTAATGGCGTCCCAGTCGATTGGTAGCACCTGATCACAGCCAACGCCATGCGGCGCGGGGCGCGAAATCCAGAGCTTGCTACTGGAGAGTTGGGAAAGCCCACCTATGTTCGAAATTGCATCCAGGACGGTTTCATTACCAGTCACTTGAACGCGAACGACTTGGTCGGCGGCTCCTGGGCCTTCGATGATGATGTAATAGACCTTGCTGTTGTAGGCGAACACATCAATCGAGACCTTAGGTGCGTCGAAATTCTCTGAAAGCTGACACTCGACGGCGGCGCGAGTCTGTTCGATTGTGAGTCCGGCGGCGTAAACACTGCCGTAGACGCCAAGGTTGATGGTTCCATCAGGTCCGACCAGATGTTCGCCCGCGATCTGTTGCAACCCCGAGGCTTGCAGCAGGGTCACGGCGACTTCCGGTTCCGTGAGCACGCCCCTCAACTGTCGCGAGATCGCGTCAGAGGCTTCTTCAGTCGTCAAGCCTTCGAGCTTGACGGGGCCATAGGATGGGCCAAGGTGAACGACTCCATTCGCTTCGACTTGGTATTGTCCCGCAATTGGTTGTTCGGGGAGAGACCCGGCAACGACAATCTGGAGGATGTCAAGAGACTGAATGTAGTACGGCGATTTCGGTACCAATCGAATCGCATCAATGACAAGGATATCGGGCGGCTCGATGCGATAAGTCGGCAGCGACATCTTGCTGAGTTCGGCCGGCGGCAGCTGTGATGGATCCACCGGTTCATTGCAGGCTGATGCGTCGCCCGTCGCGGCGATGCGCTCTCTGGCTTCCGTAATCCCGTAGGTATTAGGGATGCTCATCGCTTGGGTTCCTAGCGTGTTGCATCCTGATCCAAAGATCAGGATTGACAGGCTTGCGATCAGCAACAGCCGTTGAGCGAGAATTTTTGGGGTACAGAGAGATAGATTCATGATTTTTTTCGTCCAGCCAAGTTGGCGTTGGCGGTAGAACTACAATGCGCAATCCGCGCTAACTACCGTCACATTCGGAATAATCGGCACATGTTCGTGCATTCTTTGGTTGAGGTTTTGCGAGATCGACAAATTCTCAGCGAATTGCCAAATCCACCTTTGCTTGCTAACCCCAACAGCCGTCAATCTTCCAACCATGCCAGCTGATGATTCGTTGACAGCAACCTTACAAGGGATAGGATGAATGCTTTGAATTTTGCTTGTTTTCAAGATGATTGTGTTTGATGTCGCTGGGCTGCGAACTGTCGCCCACCGCCACGCGTACACCTAATTGCATGCTATCTCTGCTGTCCATTCGAAGGGGCGGCGTTAACCCAAAAAACGACTGTGAAAAGCAGCCATGAAGCAGATCAACGTCAAATTGCTCGCCATACTCTTTCTCTCAGCGCTGTTCACGCTGATTGGAGCTTTCTTCCTCTATCAGTTTCAGAAGAACCGAAACGCTAACGGGCTTTTGACGCGTGCTAAAGCGAAATCAGAGGAAGGGGATAATGAAGAGGCAGTAAAGTTTTACTCTCGATACCTGCGGCTGCGCCCCGACGACAACGAGATCTATATTGACCTCGCGCTGTCGATGAAAAAGCACATTGAGGATTTGAGGAAAAAAGGAGAGCTGAACGCACAGTCATTTAGTGGTGCATTCAGCTTGGTCGAGCGAGCCGTCAGGATGAATCCTGAGAACAAGGAGCTGCGCAATACTGCCGTCGATTTTTCGATGCAATTCCTACGCTATAACGACGCAATTTCTCATATCAAGTATCTTACGGACGAAGATAATCCTGATCCCGAACTTCAAGTCAAACTGGCAAGCTGTCTGGCACGCTCTGGGCAGGATGATAAAGCGCTTCCGGTACTTTGCGATTTAATCGGATACGATCGAAACGACCGTCGTTTCGACACCACCAAGGCAATTGCTCCGAAACATGAGGATGCCTACCAGCTATTGTCGGACATCTTGTACATTCGACTTCGTGACCCGGAATCCGGTGCTTTAGTCATGAACGAACTGGTCAAGATGAATCCGGAGTCATCGACTGCCTATCTCAAACGAGCTGCCTATTTTAGCCGCATGAAAGATGACCGATTCAAGGAATCGATCTCTAAGGATCTGACTCGGGCACTCGATTTGGAACCGACTTCGTTACAGGGCCTTTTGACGGCAGCCGACTTCGCCTTGAAGGCTAGAGAGTT
This sequence comes from uncultured Pirellulaceae bacterium, assembly GCA_964471695.1. Lineage (GTDB taxonomy): Bacteria > Planctomycetota > Planctomycetia > Pirellulales > Pirellulaceae > CAYYHV01. Next base: position 65,741 of record CAYYHV010000001.1, read on the forward strand.
TGATCAGGCGAAACAGCTTTATGAACAGTGTCTCGAACATCATGCAGATAGCGTGATGGCGTACCGAGGGTTGGCATCTTGGTCGCTCAATACAGGCGACCCGGAGGCTGCCATTTCGTACCTCAACAAGGCGCTGGAGATTGCACCCAAGAATTCCGCCATTATTTGGGCTCGCGCCAATATTGAGTTGGAGAAGCGGGATTTTGCTGCACTTGAGGCAACACGTGAACAGCTCAGGGAATCCGGGTTTGCACGTCCGCTGCTTGAGTTTTTGGACGGCCGGACAGACGTCGTGAAGAAACAATGGTTTGAAGCAAGCCAGAAGCTTGAAAATGCCAAGCCGCAAGTGACACAGATTCGACCCGATTGGATCGGTGGGCTGAATGGGGCACTGGCGTTGTGCTATGAGCAGATGGGGCAGCATGACAAGCGTCTGAAGGCTTGTCAGGAAATTGTAGAAGCTGCTCCTGGCAATCTGCAGGCTCGTTGGGGGATTATTCAAAGCCAGCTTGCGATGGGGCAAATGCAGAAGGCTGCCGAGGAATACGGGTTTGTCGAAAGGCAAATGAAGATGGGGGGGATCAAGATCAACCCCGCACTTTTACCAGCCCAACTCCAAATGGAACTTCTGCAGCAGGATCGGTTACCCGAATCGCAACGCAGTTTTCTTGATGCAGATGAACTCGTGAAGTCGATCCGAGACGCGGGGATGATCAAAGACCCACAGGTTGCTCCAGTCATTGGTGCATACTTTATTGCGAAGGGCCAACCGGAAAAGAAAGAGCAGCTTGATCGGATGGTACGCGTTGCATCTCCAAATGACACAAATGTTGTTGTGGATGCTGTTCGAAGGATAGCCAACGAGGTCGGTATCGATGAAGCGCTGGTCCGGCTGGAGGAATCGACGTCTACCAAGACGGATACTCCACTCACGCTTCGAATGATGCGAGCCGAGTTGCTTGCCAGAGTCCGTCAGGATGAAGCCAGGCAAGAACTGAAAGCACTCGAAGCCGACTTGTCGAAATTCGGCGAAGACAAACGTGTTCAAATCACCCGTGGGATCGGGCGAATTTACTTGCTGATGAATGACATCGGCGAAATGCGAAGGCTGTGGAGAAAGCTCGCGGAGGATCGCCCGCAGGATGTGCGAGTTCGTTTGTCGATGTTCGAGCTCGCTATGCAGGCTGGCGATGAAGATGGCATGAAGGGGGTGATCAAGGAGCTCGAAAAGCTCGTTGGTCGCAACTCCGCCGAATGGAAGTGGGCGGAAGCTGTTCGCATGACTTGGAAAGTTCGGAACCGGGAGGCTCCCCGGTCGGATCTCAATGACGCACAAGCTCTCGCGACTGAAGCCATCGGGCAGCGTGACGGTTGGGACGCTCTTTATCGCTTGTTGGGTGAGATTCACGTCATGAAGAGTGAGGCACCGGCAGCCATCGATGCGTTGGAGAAATCACTCAAACTTAGTATTGGCCACCCCAACGTCTACCGTAGCTTGGCACGACTCTATTACGCTCAAGGTGACTTTGAGAAGGTCGAAAAAATGCTTGGGCAGTTGCCCCAGAATTTGTGGACTCGTGCGGAAGAACGAATCAATCTGGACATTCTGGCTCGTAAGAAAGAGTTACCGGAAGACCTGCCCTATGACAAGAACTCACCGCGTGCTGACGATCACGTATGGGTTGCAAAACTGCTAACCAACGCGAAGCGTATTAAGGAAGCCGAAGCGGCTTTTCAGCGTGCTCTGGAAATTACTCCTGGCCATGCAGACGCCTGGACGTCATTGGTGAAGATGTACGTTGCGTCTGGTCGAACCGAAGAGGCGAATGCGGCAGTGCGAAAGGCGGAATTGGAGCTTTCTCAGAAAGAGGCTCCAGTGTTTCTTGGCCAAGCGTATGGGTTCTTAGGTGATTACAAAAAGTCGGTTATTAACTACGAACGGGCATTGGAATCGGACCCGGAGAACAAGCCTCTTTTACGCGCTATCGCGGAATCCCATATCAATGCCAAGAATCTGAATAAGGCGAGTGTTTACGTCGAGAGATTGCTGGCGGGAGCCAAAGCCAACTCGCTTAACGAAACGAATGAAGTCAAATGGGCTCGCCGTTCCAAAGCGCAATTGCTGGCTCGTGCTGGTTCGTTTCATGAATTTGCTGAGGCGATTCGCGTTATCAAGGAAAATGCAGCAGTAGGGAAGCCACTTGCTCCTGAAGATATGGAGTTGTGGGGAAGGTTGGCTGCTCAACGTCCCGATGGATTCTCACGTGCTCAGGCACTGGACGAATTGGAAAGAATTGCGGACATCCGAGATCTCAGTGACAACGAACGCCGAGTGATGGCGGACCTTTACCAACGTCAGGATCGTTGGGGTGACTGTAAAGAAGTCATGATGGGCCTGCTTGCAAAGAATGATAAAGACATGGCTCTCCTCGACCCATGGCTGCAGTGGTTGCTTGCACACGACGAAGATCAGCAGGCTGCGGCTTGGCTGAAGAATTGCGTGCCGGGGACAATTACCGAGTTGCGGACAAAAGCTCATTTGCAAGCGCGCCGTGGCAATACGCAGCGGGCCTTAAAGGAGCTCGTGTCGTTGATTCCTACGAGGTTGCCCAAAGAGAACGTTGATCGACTGCGAGTTGTCGCCGAAATTGTAGAACAGCTTGGAGAGTATGATCCCCGCGTCTATTCGGTTGCAGATAAAGTCTGGCGTCGATACGTGGCAGCACGCCCTGAAGAGTCGCTACTTTTGGCGGCGTTTCTTGGTCGCCGAGGTGGGTCAGCAAAAGTTGGAGAATCGCTTCAGCTGTGCGGCAAGGCGATCGAAAATGGGAAATATGAGGAGTCGTTGCAACTGGCCGTCGCTATTCTTCGCAAGAATCGGGGGGCTGGTTCAGACAGCCAGTATGCGGAGCAGATGCGGACTTGGTTTGCCGAGGCGAAGCAAAATGATCCTGAGAATCTTACTTACTTGATTCAACAAGCGGAATTTGAAGACGTCCTTGGGAATTATGACGAGGCCGAAAAGTGGCTGCGAACCTACATGGAGACCTCGAGTGTATCCAGCTTGCAGAAGGCAGTCGTGGCAAACAATCTTGCTTACATGCTGGCTCTTAAAGGAGAGAGTGACGAATCGTTGAAGCTTGTCGACTTTGCGATGAACATTCTTGGGCCCACAGCGGACCTGAGAGATACGCTCGGTATGGTACATCTGGCAAATCAAAAGCCCGTGATGGCGCTCAAGGAATTCGAAGCGGCGATCTCTGACGGTGGTGCGACGGCGTTCAAGTACGTGCATGTTGCAATGGCACAGCTCTTCAATGGGAAGAAAGTTCAGGCTGCCGCGGCTGTAAAAGAATCTGTGCGTAAAGGACTTGAGACATTTCAACTTACGAAGCTTGAATTTGAAAACTATCGAACGATGGTAGATCAACTGAAAGAGGAAGGGTTGCTCACCGACGAAGATCTCAAACCCAGGAAGAAATAGTTACCTTGCTGGCAGTAATGCTGGCGCTGATTCCGATAGAACGACAGCCTCGAACGTCACACGTTCGGGGCTGTTCTGCTTTCTAGTGCGACTCGACTTGAATCGAAAGACCGATTCGGCGACTCTTCCGCCTCTGTCACAAGCGCTCAATATTCCTGACTGGAGTTTCCCATGGAGTTGCCCCTGATCTGGCGGTCGTTCTTTGCTCGGTGGCCCAAAGAAATGGACCACAAGGGAGTCGTTGTAACCACTTTCGACGAGCAGATCGGTTTTGTCGAATTCATGATGGCTGAACATACGATTCTGCTACAGCGGTTGGCCCCAGACGCCAATGGCGGTCGCAAGGTGATTCTTCCCTATAAAAATATCAGCGCCGTTAAGGTCACCGAGCCGGTAGGAAATGATATCTTTATTCCGTGTGGTTTCCGTCCGTCGGAAGTCAGAGCAGCTTGACCTGAACGCACGAAAAGAACCATGCGGCGAATCTATCTCGACTACAACGCGACGACACCGATTGCACCAAGCGTTGTCGAAGTCATGCAGGAATACCTGGCGGAGCATTTTGGCAATCCGTCGAGTGATCATGTTTATGGCCGAGCAACGCATCAGGCTGTCGAGGAGGCGCGACGTCAAGTCGCGAATTTGTTGGCCGCGGATCCAGAGGAGATTGTCTTTACCGGTGGCGGGTCGGAGAGTAGCAACCTTGCGATCAAGGGATTGTTTCTCACTCCCAGCGCTCTTGCCGAAGGGGGACATCTGGTCATTTCTGCTATCGAGCACCCTGCGACGACTGTCCCTGCAGCTTATCTCAAAACGTTAGGATTTGAGGTGAGCGTTTGTCCCTGCAACGAACGCGGGGTCATCGAAGTTCATCAAGTCGAGAGTCTGCTGCGTTCGGATACCCGATTGGTTAGTGTCATGCACGCCAACAACGAAACAGGTTGCATTCAACCCATCTCCGCCATTGCAGATCTGTGTCGTGAGCGCAATATTCGGATGCATACCGACGCCGCCCAGAGCCTAGGGAAGATTCCCACAAATGTTGATGACTTGGGAGTCGATTTGCTGACAATTGCCGGCCACAAATTGTATGCTCCCAAAGGCGTCGGGGCACTTTTTGTGAGGCGTGGCGTCAAGTTAGAGCCGGTAATTCATGGGGCGGGGCACGAGTTTGGCCTCCGCGCCGGAACGGAGAATGTGCCGTACATTGTTGCTCTTGGAAAAGCTGCGGAGTTGGCTTCGAGAAGCAGCCAGGACGATTCATCTCGCTTGGGGCAATTGCGAGACCGCTTAATCCATCGACTTCGTGAAGAGATCGGCGAATCGTTGTCGGTCAATGGTGAGGGAGCCGAGCGACTTCCCAATACGCTCAGCGTAAATTTCCCAGGAGTCGCCGGGCATGAGTTGCTGGCGAGGACACCAGACATTTGTGCTTCGACGGGAGCAGCCTGCCATAGTGGTGAAGCCGCATTGTCGGCCACGCTAAGAGCTATGGGGCTTGATGCCGATACAGCGCGAGGGACCGTCCGGTTGTCCGTCGGTTGGCCAACATCGAACGAAGAGATCGACCGAGCCGCCGATCTGCTCAGTGAATCGTGGCGTGGGCTCATCAGCCAATAATCGTGAGGCTGATGCCTCACGATGAGATTGCAAGTGCCAGTTCAATTCGGCGTCAACCTAATTCGGCGTCAACCTAATTCGGCGTCAACCTAATGCGGTTGGCGGCCTTCCAGAATGTGGGCTTTAGCCATGGCATCTTCGGCCATTTGGATGTATTCCTGCTTCTGCGTCCCTTGCCAAGCACGTTGGAAGGTGACACTCATCGCAGTGAAGTTGAATGCTTCATCAGGTTCAAGCTCACAAGCTTTTTGTCCGTGCTTCACAGCATCATCATGCTTGTTGACGCGTCCATAAAGAACCGCGAGAGCCAAATGAGATATGACATGGTTGGGATCAACCTCAAGCGCCTCGGTCAACTTGGCAATGGCTTCATCAAGTTGCCCGTTGTCTTTGAGCTTATCGGCTTCGGAATACAAGTCGTTGACGCTGGTCACGGTAGTGCTCCTGGTGGAACAGAATGGTAAGAATTGAAAAAACGCCGGGCAACAGTTGCGCCGGCGTTTGTGCGAATCAACTGAAGAGAACGAGCGACCTGCTGCGGCCGATGGTTCCCTCCGTATTCTATCCCTCGATGGCTGCTTGGGCAGCGGCCAGTCGAGCAATTGGTACACGATATGGGGAGCAGCTTACGTAGTCCAAGCCGGTACGGACGCAGAATTTCACTGAATTCGGCTCACCACCGTGCTCACCACAAATGCCGCACTTAAGTTTCGGACGCGTTGCTCGACCCTTCTGGACAGCCATTTCCACGAGCTGGCCAACACCCGATTGGTCAATCTGTTGAAACGGATCGACTTCGAGAATCTTGTTCTCCAAGTAGTCCGGCAAGAACGTGCCAATATCGTCACGACTGTAGCCAAACGTCATTTGGGTTAAGTCGTTGGTGCCAAAGCTGAAGAACTCGGCTGTTTCGGCAACCTTATCGGCCGTAAGAGCAGCCCGTGGAATCTCAATCATGGTTCCTACGAGATACTTCAACTTGGACTTCTCTTTCTTGATGATCTCATCGGCAACACTGCGAACGATCTTCTCGAGGTAATCCAGTTCAGCCTTCGTTCCCGCAAGGGGGATCATGATTTCAGGGATAACCTTTCCACCCTTCTTCGAGACCTTGACGGCCGCTTCAATAATGGCCCGCGTTTGCATTTCACAAAGTACCGGGAAGGTGATGCTCAAGCGGCAACCTCGATGACCAAGCATCGGGTTGAACTCGTGAAGTTCCGCAACGCGTTCCTTGATCTTGGCAAGGGGGACATTCATCTCCTTGGCCATCTTCTTCATGTCAGCTTCCGTGTGAGGAAGGAATTCATGAAGAGGCGGGTCGAGCAATCGCACCGTAACCGGCAGTCCATCCATGGCTTTGAAGATGCCTTCAAAGTCTTTTCTTTGGTGCGGCAGCAATTTGAGAATCGCTTTGTTTCGATCTTTCTCGTTGTCCGCCAGGATAAAGCGGCGTACGTCCGTGATTCGGTCGCCTTCAAAGAACATGTGTTCCGTACGGCACAGTCCAATGCCCTCAGCACCGAAGGCTCGAGCGTTCTTCGAATCGCTGGGCGAATCTGCGTTTGTTCGTACTTTGATCTTGCGGAATTTGTCAGACCAATCAGATACCTGTTGATACAGCTTGAAGATCCAGTGATTCTGCGCTGCCTTCTTATTATCAACCAAACCGGCAACGACAGGCGAAGACTCAGATGAGATTTCGCCTTCGTAGACTTTGCCCGTCGAACCGTTCAGTGAGATGATCTGTCCTTCTTTGAAGGTCTTGGAGCCGACGGAGATCGTACCTTTCTTGTAGTCGATCTTCAAATCGCCGGCACCACAAATACAACACTTACCCCATCCACGAGCCACAACCGCCGCGTGCGACGTCATTCCACCCGTGCTGGTGAGAATGCCTTCCGCAGCACCCATGCCACCGACGTCTTCTGGAGACGTCTCATGACGGACCAGGATCAAGCGTGCATTGGGGTCCTTCTTCTTGATGGCTTCCGCTTTGTCTGGATTCAAGACAATGGCGCCAACTGCGGCACCTGGACCGGCGGGGAGACCAGAGCAGAAAGGAGTTTTCTTGGCTTCTTCACTGGAATTGAAAATCGGGAAGAGCAACTGCTCAAGATCGCTGCCCGTCACAGTTTGTAGCGCCGCCTTCGGGGAAAGCAGTTTGGGCTGTTTTTCCCCCGTGATTACGTCCACGCCGGTGGCCATTTCTACAGCCCAGCGTACACCTGCAATACCGACTCGTTTCGCGTTACGCGTCTGGAGCATGTAGAGCTTACCCTGCTGGATGGTGAACTCCACGTCCTGAGGATACTTGTAACGTTTTTCAAGCATCGCCATCGTTTTGAGCAGATCCTTGCCAGCTTTGACGAGTCCCTTGTCGTCTTCGTTCGCCATCTCCTCGAGATTTTTCGGGGTGCGAATACCAGCTACGACGTCTTCGCCTTGTGCGTTGACAAGGTACTCACCCATGGGCTTGGCTTCGCCGGTTGAGCCATCACGAGTAAAGGCAACACCTGTCGCACAGTCATCGCCCATGTTTCCGAAGACCATCGTCTGAACATTGACAGCGGTCCCGATCAGCCCGGTAATCTTATTAAGGACACGGTACTTGACGGCACGCTCGGACTGCCACGAGTCGAAGACTGCATTGATGGCGTACTCGAGTTGCTTCATCGGATCCTGAGGGAAGTCCGATTTCACGTGCTTCTTGTAAATCTTCTTGTATTCGCCAACCAATTCTTCCAGCTGCGAAGCGGTCAGGTCCGTATCCTGTTTGGCCTTGTACTTCTTTTTGATTGCCGAAAGAGCGTGCTCAAAGTGATGGTGTTCAAGTGTGGAACTTGGCCCCATCACTACGTCGCCGAACATGTCAATAAATCGACGGTAACAGTCCCAACCGGCTCGTTCATTGCCGGTCACTTCAATGAAGCCGTGAACGGACTTGTCATTCATTCCCAAATTCAGGACGGTATCCATCATGCCCGGCATGGATTGGGCGGCACCTGAACGGACAGAAACCAACAAAGGGTTCTTGCCGGCGCCGAGCTTCTTGCCTTCAAGTTTTTCAAGCTTGGAGAGTTGCTGCTTGACTTGCTGCATCATCTCCTTCGGGTAAGCCCCCTTGTTCTCGTAGACCGAGCAGGCCTCGGTCGAAATCGTGAATCCGGGGGGAACGGGTACGCCTGCATTGGCCATTTCGGCAAGGTTCGCCCCTTTACCGCCGAGGAGTTCTCGCATCGTGCGAGCGCCGTCGGTCATTTTCTTGCCGCCACCGTAAAAGTAGACGTATTTAGCTGCCATTACTGCGTACCTTTATTGTTTCTGTGAAGATATGTGAGCTCATAAACGGAGATCGACTGTCTATCTCAGTCGAACTGGCGGGTGCGGTGGGAGGCTGGCTGTGAGCGCGCAGCCCCACCCAGTGCTGCACATGGTGAGCAAAGTCGAGCAATGTACCAATGGCACTTTCGAACGTCAAGGAATGCCACGCAGAGTCGCCAGAATGGGGAAGAAGACGTTGAGAATTCATAAAAAACGTCGACTCCGGTGTGGAGTCGACGTTTGAAAGTTCAGATTGCTAAGCGGTGCTAGTTGCTGCAGTTACAGCCCGCTTCGCCACCGATCGCGGCTCCGGATTGGCAATCGTCAGTGATGACACCAGGGTCGCATCCACCGCCACAATTGCAAGAATCACAACACGTCGGCATCGGAACGCATACCGTGACGGGTACCTGCTCGCAGATGACTCGCGGAACGCAGCGAGTCACAACCTGCGGTACTTGTCGAGCTACACGGCAAGGAACCTGGATCGTTCGCGTTTCGGTAACCGGACGACAAGTCGTGTACGGCACATTCCGAGTGCGGGTTTCCGATTCCGTGCGGCAAACCGTATAGGGAACCTGCTTAGTGCAAGTCTCTGGTATCGTTCGGCAAGTTCGATAGCAGACGTTGCGTATGCGGGTTTCCGGTACTCGATGGCAAACTTTGTAGCACACCGTTCGAGTTCGGGTTTCCGGTACTCGATGGCAAACTTTGTAGCATACCGTTCGAGTTCGAGTCTCCGGAACGATTCTGCACGTTCGGTAACAAAC
>CAYYHV010000002.1:0-6499 GCA_964471695.1 uncultured Pirellulaceae bacterium
CCTCTTCCCATTCCGCGGGAAGCCACCGGTAGAAAGCACCTTCTTCCTCTTCCGAGTCGGCATCGAGAGCCGAATAAAAGCCGCCTTGTTTGTCCGTCATCTCGGCAGCAAGAAAAGTCATCATTTCATTGACGGCTCGTTCGTAAACCGTGTTGCCTGTCATTTCAAAGGCTTCGGCGTAAACGGTGGCAAGTTGACCGTTGTCGTAGAGCATCTTTTCGAAATGCGGGATATGCCAGAAGCGGTCGACGGAGTAGCGATGAAAACCACCTCCGACTTGGTCACGCATGCCGCCCTCGGCGATTCGGTCGAGCGTGGTCAGCAGCATCTTTTTGGCTTGTTCGTTCCCCGACTTGGCCCGTTCGAGCAGAAAGAACAAATTCGAAGTCGTGGGGAACTTCGGGATATCGGAGTTGTTGGGTGAGAAACCGAATCCGCCCCAGCGTTCATCGAACTCCGCCGCCAATTTCTCCTGACAGGCATCGAGCACCGTCTCGTTCAGGGAGAGCGGCGGTGCTTGTTTACTGCCCATTTCGGTTTTGAGAATCTCGGCGACTCGGTCAGCCGTCGTCGCGATCGACTTGGGATCTTTCGTGTAGGTTTCGTGGACTCGCTTTAAGACGGTAAGAAAGCCCGGCAGTCCTGGTCGGTCACCGTCGCGAGCCGGAAAGTAGGTTCCGCCAAAAAATGGTTTGGTTTCCGAAGTCAGGAAAGCCGACAGTGGCCATCCACCACGTCGCGTGAGCATCTGTACCGCCATCATGTATATCGCGTCGACATCGGGTCGTTCTTCGCGATCGACTTTGATGCAGATGAAGTTATCGTTCAGGAATTTGGCGATCTCCGCGTCGGTGAACGATTCTCGCTCCATCACGTGGCACCAATGGCAACTGGAGTAGCCGATGGAAAGGAATATGGGTTTGTTTTCCTTTTTCGCCTTCGCCAAGGTTTGCTCATTCCACGGATGCCAATTCACCGGGTTATAAACGTGTTGGAGCAAATAGGGGCTGGTTTCACCGGCCAATTCGTTCTTCTTTTTGGCAGGTTCTTGTGCGACGCAAAGCGAAGCGAAGAGAAGCAATACAAGAGCGACGATCAGCCGCGGTGTATGAGAATTCACAGAGTTGCACCCCGGGGCAAGCGTTGAGAGATTTGGCAGCGTGTATGGAGCCTAGTCGTTGAAGACCAATCGAATTTTTATATGTGGTCCTCAGCCGCAACAGGGCCAAGAATGGGTGGCGAGGCTGGAGCATCCGGTAGAAGCTCGGTTTCGTCGACAAGGCCACTTTCCCCAATAGCCACAGTGTCTTGGCTGGTTTCACCGTTCTGGATCAACGAGCCGCCGGGTTTGACCGTCAGCCATTCACCGTAAATTGCGCGAAAGGTCACGGTTCCGATTGTCAGGAGTTCGCCCGGTTTGAGGGCGCGGTCTCGTTCGACCCGTTCGCTGCCAATAAAAGTCCCGTTCGTGGAGCCCATATCGCGGACCACGATTCGACCACCCGATTCAAAGAGTTGGCAATGTTGGCGGCTGATGAGCGGTTGGCTAAGCGTTATCTCGTTATCTGGTCCTCGACCGATCGTCGCGGGGAGCTGCAGTTCGATCTCCTGATCTCGCTGACCGCCTCCGACAATTCTCAGTTTGGCCTGCATCATTTTCAATTAGATTTCGCTTGCAATTGTAGGAATGAACCAGGCAACGCCAACGCAAAGTTTGCCCAGCCAACAGGACACGACGACTTCAATGATGTTCAGCCCAGGTGGAGAGAAGATCCGATAACACCGTGCGGATCGCTGATTTGGATCAACAAAGACAATCTATCGCTCGGTTTTTTGCCACGCAAGTTCGGTAATGCGTCATTGACTTGTGTGTTACGTTAGGCAAAGTAGGCTTGTTCGAGTCGAAAACACGCCGGTATTTCATTTCTCCAAGTCCCCTTGCGTTTGGAAGTTGCGAAAATATAATTCGGGGTCTGCCTAAGGCCGTTGTCCGAAAAGGCATACTGCGGGTGTAGCTCAGTGGCTAGAGCGTCACGTTGCCAACGTGAATGTCGTGGGTTCGAATCCCATCACCCGCTTTTTTAATGAATCCATTCATTTTCACTTGGTAGTTCTGTTCCCGCCGATCCAGTTTCTTCCAAGTCTCTATCGCGGCTTTGACTTTGGCCGTTTGGTGTTCAACCCGGTAGATGATGACGGCCGGCGAGCAATTCTCACCACCTATTGAGAGATGTCATGACTGATACAGAAGTTCCAGTCTCCGAAGACCAGCAAGACGAAATCCAACCCCTTGACTTGAAAGTCGACGTGAAATCGCCCAGTGCGTGCCAGCGTCACGTGGCGGTAACGGTCGATCGAGCCGACGTAGATCGGTACTTCGACGACGAGATCGGCAAATTGATGGAAGAAGCCAACGTTCCCGGGTTTCGCCCCGGACGTGCGCCTCGAAAGTTGGTCGCCAGTCACTTTAAGGGTGAGCTCGCCGAAAAAGTGAAGGGTTCGCTGCTGATGGACAGCATGACTCAGGTGACGGAAGATCAGGATTTTGCCGCGATCAGTGAGCCGGAATTTGATTTTGATGCGGTCACGATACCGGAAGAGGGGCCACTGACCTTTGAATTTAACATCGAAGTTCGTCCTGAGTTCGATATGCCCAAATGGAAGGGGCTGAAGATCGACAAGCCGACGAAAGAGTACGGCAAGAAGGATATCGACGAGCAACTCGTGCGTTTACTAGAGCGTCATGCGGTTGAAGAGCCAGTCGACGGCCCCGCTGACGATAATGACCTTGTGGCTCTGAATATCAAATTCAAGCAGGACGGCAAGGAAATCGCCTTCCTTAAAGACACTGCGGTTCGCGTTCGCGAGCAGCTCAGTTTCTCCGATGGAACGTTGGATGAGTTTGGAAAGCTCGTAAATGGCGCCAAAGCTGGTGAAACCAAGACTTCGAAGCTGAAGATCAGTGCCCAAGCTGAAAATGAAGAGCTTCGAGGCAAAGAAGTCGATGTCGAAATGGAAGTTCTCGACGTCAAGCGACTTGTTCCACCCGAGATGACGCCTGAATTGATCAAGAATCTTGGTAGTTTCGAGAATGAAGGCGAGCTTCGTGACGCCGTTCAGCAAGAGCTGGAACGCCAATTGACCTACCACCAGAACCGATCGGTTCGTGAGCAGATTACTTCCATGTTGACCGAATCGGCTGATTGGGAACTACCGCCCGATCTGCTTCGCCGTCAAGCGTCTCGTGAATTGCAGCGTGCTGTCATGGAATTACGTTCGAGTGGATTTAGCGACGATCAAATCCGGGCTCACGTGAATCAGCTCAAGCAAAATAGCGAGGAGTCCACAGCGACTGCTTTGAAGGAGCACTTCATTCTCGAGCGAATCGCTGAGGACGAAGATTTCGAGGCTTCTGATGCCGATTATGAGCGTGAAATCTTGATGATGGCGATGCAGAGTGGCGAAAGCCCGCGAGCCGTACGGGCTCGAATCGACAAGCAGGGCCTGATGGACGCTTTGCGAAATCAGATCGTGGAAAACATGGTCATTGACCGCATCAAGGAAGAAGCGAAGTTCAACGAAGTCAAATTCGAACCATCGAAGGAAACCGTCAGTGCCGTCGACTTTGCTATCGGTGGTAGTGTCGATGCCAGCATTCCCGACGCGAAACACGGAGGCGACGAGTCGGAGCTTAAGCAACCTGTAGATCGCACTTAATTGCTGATTCAACCGTAGTTGATCAGTGAATTTGCGTCAGAGGGTTGTCTTTCGACTGCCTCAGCTCAAGAATTACGAGTGATGGCAGTCAAGCCTCGCTAAATCGCAGTGGTAAAAAGCTGCGTATCTCGCTAAATCTAACGGTAGATGACTGGCAAACAGGACTGGCAGATCGGCCCTTTCAACTCAATTTAATACGCGCAGGCCTATATGGATTATCAACGTCAGCGTCAGATGACGCTCGGTGACCTGCTGCTGGAAAACCGAATCGTTTTCCTGCAGGGGGAGATTTACGACGGAAACGCCAACGAATTGGTGATGAAGCTGCTCTACCTGCAGAGTGAAAACCGTCGCAAAGACATACACTTTTACATTAACTCGCCTGGCGGCAGTGTCACGTCTACGATGGCGATTTACGACACGATGCAGATGCTGACTTGCCCCGTTGCAACATACTGCGTTGGTCTTGCCGCCAGTGGCGGTGCAATTTTGCTGGCTGGTGGAGCCTCAGGGAAACGTTTTGCGTTGCCTCACTCCAAAGTCATGATTCACCAACCGCACGGCGGAGTGGGTGGTCAAGTCAGCGACATCGAAATTCAGGCAGAGCAGATCCTGAAAACGCGCGATGTTCTCAACCATGTGTTGGCCGGACACTGCGGTCAAGAAGTTGAAAAGATCGCCAAGGACACGGATCGCGACTTTTACATGGATGCTGCCGAAGCCAAAGAGTACGGAATTGTCGACGACATTCTGACCAAGCCCAAGTCGGACGAAGACGAAGGCTAATCGACGCTGATCCCACAGCAAGGCGACTTACACCGGACGAGACAGGAGTTTACCCCCCATGCCATTTGTTCCCTACGTTGTCGAGAAAAGTGGACGCGATGAACGCGTCTTCGACATCTACAGCCGGCTGTTGAAGGATCGCATTGTCTTCCTTGGGTCGGGTGTGAACGACGAAGTTGCCAATTCCATTGTGGCACAGTTGCTCTTCCTGCAATCGGAAGATCCCAAGGCCGACGTTCAGCTCTACATCAATTCCCCTGGCGGCAGCGTTAGCGCCGGCTTGGGAATCTACGACACGATGCAGTTTATTACTTGCGATGTGGCGACTTACTGCATTGGTCAGGCGGCATCCATGGGTGCCGTGTTGCTTGCGGCAGGTGCCGCTGGCAAGCGATACGCATTGCCCAACGCTCGCGTCATGATCCACCAGCCACTGGCGGGTATGCAGGGAACTGCCGAAGACATCATGATTCACGCGACAGAGTTCCGCAAAACCAAGAAACGACTGAACCAGATCCTTCAAAAACACTCAGGGACAGAACTCGATCAGATCGAAAAGGATACCGATCGCGATCGTTTCATGTCGGCTGTCGAGGCGATGGAGTACAGTTTGATTGATCATGTGATCGAGCATATGGATGCCCCTAAATAGTCTGCTCAAGTAGTTTGCTTGAGTGTTCTCATGGGACACCTGATACTGCGAAGCAAAAAGCGGAAAACAATCCGCCGGCGACTGGCGGATTGCTGACAAGGAAGTCGTTCTTTTCAATAAACATGGAAGTTTCGTTCGCCCCTTTTCCCGCACCTTGGCGAACGAGCATTGGTGCCGACGAACAATCGTTATCCCTTTCCAAGTCAACTCGAGTGCGTTAGTGCGCAGCGCGTTGGTGTAGAGGTCGTTATGCGTTGGATGTGGTTCGCAATCCTGATATTGGCCTTCGCGGGCTGTCGTTTTCACGATCCGTCAATCGATTTGCTGGAAGGCGAGTTGCGATGGATGGAAGATCAGCTTTACATCATGGAAGGCGAGTTGGAGGGAGCCTGTCGCGAACTTGGTCGATGCCAGGATGCGAAGCAACAGTGCGCGGAACGCAATCAACAGTTGAAGCAGACGAGGCAAACCAAATCCGGCGATGGAGAGATGTCAGTCGTCGAGCCGTCGGAAACCCGAGCCAAACGACCACGTATCGTAATGCCGTTTCAAGGTGCATCTGAAGATTCGGCTGAGCCCGTTGTGGAATTGCCTGACGAACCGGTTGTCGAAATCCCACAAACAACAGTCGAGGTTCAGCCCCATCGTACTTCCGATGAGTGGGAAGTCATTCCATCCGTTCCCGATGGACCGGTCCCGCCCCTTCCAGAAAATCTCTTCGAAGAAGGTGATCCGTTCGTTGATGATGCGATCGTCGTTCCAGCTACGGATTTGCCGGGTGAACCAGACCTAAGTGGCGCCCCGACAATGGAACCAGCGCCTGCTGTGGAAACCCCCAGCAATGTTACCGGTAGCGATCCAGGTGCCGTCAGCGAGAGCACGGACGGCGTTGAAGCGGAGCCAACGCCTGCGGAAGCTCAGTCCGAAGATGACTTGCCAAGACTTTTCCCGCTCGAGGGTGACAATGGTGGATACGAAGATCCTCCGCCAACGGGTACTCGGCCTGAGCTTGATGGTGAAGAGGAAGACGACGAAGAGCCAGCGCAGCCAGCCGATAGCGACGTCAGCATTCGATTGTTGTCACACCTTGAGCATGTCCGCGGCTCGCGATCTCGAACACCAAACCGAATCGATGCCCACATTACCCACATTGTCTGCAAGACGAATCGTACATCAGCTGGAATGGTCGCGTTGATCGAACCTCGCAATGCTGATGGGAACTTCGTCGGTCTCCCTGGCGAAATATCCGTCGTTGTATTGGATGGTGACAAGAAGGGCGAGGCCGCACGCGTCTCGCGATGGGATACGTCCGCCGAAGAAGCCGCCGGCAAGCTACGCGATTCG
>CAYYHV010000002.1:6509-63239 GCA_964471695.1 uncultured Pirellulaceae bacterium
CTTCTCAATCCCGGCAGCCGACTCGAATTTGATTGGCCTGGTAGCACGCCCTATGGCGACAATTTGCAAGTCTACATCCGTTACGTGACCGTGGATGGACGCCGCATTCAAGCACAACAGCCGCTAGGCGACGAGAAAGATGATGACGGCAAGCCGTTGAAGTTGTTCTCTGACCTTACATCCAGTGATTGGGAAGTCGAATCGCCAAACTCCGATTTCGAGGTCGTATCATCGGATCCGGCTGGTTGGACCGTCGTGCGCCGTGACCGCCGTGCGCCATCCGAAAGAAATAGCTGGGGCCAAACAAGCGAGGTCGGACAGAAGACCATCATCTCGAATTTCGAGAAGATAGAATCCGAAATCGTGCCAGCTGAACCAAAGCCGTTCCGGCCTCTGAAGTCGAATGCCAAATCACAAGCAAGAATCGCCTCACGTCCCGATGTACATTTGAAGTTGCCGAAGCCGCTCAACGAGCTATCCCCCAAGGCAGTGACTGCGCCCAAGACGCCTGTCACCAAGCCGACGAAGGTCGCAGCCAGAACTGATAAAAGTAGTGCGGTGAAAACGACGCCTTCGGCTACAACGAGCCCGACACCTGTTAAGCCTGCGAGCCCACTTCCACGATTGATCAAAGACGTCAAGAAGGAACCGCAGATTCCAAAGTGGAGCCCTGATCGGAACTAACCTGGCCGGACAGCCAGCGACGGTTTGAGAATCTGTGGGCTAGCGAACGACACGGGCTCCGTCGCCTCGTACCAACTTTTCGACTTCGTCCTTGGATGCCATCGACGTATCTCCAGCCGTTGTCATCGCCAATGCGCCATGGGCTGCTCCGTATTCGACTGCCAGCTGGGGCGCCAATTCGTTGAGCAGCCCATAGATCAACCCGGAAGCGAAACTGTCTCCGCCGCCGACTCGGTCAAGAATCTCCAGATCCTCTCGATGGGTGGCTTCGAAGAACTCACCCGAGGTCCAGCAGATGGCTCCCCAGGAATTGGTGGTCGCTGTTTTGACCGTTCGTAGCGTCGTGGCTACGACTTGGAAATTAGGAAATGTTTCCACGGCTTTGCTGATCATCTCGCGAAACGCTGCGACTTGAATGTTCGAGATGTTTTCATCCACGCCCGCGACTTCGAATCCCAGACAGGCGGTGAAATCCTCTTCGTTGCCGATCATGACATCGACGTGTTGGGCGATCTCACGATTGACTTCGCGGGCTTTGGCGATGCCGCCGATGCTCTTCCAGAGCGAAGGTCGATAGTTGAGGTCGTAGGAAACGATCGTGCCGTGCCGCCTGGCCGCTTGAACCGCTTCGATGGTTGTTGCGGCGGTTGCTTCTGATAGTGCCGCGAAGATTCCGCCGGTGTGAAACCATCGAGCCCCGCGAGTTCCAAAAATCTCATCCCAATCAACATCACCCGGTTTGATCTGAGAAGCCGCCGTGTTGCCGCGATCCGAGGTCCCTATTGCCCCACGAACGCCAAATCCACGTTCAGTGAAATTTAATCCGTTGCGAACGGTACGGCCAATGCCGTCAAATGGCACCCATTGGATCATGGACGTATCGACGCCGCCCTGCAAAATGAAATTCTCAATCAGCCGTCCGATTTCGTTGTCAGCAAAAGCCGTCACGATGCCGGTCCGCAAGTCGAAACAGCGACGCAGCCCACGAGCCACGTTGTATTCGCCACCGCCTTCCCAAGTCGTCAATTGACGAGCCGTCCGAATGCGCCCTTCGCCGGGGTCCAGGCGTAACATGATTTCACCCAGCGAAACCAAATCAAATTCACATGATTCGCTAGGTCGCAGGTTGAGGTCGGTTTTCGTAGACATGAGGTACCGTGTGAATCTTCAGTTCGTCTTATGGGTGGTTCAAGAGACTCGTGGCTGCCGCCGTTCGTTTTGTTATCTCGTCAAATTTGGTCGACGCGATCAGGTCGGATTTGACCATCCAACTGCCGCCACAAGCAATGACCGATGGAAGTCTAAGATAGTCGCGTAAGTTGTCGGGGGAGATACCGCCGGTGGGCATGAAGCGGACGCCACCATAAGGGCCCGAGAGTGCCTTCAGCATTTTGATGCCACCGCAAGCTTCCGCTGGGAAAAATTTGACCACGCCTAATCCAAACTCCAAGGCCATCTCCAAATCCGTGGGGCTGGAGACACCTGGTATGATCGTCACGTTGTTATCCAGACACCAGGCCACCGTCTTCGGGTTCAGTCCCGGGGTTACCACGAATTTGGCGCCGGCATCGGCAACGCTTTGAGCTTGGGCAACGCTGTGAACGGTTCCGGCACCCACCATGAAGTTGGGGCGATCGGCCAGTCCACGAATGGCTTCCAGGCCAGCCTCAGTGCGCAGGGTAATTTCTGCGCACGGCAAGTCGCCTTTTTCGAGGGCTTCGGCCAGTGGGATCGCCAGTTCAACGGATGGAATCGCCACGACTGGGACGATTTGCAACGCTTCGATCTGACGCAGTATTTCACTCATAACGTACTCTTGATCCTACTGTGCCGTTCTCGTTGATCGCCATTTCTGTAACGACGACTTTAGCTCCTCGAAGACTTGTGGATGGGTGCTCGCCACGTCGTTCGTCTCGCCTGGATTATCGTCAAGATTGTATAGGGCGAACTTGTTTTTAATGCCGTGCAACTTCCAAGGACCCCGCCGTGCGGATTGCTGACCTCCCGATTCCCAGTGAAGGGTGGAATGTGGCGACACTGCGTTGTCTTTGATTGTTGCGGAAATGTCTTTGCCGTCGAGTCGATGTTTCGGTGAGTCGATTTCGCACAATCTTGCGATGGTAGGCAACCAGTCACAGGCGTGAACCATCTGATCGCGGACTTCGCCGGCGGGAAGATGGCCGGGCCATGAAATAAATGCGGGTACACGAATGCCGCCTTCGTATAGACTGAACTTCGAACCGCGGTAAGGACCAGCACTGCCGCCGCCTTTGTGAGCCCGGACTTCTTCGGAATGACCGTGATCCGACTGGAAGATAACAATCGTATCTTCGTGCAGCCCATTGTCCTGCAGGCACGCCAAGAGCTGACCAACCCGATCGTCAATTGTGGAGACGAAGGCTGCGTAGAGGTTGCGAGGGTAGGGAATCTCTTTGTAGTGCTCCAACCACTTGGTGTCTCCCTGATAGGGATAGTGGGGCATGTTGATGGCGAAGTAGATGAAGAAAGGATTCTCTTTGTTGCTGGTGATGAAATCCTTGGCTTCTTTCACCATCAAGTCGCCAAAAAATTCACCTTGGGCAAACGTCTCCTCACCGTTTCGAAAGAGGTCGTGCTCATTCGGTCCATTCCAGTAAAAAAAGTGGGAGTAGTTGTCGATGCATCCCCCAAGGTGCCCGAAGGAATAATCGAATCCTTGGGCGTTGGGTTGCCGAGTCGCATGGTGGCCAAGGTGCCACTTGCCAATCAAGGCTGTCGCATATCCACTCGATTTGAGCATCTCCGGAATCGTGATCTGTTGAGGCGGTAGCCCGGCTGTATCGGAACAACGCGGCACGTTCCCAGGTACGCCGGCTCGATGCGGATTGCGGCCAGTCAACAATGCGGCGCGGGAAGGCGAGCAAACCGGTGCACCCGAATAGAATTGCGAAAATCGTACGCCGCTCAACGCCAACGCGTCCATGTGGGGCGTCGTCAAATCCTTGGCGCCGTAAAGGTGGGTGTCGATCGTTCCTTGATCATCCGTCAAAATGATGACCACATTGGGTTTTCTGGCGTGAGACATTGTCGCCATGCCGCAGCAAACCAGTACCAGTGCGATGGTTGCAAATCGAGTATTTGTCATCGGATGCTTTCGAGTGCGGTCGGAATGGAATCGAGCCAGTATACTCGTTCGTTGACGGAAACCAATTTTTGAGGACGAGGAATCATGAGTATCGCGCGGATAGGGATCGTCACCGTGTCGGATCGGGCCAGTCGCGGAGAGTATGAGGATCGTGGTGGGCCGGCGATTGCTGACTATTTGGCGGAGGTGCTGGATTCGGAGTGGCAACCGGTAGCGCGGGTCATTGCCGACGAGCAAGCCACCATTGAGGAGACGCTGGTACAGCTTTGTGACGAGGAAGATTGTTGCCTGGTGATCACAACCGGCGGAACCGGGCCTGCGCGTCGCGATGTGACTCCAGAAGCCACGTTGGCCGTCTGTGAAAAAGAGATGCCAGGTTTTGGTGAGCTGATGCGGCAGGTTTCGTTGCGCGCCGTACCGACCGCTATTCTTTCAAGACAAACCGCCGGGATTCGTGGCGGCACGCTGCTGTTGAACCTGCCGGGGCAGCCCAAAGCCATTGGGGAATGCTTGGATGCCGTATTCCCGGCGATTCCCTATTGTGTTGATCTGATCGAAGGCCCGTACCTTGTTACGAACGAGTCGCGCTTTGCTGCGTTTCGCCCGAAGAAAGCGAAGCCGAAGGAGTAGCCTTGGTGTGGGTTAGGAATTCAGAGCTAAGACACGCCAACCGTTAATCCCGCGGATGCCGCCCACCGGCGCAGCACGCTGATTTCCTGCTGTCTCGGTCGTCGATTGGCCCGGCCACGAGCCTGTACAATTCGCGCGGATGAGTTTTGCAGTTCGATGGTCAGGAGTTTCTTGCGACCCGCGATGTTTTCGAGCTCCATGGTCCAAATCGAGCCGCCACCGGAAGCGCAGCGATGAACGTACGATGCGACGCAGTGATTTAACTTGCGTCCCTCGATCACCAACGCTTCGCGACTGAGAAGTTCACGGATGGTCCAAATTTGCATCGTCTTTCCCTGCCCTTCGATATGTTCAAATTCCGGGAAACCACTTCGTCGCCAATGCGCCTCGAGTTGTGTGTTGTCATTTGCCAATTGTCTATGCCAAGCGTGCATTTGCTTGAGTAGCGTATGCGGGTCGCGTCGTTTCATCGTCAAATTGGGCTGGGGAGGTCCCAGGGATTCGTCGCGTCCAAATACCTGCCGTTCATCCACGAAACGCTGGTTATGGAGAAAGTCGATGAGAGGTCCATATTCAACATCGTTGACGCATGGGTGGGCTGCCAACCAACGGAAAACGGTCAACCAGAACGGTTCGTGTTCGTAGTTGTTCACATGGTTCACTTGGAGGAGGGCTCGAATCTGTCGATCCGTAAAACCGAGCGTCTTGAACTGTCCCCAGCGAATCGCGTCGGCGACGGTAATGTCACTAGGAGCCAACATGAAGTAGTGACCCATGCGACGGGTGTACTTGATGGGGAGGTCGCAATCTCGAATGCTGCCGCCGGCGCCGACGTGAAGGTACCAGCGCTGCTGTTGCTTCGCACGTTTGTCGTCGCCAAGAAACCAGACGGAATCAAAGAAACGTGGCATCGAGTATTCGCAGAACAAATGCCGCAGTAGTGACTCAAATTGTCGTCGTGTGTTCTTGCTACGCACCTTCCACGTGCCAGGTGTTCTACGCCATGCCGGATAATTGACAGCAACAGATACTAACGCCTCGATATACGTATTGCCGTGTTGTCGGCCAAGCTGGCTGATGGCAGCCGCTTCGTGGAAAAAGCCGCTTCGCGCCGAAAATGTCACTTGGATCAGGTTGGCCAGCGCTCGACGAGCCATCGGTTTGTGGTGTGTTGCGATGGGCAAGTTCTGGACGGAACGCGCCAGCAATTGCAGATGGGGCTGGACGACATCTGCAGCCTTGATTTCTTGCCGACAGATGGCAACCATCGTTTCGACAGGATTCTTGGTTTCGCGTCGGCGACTTTTCAGGCAGTCGTTGGCGATCTTGCGCGTGACGGCGTAGCGCTCTCGACAACGTTCGTTCCACGTCTTATTGAGTTTGCGGCTGAACCCATGTTGCGCGCACCATTGGCGATACAATTGGACGGAATCCAGTCCAAGAATTTGCAAGTGACGAAGCAGTGCCGCATCTTGTTCGTCGTTCGGTTTTGTCTTTCTTCGCTTGAATCGTCCCATGTCACGTTTGGACAAAATGATGGCAAGGCAGGTTCGCAGCCGATGCGGGACATGTCACTGAGTTGCATCCAGATTCGTGGCCGGTAAGAAGCAATCGCTGTTGATACTTTGAGCGATGGTCGCCAATCATCTTGGCCCCAAACCTCAAAAGTGCGGTTTCGGGCCCAAGGCGTATACGCTGCCCTGGCGCCTCGACGTCATGGTATCCCTGAGCGGCAAGGCGCAAGCTGTGGGTGCTCGCGGCGTCCAGAGGCGGCTAGGCGACTAGCGGACGAGTGCCTTGCCGCTAACCGTTGTTTCACAGAGCCCGAAGCGAGAGCCAACGTGGACCGTCCTGTTCGTCGCGGATTCAAGTTTTGACAGGAAAACGCCGATAATACGTGGAGTCTGATTTATACTTGACTAATTTGATAAGATATATAATATATGAGGCGGCAATAACCGGCCGTAGCGTTTTGCGCCTCTAGCCAGAAACAAATTATGAACGTTACCGCCCGAGCATTAACCGAAACCAATTCGCCTCAGCTGCGTGTTGTGGGGCTTTCCAAGGATGAGTCTGTGGCAGTCAATAACGCGACTGAATTGAAGCTTGAGGTCCTGGATGGCGTTACGTCGTCTCCGGTACCGGAATGGAATCCGCCAGAGCCTCTTGAGGGGTTGATTGAAGAGTTAGCGGAGCACAGTGCACGATTGGAATCTGCGACGCCACAGGAGATTATTGCCTGGGCCTCCGAGCGGTTCGCACCCAAGCTGACGATGGGAACGGCATTTGGCCCTGAGGGGATGACGATCATTCACATGTTGTCGTCAGTTGCCCCGCAGACGCCGGTTTTCAATCTCGAAACGGGATATCAGTTTGACGAAACGCTGAACATGGTCAATCGGATTCGTGATCGTTATGGAATGGAAGTCGAACTCAAGCGGCCGGAGTTGACGGTGGAGCAGTTCGAATTCGCGAATGGTGGACCTGTTTACAAAGCGAATCCATCCGCCTGCTGTTTTCATCGTAAGTTAGTCGTCTTGCGAAACGCAGCCAAGAATATGGATGCATGGATCAGTGCCATACGTCGCGACCAGAGTCCCGACCGAGCGAAGGCTGCGATTGTCGGATGGGACAAGAAGTTTGGGTTGGTCAAAGTCAATCCGCTGGCGAACTCGACGAAGCAATCTGTTTGGAAGATGATTACCGAAGAGGACGTACCGTATAATCCTCTGCACGATCAGGGGTATTCGAGCATCGGATGTGCGCCTTGCACCCGAGCCGTTTTGTTCGGAGAAGATGAGCGCGCCGGTCGTTGGAGTGGTACTGAGAAGAACGAGTGTGGGTTGCATAATTAGTCATGTGAAACGTCAGACGATCGTTGTCTAAATTTGACCATCGGAAGTCGTTATTGCTAAAGGCCTTTGATGAGTGTTTCAGCTAAAGTCGATTATGCGTGCCAAGCCGTCCTTGGGCTTGCGCTGCGCTACGACGAAGGTTGTCCGATTCGTTTGAAAGACTTGGCGACGGCTCATCGAATTCCCTCGCAGTTTTTGACGCAGATATTCCAGCAACTCAAGTCGGCTGGGTTAGTCGAAAGTATCCGCGGCGCATCCGGTGGCTACTTGTTGAGTCGGGCTCCGAGTGAGATCAACGTATGGGAAGTCGTTTGTGCGGTATCATCGGCTTCTTCGTCGGTCAAAACTTCCGGCAACGCGGGGCTTGCCAATGCTGTCCAGCAGATTTGGGACCAGCTCGAACAATCACGACGTGAACGCCTCGAATCGACGACTTTCGCCGAGTTGATGACGAATATCGACGACGCTTTGGAACCGATGTACTACATCTAGACTTATGCCAGATCAGACTCGCAAGGTAACGCCCGGTCCACGGCCGCGCACGGTACGCATCGAAGGCGGGCATGTAATGTCCGTTCCCAAAACGTGGGAGCTTGTGCCTCCTGGCGATGCGGCTTTGACTCGTCGCATCAAAGCCGGTGGGCCCAGTTGGACGGTACAGGAGAAGAAGGGCCGGCGTACTTTTTCACGCGGCGTATGGGCGGAAGCGGCTCGTGTCGCTGAGATCAAGGAACAATTAGCGGCGGAGAGATCAACTGAATCGTACGCGAAGCGCCGAGTCGCGGATGCGAAACGTCGTGAAAAGAAGCAAGTCGCCTACGTTGAAGATTTCCGCGGTGCCGTGCTGACGTTTCTAAATTTCGATTCCTACCATGAACAAATAGCTCAGCAACTTGCCGACTTAGTCACCACGCATGCGACGCCCGTAGGTAGCGGTACGGTAGCGAGAACCCAGCGGATTCCGATTGAGCGTCGAGCCGAGTCGGCGGTGATCGCTTGGATGCGGCATCAGACCACGGCTTACGATCATATGAAGATTGCTCGCGTCAAAGGCAAGCGTCGCGAGGTGCGCCGTATGCTGGCTGAAGAATCGCGTCGTATTCTTAAACGGTATCGCGACGGAGCCACGGTGGCTAGTGGATGTCCGCTTTCCAAGGCGCTTAGTTCGCAGCCAGTCGATTAGGTTTGGCGCTTCGAGTACAGGCTACGAACTCGGCGATCTGGTCATGGTGTTTTGACCACGCTTTCCAAATAAAGCCGGCCCACTTCCTTATTCGTGCTACATGTTCCGTCACGGATGTCGCCAGAGCGATATCGAAAACCGACAGAGGCCCCATCCATTTCGGCGGATCGAAGTGGGGAAAGTCATCGTGGTGGGTCGCTAGTTGTTGTAACAGTCCAGGGATCGCTCGTTGCCCCATGCCCAGTATCATGGCGGCGTGTAGCCCAGCCAGGTGGACAGCGACGGATTTATCGGGATGCCTTCCACCGGCGTGCTGCAAAGCGTAACAATCGACGGTTAGCTGATGGACTTGGGTGAATGCAAGTACGTTCGAAAACTCAAAACCAAGGACTTCTGAGTAGACCGACCAGCATTCCGGCGAACAGTTGTAATAGCCGTCGTAAGCAGAGTTCGTTTGACGTGGCAAACGCACTCGGCAACCAGGACAAATCGACTCGTTCATAGATCCTCGTCGCAATTTCTGATGCCAAATCGAGCCAATGACTATGATTCAGCCCGCGAACTCCGAGTCATTGTTTGTTGGAAAGTTTGGCAATCACCTGCACAGCGTAAGTGTTGTTGGGATTTAGTTCGACGGATTTCTTGTAATTCACCAGAGCCAATTCGGTTTGGTCATTGGTGAGGTAGGCTTCCCCCAGGCTGTCGTAGGTGTTAAAGGCCTCGGGGTACAGCAGGGTGTTGATTCGCAATGTGTCAATTGCCATTTGTTTTTCGCCGATGCCGAGAAGCGCGTAGCCTGCGTTATTCAGCGTCGCTTCCTGAATATTTTCGTCATCGGGATTGTTCTCTTTCAAAGCCTGAAAGGCCTGCAGTGCTTTGTCGAATTGTCCTTCCAGAATCCAATCCGCCGCCAGTTTCTCATCGTCATTCAATTTAATGAACGATTCCTGATCGGTAGGTTCGGACTCCCAGGGCGATAGAAAAGCAAATTGTTGCATTCCGGTTGCTCTGTCTTGAGAGAAGCAAACCAGTCCAGTTTCTGATCTTCTGGCGAATTGTTGTGCGCCAATGTGAATCAGTCGTTGGGGCGACTTGCCGAATGGGTGAATGAACATTTTTTCATTCTCAAGATAAACTCGGACTGGATTGCCCGCGTGGTTGTAGCGGCCTTCGATATTGGCGATCTCCGACTTGGATAGTTTTTGCTCGGTGTATTCCGGTGTGGCAAAATTATCCCAATGGTACGCTCGAGCCACCGAAACGATAACTTCGTCGATCAACGCGGGCTTGTTGCCGTTGGTTAGGACGACGACGCCATAGCCCTTGTCGCGATGCGCGGTGGCCGCACTGGAGAAACCTTCATTCCATCCGCCATGTTGAAAGTAGACGTCGTCACCATGTTCGACAAGAAACAGCCCCAATCCGTTCTGCTTGCCAACAAACGGCGTCAGCATCGCCTTGGTCGATTCAGGTGTCATCATCGTCCTCCCGTCGCCCACCATTGCGAGTTGGATTTCGATGAAGAATTTGGCGAGGTCTTCAGCGGTGGCCCACAACCCTGCGGCTGCCATTTCCGGGTAAACGTGGTTACCGCCACTAACTTGTTTGCCGTTGGGAAGATGTCCTTTCGCGGCTTCGTCTTGGCGAGAAGCGGGCAAAGGTTGTTCGTAAGTGCTGGCCGTCATTCTTAGCGGCCCTAGAATCGTTTCGTTCATGATCTCAGGGAATGGCTTTCCCTCGGTGTCGATCATCATCTGTTGAAGCACGCAGTAACCACCGCCGGAGTATCGGAAGCTCTTGCCCGGAGCTTTATCGAGCACAATGGCAGGCGAGTTGGCGGGCGTTTTGCCTTCGAGCAATTGCTTTAGCGTCGGCAGCGTATCGCCTCGCGTATAACCGCCGAATCCGTGAACGGTTGTGCCCGCGGTGTGACTGATCAGGTGCCGAGCGGTCACTTTCTTGTCTGCAGTGAATTCGTTGGCTGGCAGCTTCCAAGTTTTGAGGTAGCCATTGACGTCGGCGTCCAAGTCGATTTTCCCATCGTTTGACAGGCAGATTGCGGCGGCCGCAGACAGAGGTTTGCTAATCGAAGCGCATTGAAACAGCGTGTCGGTGGAAACGGGTCGACTGGATTCCCAATCGCAAACGCCGTAAGCCTTAGTCCAAATGACCTTGTTGTCTTTGATGACGGCGATACACATGCCGGGCACGTCGTAGTGTTGCATTCGTTGGGCAATGCTCCACGTAGGGTCGCCGGCGATCTTCGTTGGTGCCGACAATCCATTTTCGACTGCGTGAATCATCGCATGATTGGCACCGCGGGCGTGACACGTCGTGGGTAAGCTTAGCGCCGCAATCATCAGGGCAGCGGTGAAGGTAGAGCGAAGCAATCGAATTGTCATTGGAAACCCCGTAAACTGGAATCGCATCGTAGTTGGTGCCGTAGGAATTACACTCTGCGAAGTACGCTGAATCTTGCACGGAATCATTCGGAATTGCCAAAAATGATTCGCACTCCCCGGAAACGCGCGATCGCCGCTGGCGACATTGGCACTGCTGGGGTGCGAAGTTGGTACAATTCAGACGCGGATTTGCTGGTGAATGTCGCTTATAGAGTGTCTCGCTACTTTAAGCATTGGGAACAAAAAATGAGTTACCAGATTTCCGGCACCGCGACTTATCAGTCATTGGGAACTGGGTTTTGGAGTATTTTGGCGCCGGATGACGGTAAATATCGCCCAGTCAAAATGCCAGAAGAATTGCAAGTCGAGGGATTGAAGCTCTCGGCTACGGTTGAGGATGCCGAACCCCAAGTGTCCGTATTCATGTGGGGGAAATCCGTTAAAATCCTGAATTACAAGGTCGAGTCATCGAGTGCGAATCCGTCGTAGGTCGCATCCGTGTCGCTGTTGTCGTCTTAACAATGGGCATGAATGATGGTTGCGTTTCTAGTTTCCATGTTTCCGTGGGCAATGATTGTCATGCTATTGGCAATTCTGGTCTGGTTTTTCTTTGACGAGTTGCAGCAAACCACAGGCTTGGCGACTTTTTTATTTTGTCTTGCCGGCGTGGTCTACTTGCTAGGTTGGTTTCTTGGCGATGTTGGCTGGATGCAGAAGATCGGGATATTGTTTCGCGATGGGTTGACCTTGATCGCGATGATCTGGATCGGCGATCGGCTAAAGACGGGACTAGGCTTTATCGTTGTCGCCCTGCTGTTGGGGTTAGCCTGCTGGTTGTTTTATTTTGACCATCTCGAAGGCTCTGTGCAGCGCAAAGCAACCGCAGCGACCATCCCCACATCGGCTAGGGCTGACTTGAACGGGCCAGCCTCGACTGGGGGTGAATTGGACCCGGCGGCTGAGCTATTGTTGGACTTGCGGCGTGCGGGCGATCTTGCTGCGCTCGAACAAAAGCTATCAAGGTTCGGTGTGGAACTCAGCCTTGCGTTTCCGCGGCTGAAGCATCCTGAGTATTCTGAGCTGGATGAGTACTATGCGGTCAACGTTCCTGAGGAACGGCTGTCTCAACTAGATGAGATTCTGAACGCCATTCGTGCTTCAGGATTGGTCGATGCGGTTGAGCGTAATCACGTGGCATCCATTCCGACCGGTGAATTTACGGCTCAGCGGCGAGGCGGCGGTATCGTCGATGAAGGTGGAACGCTTGGTACCAACGATCCCGAGGTGCATCGTCAGTGGGGGCTTTCAGCGATGGGATTGAACGACTATTACGCATGGACTCGTTCGGCGACGCCTGCCAAGACGGCTCGGATCGCTATACTCGATACCGGAGTCGATGGGGCTCATGAAGATTTGTCGTCCAACTATGTTTCCCTTTCCGCGAAACATGATTCGGACGCATTAGGTCATGGAACGCATTGTGCCGGAGTCGCTTGTGCGGTGTCGGACAATGGGGTCGG
Source organism: uncultured Pirellulaceae bacterium (assembly GCA_964471695.1). Classification (GTDB taxonomy): domain Bacteria; phylum Planctomycetota; class Planctomycetia; order Pirellulales; family Pirellulaceae; genus CAYYHV01. Next base: position 18,908 of record CAYYHV010000002.1, read on the forward strand.
AATCGCATCTTTGGCAATATCGCGATTCGTTGAGGTCTCAAGCGTCAAAGTACTGGATGACAACGGAAGCGGATCGGAGAAGACCATTATCGCCGGCATCATCGAGGCGGCAGACGCCGGCGCCGATGTGATTTCGCTTTCGCTGGGTGGACCTGCTACCGAGGAAAAACAACGAGCCGAAGAGCAAGCGATTCAATACGCGACTCGGGCTGGTGCCATTGTTGTCGTGGCGGCGGGCAATGAAAACCGCGACGCGACAATGACGGCTCCAGCCTGTTGCGAGGGAGTCATCGTGGTGGCGGCTGTGGATCGCAATCTGAACAAGGCTGCGTTTTCCAATACCGTTGCGAACGTAAAGATGGGAGTCGCGGCTCCGGGTGTCGACGTCTTCGCGACGATGCCGGGCAATGAGTACGAAGCCCTGAGCGGAACCTCCATGGCGGCCCCTCGAGTCGCAGGACTGATCGGAATGATGAAGTCGCTTCAACCCGATTTGAATGCGACCCAGGCGTTTCAGATTATTCAACGCACCGGGAAATCGACTGTGGCGTCCCGTCAGACTGGTTCTCTCATTCAACCGCTCGCGGCGCTTCAAGAGCTCTAGACCGAGCGATGGTACTTCTTCTTCGGTCGGTCCGAGAACGCAGCCGCTTTCGCCGGTGTTTCGCGGATATTTCGCGGTGAATCCTACGGAGTCCGATTAGATAAGAATATTGCGTTCTTTGAGCAACGCAATAACTTTCTGTACGCATTCGTCGGTATCAATCTTATCGGTATCGAGAACGAGGTCTGCTTTTTCCGGAGCTTCGTAAGGTGACGAAACGCCAGGGAAGTTGGCGATCTCGCCCGCATCGGCCGAACCATACAGTCCCTCTTTGTCACGCGATCGGCAGACATCGATAGGAGCCGACAGGTGGACAACGAGAAAGCGATCGGATCCGACGACCTCGGCGGCTTTTTGTCGCACGGCTTCGCGCGGAGCCATAAAGGCACAGAGGCAAATCATACCGGCATCGTTCATCAGTTTGGCGACTTCGCTGCTGCGGCGAAGGTTTTCTGAACGCTCGTCGGCGGTAAAGCCAAGGTCTTTGCTGATACCCATCCGCATGTTCTCACCGTCGAGCACCGTGACGGCTCGGCCGAGCGAGAAAAGTGCGCGTTCGGTAGCGAACGCTGTGGTGGATTTTCCGGCTCCGGACAATCCCGTAAAGAGGATGGTGCACGGTTTCTGGCCAAAGCGAGCCGAACGTTCGTCGGAGGTGACTGAACCGGCTGATTCTTTCAACGAGCTGGCGGGTTCCGAATCCCAGTGGTCGCCTTCTTCCTTGGCAGTCGTTCGATCCACGATCATACCCGCCGCCACGGTGCGGTTGGTCAGTCGATCGATAACGATGAACGATCCTGTGCCGCGGTTGCGTCGATAACCATCGAAGATGAACGGCTGCGTTACCGCAATCTCGCAGCGACCGATTTCATTCAAAGCCAACGTGGGTGATTCTTGTCGGTGGAGTGTATTCACGTCCACCCGGTAGCGAAGAGTTTGAATTGCACCCGGCGAAGTCTTATTGCACTGCTTTATCAGGTACTGTTTTCCCGGCACCATTGGGTCTTCATCCATCCACACCAGCATGGCGTCGAACTTGGATTCGACTTGAGGCACGTTGCCTGTATGCACGATCGTGTCGCCTCGGGACACGTCGACTTCATCTTCCAGGGTGAGCGTGATGGATTGAGGCGCAAAGGCTTCTTTGAGCTCACCACCGTGAACGACAATCGACTTGACCTTCGACGTCTTTTTCGAAGGCAATACCATGACTTCGTCGCCCGGTTTGACGGTACCCGATGCGATCGTGCCGCAGAATCCACGGAAGTCGAGGTTGGGCCGATTGACGTACTGAACGGGCAATCGAAAGTCGATGAGATTACGGTCCGACGCGATGTGCACAGATTCGAGCATGTGCATCAGCGTGCTGCCCTCGTACCAAGGCATGTTTTCGCTCTGGTCCACGACATTGTCGCCAAGCAGCGCGGAGATGGGTACGAAGTGGATGTCCGTTGCGGTCATCTTGGTCGTAAAGTCGGAGTAATCGCGTTTGATTTTTTCGTAGGCGTCTTCCGCGTAATCTACAAGGTCCATCTTGTTGATCGCGACCAAGACGTGCTTGATACCAAGCAGCGATGTGATGAAACTGTGCCGCTTCGTCTGCGTCACGACGCCGTGTCGAGCATCGATCAAGATGATGGCGAGGTCACACGTTGAGGCTCCCGTGGCCATGTTGCGCGTGTACTGCTCGTGGCCCGGCGTATCTGCGATAATGAATTTTCGCTTCGCCGTCGAGAAGTAGCGGTAGGCAACATCGATGGTGATGCCTTGCTCACGTTCAGCCTTCAAGCCGTCGGTCAGCAGAGCCGGATCAAAGTCGCCGCCCGTCGTGCCGTGGACGATCGAGTCCTTCTTGACGGCAGCCAGTTGGTCTTCGTAGACCATCTTGGAATCGTAGAGCAAGCGGCCAATGAGTGTGCTTTTACCATCGTCCACGCTTCCACAAGTCAGGAAGCGGAGCAATTCCTTGCGCTCGTGTTGGGCAAGGTAGGCGTCGATGTCGGTGGCAATAAGATCAGATTTGTGCGACACGGTATCGTTCGGGGGTTAGTTGATTGCTTGTTGTCAGGCTGTGAGCAGCTGGGGACTCCAGGCGCCGGCGTTGAATGCCTTGTCGCTCACAAAAACAGCTTCGCCACGGCTCTCGGTCGCCTCTGTTGGCGAAGTTCATGGGAACCGTTGGCTGTTGTTAGAAGTAGCCTTCCTTCTTTTTTTGTTCCATAGAACCGGATTCGTCATAGTCGATCATTCGACCTTGCCGTTCCGAAGTCTTGGCGAGCAACATCTCCTGGATAATTTCAGGCAGCGACTTGGCACTTGACTCGACAGCGCCTGTTAACGGGTAGCATCCCAGAGTCCGGAAGCGAACTTCCTTCATCATGGGTTCTTCGCCCGGTTCCAGCGGCATGCGATCATCGTCCACCATGATCAACACTCCGTCGCGATCGACGACGGGTCGAATGGCCGAAAGATACAACGGGACGATCGGAATCTTTTCGAGGTGGATGTATTGCCAGACGTCGAGTTCAGTCCAGTTGGACAGCGGGAACACACGAATGCTTTCGCCCTTGTTGACGCGAGCGTTGTAGAGATTCCAAAGCTCTGGGCGCTGATTCTTTGGGTCCCAGCGATGATTTTTGTCGCGGAACGAATAGACTCGTTCTTTGGCTCGGGATTTTTCTTCGTCACGTCGAGCCCCGCCAAAGGCCGCGTCGAACTTGTACTTGTTCAACGCTTGGAGCAGTCCCTGCGTCTTCATGATGTCGGTGTGGTTTTTGCTGCCGTGGTCGAACGGGTTGATATTGTTCTCCACGCCCTCTTGATTGATGTGCACCAGGACTTCCAGCCCTAGTTCTTTGCGAGCGTAGTTCTCGCGAAAATCGATCATCTCGCGGAACTTCCACGTTGTATCGACGTGCATCAAGGGAAACGGCGGCTTGCCCGGGTAAAACGCCTTCATGGCCAGGTGGACCATGACCGACGAGTCTTTTCCGATCGAGTACAGCATGACTGGGTTATCAAACTCAGCCGCGACTTCGCGGATAATGTGGATGCTCTCGGCTTCCAACTGCTGCAAGTGTGTCAGGTTGTAACTGCTCATATCAATCATTCAAAAACAGGTTGATGTTTCCGGCACGCATTAAAGAGTGGGACGTTCCCGTGAAGCGAGTCAAACGAACCGAATCCGCTGGCAAAGCCAATATCGGCGATTTGACGTGACATCGTGTGGCGAACCAACCCTGCGAGCCATGTTCTCGATGGGAAATTGCCGGTTCTAAACCTATCGGCAATTTCAGCGGGGAATGTCAGCTTCGTCGCGTATCGAATCAGAACAAGTCAAAACGACTTGAAGCCGCCGATTATACGGCTGTGATTCATTTTGATTCAAGCGAAAATGCTAGCAATGACCGCTGGCCGCAGGAAATTCGTGGTAAACCCACGCGCTCCTAAGCCCTGCCCGTCGGAGCGATGCTCAGAATCACGCTTTTCCACTCAGTTCCCGGTACATCGTATTCGACCAGTTTTCGTAGATCTTTGTCTGCCAGTAGGCCATGGTGCCGCGACTCGCCGCGCTCCTCCACCCATTTGGGTCCTTTGATCAACAGCATTCGCCCAATCGAGTCCCAATGTTCATCGAACCAACGCAAGATCTTGATCATGGGACCCACGGCACGAGCCGTGACGGAGGTGAAAGAAGTGATCTCAAGCAGTTCCTCGCCTCGGGCATGAGCCACGGAGACAGGGAGCTTCAAAGCGGCAGCGATTTCGCCAACAGCCTGCGCCTTTTTGGCCACGGAATCGCAGACGGTGACATCGAGGTCGGGGCGAATAATGCTGAGTACCAATCCCGGGACTCCGCCACCCGTGCCAACGTCAAGGACGCGTTCGCCGTCGGCTAGCACGGCTGACAGTTGTAGCGTATCGACCAAGTCACGCGCCACGAACAGATCGTAATCCGTATGGCGCGTCAGGTTCATGCGGCTGTTCCATTCCCACAGCGCCTGGCAATAGGCGTCCAGCTTTTCCTGCTGGTCCTGCGGCAAGTCAATTTGAGCAGCTTGCAATGCTGCTGCGAGAGTCGTGTTGGGTTGGGATTCTGAATTCAATGGAAGCAATGCTGTGATAATTCGGGTTGAGTTTTCGGATTACGAAGAATTTCTCGATTTCGTTGACTCTAATGACGATACCACGAACAGCATAAGCCGGATATACGGCTCGTTGGTTGTAAATTTGCCGCGAGCGAAAAAGTGGGGCGCCGGTCTCAGTTTGATTGGCGTTGTTGAAAAGGACTTCTCCCATGACTGTTCATAAGATACTTGGTCTGCTCGTTGCAGGATTGTTGATCGCTGGAAGCGGCGGCTGTTGTTGCGTTGATACCTGTTGCACATCCAGTTGCGATTTCGGCGGTGGCGCCTGCAATCAGCTGTGCGGCATGGAATGTAGCAGCGGCGGATGCGGCGGTGGGATCGCCCTCGGCGGCGGCTGCAGTTCCTGCGATTCTTGCACAACCGGCTCTTGCACCTCCGATACCTGTGGCGACCCATGTGGCGATTGTGCTCCAGCTTGTGGCACGATGGTCGGTAACTTTACGACAAGGCAAATGGGTGCTAACGATTGTGGATGCGACAGTTGTACATCGTCTTGCGGCGGCGGATTGGGGAGTGGATGTTTCGGATGGAACGTGCCCCAGTTCTTTGTCGATGGAAATGGACGTCCATGTCTGGGGCCGATCAGCAACCTGGCTCGCGCCATGCGGAGTGCGGCTCAGAATTGCGGCTGCGGCAGCCTCTATGTTGACGAATGGATAAGCGATCCGCCATTGTGCAGCGATCCGTGTGATTCATCCTTCTCGGGCGGTGACAGTTGTGGATGTGCCTGCTCTCAGAAGATCGACAATGTTATGGCGAAACGAAAGTATAACTGGGGTGGAAGATCGCAATCGGCCTGTAGTGACTGCCAGTCGCAAACGGCTTCGCAAAGCTACCAGCGCTCACCACACACGCAGCATATTAGTCACACTAAAGGGACTTACTCCAAGCCGTCTCATGTGAGCAAAGCGTCGTACAAAAAGCCGCACCCTTCGAAGCGAAATGTCAAGCAGCCCGTAAGTCGTGCGGGTTGGTTCAACTGACATCGACGGAAACAAGACAACGTGGCTCTTTCGTTGTGCAGAACCGACGCGGGTCGAACCGTGTCGGTTCTTTTTTTTGAAAATACGAGGCTCATCTTCGGACAGCTTGGCGCCCGCGTTGGCGGGCATCGCTTAATGAGGTACCGCGACGTATTGTAATTCATTCAAGGAATGCCGAGATGAAGTTAACGCAAGAGCACATTGATGCGATGGCAAAAACCCAAACGGCGATTTGGGTATTCGCGACCTTATTCGCAAGTGGCTACGCACTCTTTGCTAAGCTCATTTGGACCGCCAAGTTTCCCATTCTGATTTTCTTGCCAATGTTGATGATCGGCTTCGCATTGGCCAGCATCGGAAACGTGAAAACTACGTTGGCTCAGTTCGTTGCCAGTGAAGACTAGTACTTGGTTCGTTTCATCACGGACCGCGGGGCCATGCTACGCGTGCGCAGGAAGACCAGTCTTGAGATATGAGAGCCAAGTGATTAAGAATCTGTCGTGGTCTATAATCAGTGCATGAGTTTGTTTGATGCCAATGACGACACTCGATTCAGTCTACGAGTCTTGCTTTGCTGGACTCTCATCGCGGCCATTTGCTCCTTGCCACTTTACTACCTTGGGCCGTGGGGCGCAACGTTGTCAGTTTGGTTGATATTTCTTAGCCTGATCGCTTTTCGGCGGCAATTCGCGGTGGCTGCTTTCTTGTTGATCGTCTCGTTGCCGTGGATGCTGATTTTGTTAAGCGTGGTGATGGAATGACTCCGCCGACTTACCTGTCGGCATTCCGAAGTCGATCGGGTTGTGAAAGCCTGATCGTGCTCGTCGTCGGATTGTGTCTGCTGTCGGCGTGCGAGTATCCTGGATCGCCACGAATCATGCGAGTCGCGAGCGGCTCGATGGCGCCCTCGCGCCTTGGTGCACAATTTAATAAATCGTGTGAGGGTTGTCGGTTCCCGTTTGATTTTGATGCGGTGTCTGGCGAACGGGACGAACTCTGTGTCTGTCCGAATTGCGGATACGCCCAGTCTTTTGAGGCGAGTGTCGAGCCGGGTGATCAAGTCGCAATCGTATCGGTCTCTGAACTCAAACGAGGGCAGATCGTTGCGTTTGAGGGGTTTCAGCGTCAAGCGAAACGCCGAATGACAAAACGAATCGTTGGGCTACCGGGTGAAGTCATCAGTCTTCACGATGGTGATGTCATCGTGAGTACTTCCACGGCATGGGCGCCCGGTCCGCGATCCATGAACAGTGCCGTCGATACCCAGACGAGAGCGCGAGGCGACGGTTCGCGGCGCGTAAAGAACTGGGAATCGCTGCGGGACGTCGCGGTTCTTGTTTACGATGATCGTTACGTTCCCAAGTTGCCCGGCATGCGGCGGCTGCGACCCGTTCCGGATGTCGACTCTCCGTGGCAAGCTATCCAGGATGGCTATCGTTGGGTCCGAGGTTCGGCGAGCCAGTCGGATGTGTTGACTTATCATCATAGCGAAGGATTGCCGCCGCCCTTTCAGCGTGGCACGCCGATGGAGATGCGCGACAACTATGCTTACAACCAGTTTCGATCAAGACGACTGCAAACAGTCTCGGATTGGTTTGTGACTTTGCAACTTGGTTGGAACGGTGACGTCCATCTCGAATTGCAGTTGCATGCGAAGGATGAGAATTGTCAACTCAAAGTCGATCTTAGCGAGAACCGGATAGCGATTCGGACTCCTGCTGGGGATCGCGAACCAACTTTTTTGCGAGAACGGAATCTCACGGAAATCAGTTTGGCGACTGGCTATGCCGATGACCACTGGTTTGTCGTGGTCAATGATGAGGAGGCTATTCGTATCGCAAGTTCCGGCGGGGCAAAACATGTTGATGAGGAGGCCAGTCATCAACTACACAAACCGTTTAGGTTACGAGCATTCGGCGGCGGGATATTGGAGGTTCGGCAATTGAAGATCTGGCGGGACGTTTACTACGTTGGCCACCCATCGGATTCGACAACGAATTCACGTTGGAAATCGCGGAAGCTGGAGTCCGACGAGTATCTTTTGCTTGGCGACAACAGTCCTATTTCCCGGGACGCTCGTGATGGTGATGAGCACGGGATCGTTCGACGCGACCAGATTATCGGAGTCGTGCACGCGATTCCGTGAGTATCTTTTGGTGGGCGACTTAGCGGGCAACTGTTTTGTCTCGCATCTTGTCGATAAGTTTCGCGCCCAATCGTTCAACGACTTTCGGGTTCGCCTCAGCGATATTCACCGTTTCGCCAGCGGGTTGGGAATGGTCGTACAGTTCGGCGTACCCGTCCTTGTGTTGAATCAGTCGATACTTGTCGGTACGTATCGACTTGTGATTTCTGTGATAGGAAACAGCCGCGTGCCCTTTTGAACGAGGGTCCTTGAGGATTGGCACCAGCGATTGGCCTTGCACGTAAGCTGGAATTGCCAATCCCGCCAGTTCGGCAACGGTTGGGAAGATGTCGACGGTTTCCACCATCGAATCGGAATGCTGGCCCGGTGCCGTCAGTCCCGGATGCCAAACGATTAGTGGCGATCGTAGCGATTCTTCAAACAGCGTGTGCTTTCCCCACACGGCATGTTCGCCCAGGTGCCAGCCGTGATCTCCCCACAAGACAACGATCGTGTTTTTACGCAACTTCAGTTCATCCAGTCGCGTGAGGAGCTTGCCGACTTGGGCATCCGCATAGGTCACGCATGCCGCGTAGTGTCGTCGTACCAGGGTGGCGAATTCCGAGTCGCTGTTGGGATCGCGTCCCCAGCGATTGTATTTCATAAACTCCCCGGAACCGTGCCACGAAGTTTGCCAAGTCGGTTTGGCTGGATGGGGAATCGCAGGAAGTTCGATATCCCGATAGTGTTCCATGTATTTGGCTGGGGCACCAAACGGAAGATGCGGGCGGATGATTCCGACCGCGAGAAAGAAAGGTTGGTTTTGACTCGCCAAGTCACCGAGCTGACGCAACGATTCGTTTGTCGTCAGCCCATCCGGGTAGCTATCATCATCGCCCACTGTCGACTGGTAAACATCCATCTCGCCTGCCTTCTGGCGGATTTCGCCGTTCGCCAATCCATGCATGGCTCCGCGCGGATGTTTCCAGTCCCCACAAGGCATGAGATGACGATCCCACGACTCAGGCATCTCAGGTTGTTGTTCGTCGTCCCAATCATTGCCGCCTCGTCCGCCCGGATGATGCGAGACTTTGCCGACTGAGACGGTTGTGTATCCATGGCTGCGAAACCAGGCGGGGAAGCTCGCGAAATCAATGGCTTGGGCTCGCTGAAACAGAGCGCCGTTGCCTGCCGAACCGTATCTTCCCGTCAGCAGAGTGAATCGGGATGCGCCACAGGTTGGGGCCTGGACGTAGTGCCGGTGGAAAGCCCGACCTTCTCTCGCCAGCCGATCAATATTGGGCGAGTGGATATAGTCTACGCCGAACGATCGAAGCTCTGGTCGAAGATCATCGATGCAGAGCAGCAGCACGTTAGGCTTGTCCTCAGCCCGAGCATGCTGGCTGAATAGTAACGCAATGAGGAAAATCGTGGGAATGAGTGCTTTCATCGCGAGCGTATCATTTCTTGTAGGTAGGTGGCTGGATCTTCCATTCGACTGCCCAGAATCATACGGTAATGGCGTCGCATCACCAGGAAAGTGGCTTTTCGCGTTTCGAGCCGTTTTTGATTCCGCTATATTTTGACCGGGAATTCACAGGTTAGACGTAGAACACACTGACTCGGGTACCAGGCAAATCATAACCATTCCTGAGTTGAACTGGATTCCGATTGGGTTCGTACTAACTACGAAGTCCGCCGTCACGTCATCGAGATACTGATATGAGTAAAAAGCGAAAACGCAAGGCCTTCCCGGTAGATCGCCCAAAAGGCAAAAAGGGACGCGACGCGAAGGCTGGTCAAAAGACAGACTTCAAGCAGGCTACGAGCGAGCAGAACGTGGATGTGGTTCGCGAATCGGTTGAGGCGATTGCAGTGGCGATCCTGTTAGCGTTGCTGTTTCGAGGGTTCGAAGCAGAAGCATTTGTGATCCCAACGGGCTCGATGGCTTCGACGTTGCAAGGGGCACACAAAGACATTTGCTGCGCTCAATGTGGATACCGATATCGAGCGGGAGCGGCTCGCGAAGCCTCGGGATACGAAGTGCGCGAAGTCAATTGTCCCATGTGCCGATATCAGACGACTTTGGATCCGACAAACGCCGAGCATCAGACGTTTAGTGGTGACAGAATTCTTGTTAACAAATTTGTTTATCAGATTGCCGACCCGAAACGTTGGGACGTCATCGTTTTCAAATATCCGGGTAACGCCAAACAGAACTACATCAAGCGGCTGATTGGTTTGCCTGGCGAGACGATCTGGCTGCGATGGGGTGATGTCTACTTGCAAAAGCCGGATGCCACGGCGCTGGAGATTCAGCGAAAGCCGGTGAGCAAGATTCCGTACATGCTGCATCTGGTTCATGACACGAATTATGTCCCGAAACATCTTGCTGAGTTGAACTGGCCGACGCGATGGATCGACCCCGAAGGGCGTTGGAGTGCCAGTGAAGACCACAAGTCGTATGCCTTGGAGAAATCTTCGGCGACTGCCTGGTTGAACTACCGACATCTTCCACCAAAGCGCAAGGATTGGAGTGGGATACTTCAGGGCAATTTGCCGCGTGATATCAGTCAACGAAAAGGCGAACTGATCGCAGACTACTATGAATACAACGACTATGTGGCGAGTTCTCTCGGTGACAATCACAAGCGTTCGGGATTTCATTGGGTGGGTGACCTCGCAATGGAAACGAATATTGAGATCGAGGGAAGTGGCGATTTGTACCTGCGTCTGATTGAGGGCGGCCACAAGATTCTGTGTGCGATCGACACGGCTACAGGGGTGGCCGAGATCACCATCGACGAAGGCGAGACGCCGTTTCTTGGGATCAATGGGAAATCGCCAACCAAGACAATTACGGCACAGACTCCGATTCGAAAATCAGGCAGTTACCGACTGATGCTGGCGAATGTCGACGATCAAGTGGTGCTCTGGGTAAATCGGAAAGCCGTCGAATTCGCAGCCGATGGGGCGGCTCATCCCGGCTACTTCAAACTCCCAGAGAACATGCGACCGCAATGGTCCGAGTCAGATCCCGGCGACTTGATGCCGGCGGCAATTGGTTCACGGGGCGTAGCGGTGACGACAAAACGCTTGCGAGTTTATCGTGACATTTACTACATCGCTGTCGATGTGAATCGAGGCTCAGCGACGGACTATCGACCCGGATCCGGTTGGGAGAGCACACACAATCATCCGCAGATCCAACAGGTGTTTCGTAGTCCGGATTTGTGGGCGACAACCAGCCTCTTTGATGCACGCTATGACGATGTGCACTTCAAGCTTGAAAAAGGCGCGACTCCAGAACTCGATCAGTTTCTCCCAATGGGCGACAATAGTCCTGCGAGCAAGGACGCGCGGCTGTGGGGGCTGGAGAAATCGGAGTACTTCCCGAAAAAAGGGGTTATGGTCAACAAGTATGTGGAGCGCGAGTTGTTGATTGGCAAGGCGTTCATGGTCTACTGGCCGCACGGTTGGCCGATTGGAAATACACCGATATACCCGATCTTGCCAAATCTGGATCGCATGGGGTTAATCCGCTAACGGGTTTGAGTAAGCTGCGTTTATGGGAAGTCGTCAGGAGGACGCAATGCCGATTCTGGAAGTACGTGGGCTGATCAAGAACTTTGGGCGCCGTCGCGTTGTTGACGGCGTTGATTTTGAGGTCGAGCCGGGAGAGATCGTCGGCTTGCTGGGGCCCAACGGCGCGGGCAAGACGACTTGCTTTCGCATGACGTGTGGCATGATCGAGCCGAATCGCGGCAAAGTCTTTCTGGTCGGCAAAGATGTGACTCGCTGGCCAATGTATCGCCGAGCCAAAGACGGCGGCATGGGCTACCTTGCGCAGGAGTCGAGTGTCTTTCGCAAGTTGACGGTTCGAGACAATCTCATCGGCATGATGGAAATGCTCGGCATCAGTCGCAAGGAACGCAATCGTCGATGCGACGAGCTGCTAGAGCAGTTCAATATCACGCACATCGTGAAATCCAAAGCAGGTACGCTTTCTGGTGGCGAACGGCGTCGATTGGAGATAGCCCGCTGTTTGGTTTCGGATCCCAAGATTATTCTGTTGGACGAGCCGTTTACGGGAATTGACCCGGTAACGATCGATGGAATACAGGAAGTCATTCGCGGATTACGTGAGAATGGAATCTCCATTCTCATCACGGACCACCAAGTGCGCGAAACGTTTGAGATTACAGATCGCATCTACGTGATTCGTGCTGGCAAAGTCCTTTGTCACGGCGCTCCGTCTGAAATTGCCGAGAATCCTGAGGCTCGCGAATTTTATCTGGGTGACAGCATCTATGTTAGCGATACTCCGCAACCCGAAATTCGTCCGCCGCACTATGACCAACCACTGGGGCAGCGCCCAGTGCGGCGCCAGTCACGATAGCACTTGGCAGAAAATTCTCTAGCTTTGGTGGAATGACTAACGTTGCCGTAAACCTTGCGCGACCGATAACTTCTTCATAGTCGTCGAAAACAATCACCCGAGGAAGTGGTCATGCGTCATCGTCTTGCCTGGATCGTACTACTGTCAGCTATCACCTGTGTGGCTTCCGGATGTCAATTGCCGAAGCTAGGCTTAGGGCGTGGCTGTTCCGATGGGTCCTGCGGAGCAGGTTCCTGCCAAGGCGGGAGTTGTTCTGCACCTCCGGCACCCATGAGTGCCTCGCCGAACTACGGTCCATCGTATGGCCAGTCATACGGCAGTGCCGGCACGTCCTCGCAGGGAGCCGCCTGGTCGGGTGGTTCTGGCTCGGGCACACGCTAATCTGTCAGTGGGCTATTTCGCGCCGGCTTCAGGTCGATTAGGATGATTCCTTCCCGAACTGTTTGCCGGAATTCGATAGATGATCGTCTTAGCTCGAACTTGGCCCGATGCCATTGATGGACTTGCGTTACTCTTGGCGATCGCAATTGCCTGCTTGCCAATCGTCGGTTACGTACTGATGGTGATCGACATACGGGCATGGATGCGTGCGTTAAAAGGCGCGCTCGTTCGTGTCGTATTTCACTTTCCTGAAATGCCTGCGTGGGCCCGGTATCACACGCCCTACTGCTTCAAAGCATTGGGGTTGTCGCTGCCATGTACCGAGAGCGATGTCAAAATCGCCTACCGACAGCTTGCCGAGCAAACACACCCGGATCGAGGCGGCGATCGACAGAAGTTTCTCCAACTGCAGCGTCACTTTGAGAATGCTGTCCAGTTTCTGAAAGACCACGAGCCTGAGTTTCGGACCGAGTAGGCTTATTCGACGCGAGGCTTATTCGCCAATAATCTTTACCAATACCCGTTTGGTGCGGCGACCATCAAATTCACCGTAGAAGATTTGTTCCCAGGGTCCAAAGTCCAGTCGTCCCTTGGTAATGGCGACCACGACTTCGCGGCCCATGATCTGTCGTTTGTGGTGCGCGTCGGCGTTATCCTCGCCAGTGCGATTGTGATGATACCGTTGAGGAGACGCGTCAAACGGCGCCAGTTCTTCCAACCACTTCTTATAGTCGCGATGCAATCCCGGCTCGTCATCATTGATGAAAACACTGGCCGTGATATGCATGGCGTTGCACAGCAGTAGACCTTCCTGAATATGACTCTCAGTTACTAGTTCTTCGATCTGAGGAGTGATGTTGAGAAAGTCCATTCGTGCCGGAATGTTGAACTCAAGGTGTCGAGTCAGAGATTTCATGTTGACAACCCGATGGAATGAGGCTCGTACCGATTGCGTGATGAAGTAAAAGGGGCGCGACCTGAAAAGAGACCGCGCCCCCGTTGGGGACCCAATCTGTTGCCAGATTGGGCTGGGGTACACCTAGTATGCGGGTTTAAGTGGCCGATTGTGGGCAGAGTGGTGTCAGCGTATGGCAACTGGCTGTCACATAATCAGATTCGGCAATTCGACGACGCATCCTTGATCGAACTTTGTCAACTTCAGCTACGTTACGGTGAACTTCGACTGTTGGTTCGAATTCAGGGAACCTATGCGTTAATTGGCTGTCTTTCATGCAGGAATCGTAGGCAAACTGCCTAAATTGTCAGCTCGTTTAGCCAATTCCCGCATTCGGTTGGTGGAAACGAGCGAGCCGAAAGTATCAGCGAAATAAGGAGTTACGGTCCTACTTGCCTCATTTTCAAAGGCTCGGCATACCTGTTGCATTATTCGACTTCTAGAAATGGGGCAAAGTGTCAATTTGGCAGAACAGCGCAAGGGGTACTGACATGAAATCACTCGAAGGACATCTCTTAATTGCTGCTCCACGGATGAATGATTCGGTCTTTGATCGGTCAGTCGTGCTGCTGCTTCATCACGATGAAAATGGTGCAATGGGTATCATCCTGAATCGGCCGATGTCCTTTTCCGGAGATAAGGGCCAGTTCGGTCCCGTGCAACTCCTAGAAACTCTGGCTCAGAATTCCGATCGCCGCGTGCAATTGGGTGGACCCGTTTCGGGGCCGTTGATCGTGCTTCACCAGAAGAAGGAAGAAGCTGAAAACGGAGCGCCTCGTGGAGGCGTATTTGTGATTGAACGCAGAGAACAACTTGAGGAATTGGTGGAGCGGTCTGACTCTCCACTCAGTTTCTTTGTTGGGCATGCCGGTTGGAGTGCTGGTCAGCTCGAACAGGAATTGGCGAAGGGGTCGTGGTTGTCGACACCGGCAGCTCCAGACTTTGTATTCTCAGAGCACGACGACATGTGGGTTGCTGCCATTCAGGAAACGGGTCGCGCTTTCTATCGAGACGTACTTGGAATTCACGAATATCCAGAAGACTCGTCGATGAATTAGTGACCTACTCCTCCTGTGCCTTCTTTTGGCGTAGCTCAGTCGAGCTGATATCGCGTCGGAAACTAGATTCAGGAATAGCGGTGCAAATGCCCGTCAGTAATTCGGGCAAACGGAGGTCATCAAGCGTACAGAAATTGTCACCGATCTTTCTGCCGAAGACGAGGAACGTGTTCCCTCGGTCCGCAATGGTTTGGATTTCCTTGTGCATCTGGGTGACGTCGTCATCGTAATAACGAGCATCGGCGACTCGTTGAATCGTATCGGCTCCAACAACGAATACCGCGTTGGGGAAATGAGCCGACTTGGATGAAAAGGTAGCCGCTCGGGTCAGCCAGACGGTCTCCTGCTTGGGAAACTCATTCAACCGGTTCAAAATTTCGTTGGCCCCAACCTCCGGCTTGTCGACGTTGGCGACGGATATCTCGAAATGGATTGGCTGGCCGACAATCGTCGTGGCGATCCTTGCGATCTCCCAATGGCCTTCGTGCGGTGGGTTGAATGCCCCCGGATACAGTCCCCAAGGCGGTTTGGCGTTCTGAACGGGCAGCCCGTCGCTTATAGCGATGGTGTCGAGTCTTCCGGCGATAAAGTCATCGAATCGCGTGGACACAGCATCTCTTTTTCGTGGAAATCGGCTTTTCGGCGGAATTGTCGGTGTTTAGCGGCATTGTAAGCACTGAGGGTGCTTGAGTTTACGTTCCAGCAAAGTTTTCCAACAAGGACTCCAAGATCGAGAAAAAGGTGGCGAATTACGTGTGTTGCCCGGCAGAAGGGGATCGGGCGAAGCAATTTCACAACTCGCACGCTGAAACACCGTTTTGTTGGGTAGGAGTCAAATCATGTTGAAGAAGATTGTTATCGGTGGCCTCGCTACCGCGTTAGCCCTGGGATTTATTTTTGGCCGAGACGCGTCGAGTTATGTATCGACGACGTGCAATAAGGTGACCAACTCGGTCAAAGGGAGTGTTCCGATTCAATTCGAAATTGATCGGGCTCGCAAAATGATCGGTTCGCTTGATCCAGAGATTCGCAGCAACATGCACTTGATTGCGAAAGAAGAAGTCGAAGTCGATCGCTTGCGAAGTCGCGTCAATCGAATGCAAGACAAGTTGCAGACGGCCCGCTCGGACATGATGCGACTGAAGTCGGATCTGGAGAACGACAAGCAGTACTACATTTACGCCAATCGTCGTTACAGTCGCAATCAGGTCAAAATCGACCTTGTGAATCGACTGAACCGAGCCAAGACGAATGATGCAACGCTTGAAAACCTGACAAAGGTGCTCGACGCTCGCGAGAACGGCTTGGACGCGGCTCGACTGAAGCTGGAGGGTATGCTCGCTTCGAAGCGTCAGTTGGCTGTAGAGATCGAACAGCTTGAGTCCCGCCAGAAGATGGTTGAAGTTGCCCAGACAACAAGTGCTTTCGTCTTCGACGACAGCCAGTTGGGACGCACTCGCGAATTGTTGAACGACATTGCGACTCGCATCGAAGTCGACGAAAAGATGCTTGCCGTAACATCGGATGTATCCAGTGAGATTCCAATGAGCGAAGACGCCGAGATCGAAACGGAAGACATCACAGATCAAGTTGCTCGCTACCTCGGGATTCAATCCGAAGTACAACCGGAAATCGCTTCGGTTGCAGAGATCGACTTGAACTAGGAACCCCCTGGGTAAACCGACTTGCTCGGCTGGTCGGTTTGCCTAACGCCGCTCGCCCTCTGGGGCTGGCGGCATTTTTTTGGCAAAAGTTTTTTCCCACTCGAATCCACGTTGAACTCGAACCGCAGGTAATGCCATGTTATTCGCAGCACAACGATGGGACGATCGTGAAACCAACTACTGGCCCAGTTCCCACTGGGGAAGTGATCCGGCAGAATCCAGGGAGCGTCGAACCGTGGTTTGGAACTACCGTCGCAATGGAAATGGCTCCACAGCAGGCTCGAATCGAATCAGTCGCTATGGAGAACCCATTGTGGATCATGAAAACTCATCGGATCAGGGACTGTTGTGGGTCGACGCAGTAGGCGGATATCTGCTGCATCTCGAACCTTCCATTACAATTGGCCAGGCCGTTCCGGGAACGAAAATGGACTTGCCGATCCAAGGCGATATTTCGAGGCATCACGCTACGATTTCGCGTGGTTCAGGCGAGTATGTCCTTGAACCGCTGGGGCCTGTTCAGATTTATCAACGGTTGTTGACTGGGCCAACGGTGCTGACAGACGGTGACGAGCTAACATTCGGCACCAGTGTGTCCAGTATTCAGATGCGTTTTTGCAAGCCAAATGTGCTCAGCAGTACGGCTCGATTGGAGCTTGTCAGCCACCATCGAACACAGCCGGCGGCTGATGGCGTAATCTTGCTCGCGGAGACGTGTGTAATGGGGCCTTCGGACGATAGTCACGTGGTTTGCCGTGACTGGGAAGGCCAGGTGATTTTGATGCCCACCGAAGATGGGCGATTTCGGTATCGGGCAAATGATTCGGTAACAGTTGACGATGTCGAGGGCGACGAGAGCGGTATTGTCGACTGGGGCTCGAGGATGGCAAGCGACGATTTCGCATTCATGCTCGAGCGGTTGTAAACTGGAGCTTGGACTTGGCGAGTGGGGCAAGTGTCAGGTTGGCGACTGACACAACGCTCGCCGCAAGGGGCGGAAGACGTGTGGGCAAAGGTAGGGTGTAAACCAACTGGCCTCATCCGACTTCTGTAAGCAACATATGTACGAGACAAGCGGGACCATGCATAAAAACGACCACTCAGAACAATCGGAACAGCAGCGTGACGGCAACCGTTCGCGACGTGGACCTCGATTTGGTTTCAAGAGTGGTTCCAAGCCGCTTGAGGGATTCACGATCAAGCGGGGCGTTGGCGTTGGAGGTTTTGGCGAAGTCTACTATGCGACCAGCGATGCTGGCAAAGAAGTGGCGCTGAAACGCATCCAGAGAAATCTCGACATTGAACTCCGCGGAGTTCGTCAGTGTCTGAATCTCAAGCACATCAATCTGGTCTCGTTGTATGACATCAAATACGACGAAGACGATCAGGCTTGGGTTGTCATGGAATTCGTGGCGGGTGAGAGCCTCCAGGATGTGATCGAACGCAATCCGAATGGTATGCCCATTGAGCAAGTCAACGATTGGTTCGGTGGGATTACGGCGGGAGTCGCTCATCTTCACGATTGTGGAATCGTCCACCGCGATCTCAAACCAGGGAATATTTTCCGCGACGGAGCCATCGTAAAGATTGGCGATTACGGGCTTTCCAAGTTTATCTCATGCAGTCGTCGGAGCGGTCAGACACAGAGTGTTGGCACGTTTCACTACATGGCTCCAGAGATTGGTCAGGGTCGCTACGGGAAAGAAATAGATGTCTATGCACTTGGCATCATGCTTTACGAAATGCTGACGGGGCGCGTACCGTACGACGGCGAGAGCAGTCAGGAAATCATCATGAAGCACCTGACGGCTTCACCGGACATGGGAGCGATTGCTCAGCCGTATCATGACGTTATCGTCAACGCGTTGGCCAAGGACCCGGCGGCTCGAAACCCATCAGTCCATGAAATGCGAACCCAGTTGTTTGGCGAAGCATCCGCGCCGGCGACTGCTGCTGCGGCTCCGACGTATTTTGCGTCCAGCCAACCAGCCGAGGATATTCGCTACTCGCCTAAAGAGAACAGCTTTCAAGTCAACGGACTTGAGGAAGATATCATCACGGCGGAAGCCGCTTATGAGATTCCTGAAGAACCGATCGCTCGCGCTGTTCGCGAGGCTTGGGGCGAACTCACTGAGGGTTGGAAGAACTCGGGATTTGGTAGCACACTCAAAGTCGTGATTCCCGTGATCGGTGCGATTGCACTGCTTCGCAATGCACCTACGTTGCTGCCCTATGGGATCACGATGTTGGTTGCCTATGTCGTCTATGCAGGTGTAAGGCATATCATTCTTTCGAATTCCCTCTCTCAGCAGACAGGAATGACTTCCGGGACCGTTCCTCAACGAGGAAAGGCACGCCGAAAAGCCCGACGGGAATCGGCTGCTGAGCGTCGTCGCAATATGCAGGCGGTTGCTGCCAGTCAGGCTCTGAACGTTCGCTGGGTTCCGGAAGAGCCCGTCGTCGCCCAACCTGTGAAGCAGCCGGTACGGCGCCGTAAGGCGAAGGTCGTAAAGATCAAGAAGCCGAATAAGTCCGTGCAGAATACAAAATTGATGCGGGCGGAGCTCAGCCAGAAAAAGACGCGGACGCATCTGACGGAACTGATGGGCTCGTACCTGACGGCTGGGATTGTGGCAGCGGTGATCAACCTTGTCATGCTGTTCGTAGGGCTGACGGCGAATGAGCAATCCCTCACACCAGGTTGGGCTTCCCAATACGTGTGGATGACAATCGTCAGCGTCATGGGAGCTTGGGGAGTCCTTACCGTCTCAAAATTGTGGGAGCCTAGCAGCGGTGACGTCCTGCGACGGCGGTTCTCGTTGTTGCTGGTGGGATTCGCCGTGGGCGCCGGAGCCTGGATGCTGACGGAGTACATGGGCTTTACGCCACGTTATATGGCGGAACCTATTGAAGGGCTCGTGCTTGATTCGGCTCCGAATAACTTTTACACCTCTCGAGGTACTCCGCAGTTGCCAGCCTACATGGCTTTCTTCGGTGTGCTGTTTATGGTGGTTCGCTGGTGGCGACAGGCAGACCCTATCCGCGGTTCCCGCGTTGGTATCTGGGCCACAGCGGCTTGTCTGCTTGGGGCTTTGATTACTCAGGCGTTCTTCCCAATGCCGGGTGGGTTTTTAATTCCAGCTTCTGTGGCTGTTGCCGTTCAGTCGGCGGCACCGTTTATGGACAAAGTCAAACGTCGTGAGGTTTGCCAAAAAGGTGAATCCGCAGGAGTTGTAGCATGAATACCGTACATGTCACTGGGGAGCCGAGTATGTTAGTTGTCGTCATTGTCGGTATTGTTCTGCTGCTGGCCATCTTCGGTGGAAAAGCGGCCCGGCGCTTTGTGGGTTTTGGAATTGCCACGATGGTCCTGTTGGTTTTGGTCGCGGCACCATTCTTGTTCTCTTATCGAATGCAAGAGAGTCCCACCAGCCATCGTCGAGTCGTCATTACGCAATCGTTCAACGATGAGATGGAAGCTGCGATTGAGGGGACTCGCAATAAGCAGAAAGAGATCAAGAAGGTTCGGCGCGAATTGGAAAAGCAGGCTCGTAACCTGCAGCGAATTCGGGAAGAAGGTGCCCAGGAAGTTGTCGAGAAAGTGCAGCAGGGCATAGAAGAGCTTGTTGCCAAACTACATGAGACTGAGGACTTGGAATATCACAATCCTGATGTTGAAATTCAGCTCGACGATATCGACGCCCACGTCAAGACGGCAAAGCAGATCGCAGAACGCATTGATTCCGAAGTGAATCTAGACGGTGAAGATGTCGCCAATATCCTGAAGGGAATTTTCAGCCAGTACATTACCGAAACCGAAGACGGCTATCGCATCTCACTGAATTTTGGTGATGACGAAAGCGAGGCGTGTGGTGACTGCCCATTGGATTCTGAGGAACTGCCTTCCTGGGTACAACGGTATGTTGACGAAGACCTGCACGAACCAAAGTGGGACAGCTCCAAGAAGGTCTATCGACAGATTGTGGAAGTCGGACCCTACGGCTCTGAGGCAGAGTTGGATGCCAACCGACGCAGTCAACTATCGGATGCATTTCAAGCCTTCGCGACTTGGCGTCGAATGGCGCTGGCTCATGAGGATGATGCCTTCGATAATGCTCGCTTTGACGAATACTATCCGCTCCATTTAACTCACAATATCGAGAAACGATATGTAACGCGTCGTCACGTTAGTGATACGTTCAGCGAGCGATTGGAACTGGCGGGAAGCGACGGGCATGGGAAGCTCGAGTATCTTGAATTGGAATTTGATGACAAGCTTCGCAGGAAGGTGGACGGCCATTGGCACGACGTAAAATCGTCGATGCGAGCCGTTGAAGCAGGCACAGGAGCCATGGGGATACTGGGGCTGGTAGGAATCGTGTTTGGGTACTTAAAATTCAGCGAACCGAAAATCAAGTCGGTGAGTTAGTCGCGCACACGGCTGATGATTAGACTAAGCGGCGGCAGTTCGGATTTCCTGAATCGCGCAGACATCGCATTTGCATCCAAGAGGCTTCATGAACAATTCGTCACAGGACGCTGATCGTCTGCTTGTGGAGCGAATCCGATCCGGAGACGCTGGGGCTTGGGAGCAATTGATCGCACTCTACGAAGGGCGACTGCTGGCTTTTGCTCAAAGTCGTTTAGGCCGGCGGAGCTTTGCCGAAGACGTGGTTCAGGAAGCGTTTGTTGGTTTCTTGACCAGCTTGCCGAATTTTGATCCAACGCGCCGACTGGAAAGTTATCTGTTTTCCATCTGCGCCCACAAGTTGACGGATCACATGCGACGCGAAGGGCGTCGGCCAGCACTGCCCTTCTCTGCTACGCAGGCATCGGGAAGCGAGTCCTTGCATTTTCCGGCTGCGGGTCGTGGCCCGAGTACGATTGTCCGTCAGGGCGAGCGACGTGAGTTGGAAGAGGATTCGTTGGCAGACGCACTCAAGTCAAATGTTGCACGATGGCAAAAGCAGGGCAATTGGACCAAACTCAAGTGCATTGAATTGTTGTTCGTCAGAGGTTGGGCCAACAAGAAGGTGGCCGAAGATCTCAAGATTACGGAACAACAGGTCGCCAATTACAAATCTGATTTTCTTGGCAGTATCCGCAAGGCCGTGCGAAAGCAGGAATTGCCATCCGATGTATTTCCAGAACTTCACGAGGGATAGGCTATGTCGTCGTTTACCGATTCGGAGCTCGAAGCCTACCTCGACGAAGATCTCCTGGCCCATGAGATGTCGGCGATTGAATCCGTTTTGCGAGACAAACCGGAGTTGGTTGATCGATTGGTTTTGATAAATCGTCGGCGAGATTCTGGAGTGCATTCTTTGGGAGAAATCTGGCGAAGGCATCGGATCAGTTGCCCTTCACGCGAGCAATTGGGCAGTTACCTGCTTGGCGCATTGGACAAAGAAGCCGCCGAGTACATCGAATTTCATACGGCCAAGCTGGGTTGTCGATTGTGTCAGGCGAATCTCGCCGATCTTCAGGATCAGCGGCAAAAGTCAGCGAAGGATGAAGCGCAGCAGCGACGTCGCAAGTATTTTCAAACCAGTGCAGGTCTGCTCAAATCAAACGAGTAGTTTGCCCGCGACTCGTCGAACTGACGTTCAGTTGCACTGTACAATGGGAGTTCCCTTCTCTTCCCTTTGTTGGTCGGTGACTGGAGCGGATGAATACTCATGCGATGGACTCGAGACAATCTGATTCTTACGGACGAGCCGACTTCGACGTGTGTCGAGGATACCTATCGACTGCTCCAGGCAACCTATTGGGCTCATACGAGGCCCATCGAAGTCGTCGAGCGAATCCTGGATCGGTCTTTGTGTTTCTTCCTCTTGGACGACGATCGTCAGGTGGGATTCGGGCGAGTTATTAGCGATTTTGTGACAACTTCATGGATTGCCGACGTTGTGCTTGAGGCGACTTGTCAGAATCAGGGTGTCGGAAGCTGGATGATGCGATGTGTTCTGGAGCATCCAAGCATCAAGGACACCCAGTTCGCTTTGCAGACGGGATCGGCCCACGACTTTTATGAGCGTCTGGGATTTGCACGTCGAGAAACACTAATGAGTACGGCTGTAGACTACTTGTCCTGAGCACTTGGGGCCGCCGGCAACCTGCAAAATCGCAAGGCTTCTTTGCGGTACTCCATCGCTTAAGGTGAGCATGAGCCTCACCTCATAATCCGCATAACTTGCAGTTCTACTTTGGTTAGCGGCTGGGAAGGCAATCGCATCGTGAGTTTTTGCTGCGCACCCGCCAGCAAGTATCTGTCGGCGACGCATGTTCTAGTAACTATTGAAAGGGCTAGATGAGATGTCGACCGTTACCACGTTGCCGCCAAGTTCGGATCACCAGACCGGTTCTTCCCAACGCTCGTCGAAGATGGATGAGCTATTCGAGCAGCTCCCGAAGACGATAAAAGTCGTGGATGAGCCTGGTAAGCTAACCATTTGTGAGCGTTGGTTTCGTTGGCGCTATCCTGGCTACCTGATCGGCGTGATATGCGTTGGTTATTCGCTGGTCACCTTGCTCCCGCACTTGCGGAGCGGGTCCGAGCCAGTGCCAGATGTGGTCCTCGGCGTAGGTGCCTTTGCTCTGTTAGGCATGGCCTATTGGGCGTTTGCCGGGATAGTGAATACGACAACCATCACAGCAACTGAAACTCAGTTGACTCGATACATTGGTCCGTTGCCATGGTGGGGTGAATACAGACTCGACGCAGATCGCATCCATCAGCTCTTCGTGACTCGAAAGAATCGTAGCCAAGAGAGGATGTCGTTCTGGGATTGGGAAGGCGACGATACGGCAGACGATAGAACCAAGTTCTCATTCAGCCGCTACAAGAATGTTTCCTGCTATCTACTCAAGCTGCAAATGAAAAACGAGCGCGGCTACTACTCGGTGAGCAAAGAGTATCCTGCTCCTTATGCTCCCAGGATTCTTGAGTATCTGATCGAAGCCAGAATGAAGATCGTCGATCAAACGGTTCGCGGTGAGATCGGACGCAGTCACCGAGCCTGAATCTGGTAACTGGGAAAGTCGGTGAGCAACTTACTGAATCATATTCAGCAGTGGTTCCACAGCCGATTCTGCGGCTGGTCCAATTTGGCCGAGCGCACGAGCCGAGGCTTTGCGGATTTCTTCGTCCTGATCATTGAGAAGTTCCACCAGAATCGGCACCGCTTGCGCCGCATCGGGACCAATCCGTGCAAGAACCTTTGCTGCGCGCAGCCGCTGATCTCGATTCGGATGTTCTAAGGCCTGGATGAGCCCTGGCACGGCTGGAGCTCCAATTCTGCCCAGTGAATCAATCGCGGTTTCCTGCAATCCCCATTGTTCAACAGGTTTGACGGCAGGGATCAGATTCGGCCGGTTCCGACGGGCCACCGGAAATGTCGTCCCAGCACCAAGTGAGCGTGGTTGGTCGATTGAAGCATCTTGGGTCGGTTGGGGGTCCGACGAGTCGTCTTGATGGTTTTCGGGATCGACGAATGGCTGCTCGTATTCTGGCCATTTGACGGCGAGCGCACGGACTTTCTCATCACCGTCGCCGACACTACATCCAGACACGAATACCGTGATTATGAATAGGTAGCAGCTGATACTAGAACGCATAATTTGCAGCTCATTCAGTGACTTTGCATGGCAACGCAATTTACTATTCTAATCAAGTCGCTCTCAGACGGCACCTGATATTCACGCCCTGCGACTCGAAATCTATACCGACTACGTTGTGACGGCGGTCAGCCGAAAGATGTTAGTTGCAGCGGACAGCGGGCCTGACTTCGCTTGAGCTGGAAAAGCGGGTAAGCTGAACTGACTAACCCATTATGGAAATTTGATATGCCGTTTCGAAACGTCGCCATCATTTGCTTCGCAATGATCGCATCCTTGCTCTGCTACAACCGTGCAGCTCACAACCGGTACGCCTCGGCAGTCGCGGAAGCGATTGGTCAGATCGATGAGTTTTTTGTCGAACCGATTGACCGTCGCGACCTTTTTGAAGGTTCGATGCGAGGAATGGTGAAGGAGCTGGATCCCTATTCTGGTTTTGTGGATTCCAAGCAGTTCACCGAGTTCATGCAGGATCTCGATCAGGAGTTTGGCGGTGTCGGCATCATTGTCGATGTCGATCCGGATTCAGAGCGACTGATGGTGCTCAGTCCGCTAGCGGGAACTCCTGCCTACAACGCAGGCTTGCGAGCCGGCGATTTGATTATGGAAATTGAAGGCAAGGACACTGAGGGACTGACGGCCAATGATACGGTGGGAATGATCCGCGGCAAACCGGGCACGGATGTCACGATTACGATTTTGCCATTTGGCAAAAAGGAGACGGCCGAGGTGACTTTGACCCGAGCCATTATTCCGATCGAGTCGGTGATGGGCGACCGGCGGGGCGAAGATAGCGAGTGGCAATTCGTGCTCGAGAAAGACCCTCGCATCGGCTACATACGACTAACGTCGTTTGGGGAAAATTCGGCTCGTGATCTTCGCAATGCGTTCCTTAGCATTAATGGCACAGTCGATGCTGCAATCCTTGATCTGCGAGGTAACGCTGGTGGGCTGTTGCCCGCTGCGGTAGAAATCTGCGACATGTTTATCGACGAAGGGCAGATCGTCAGCATCAAGTCGCGTGGTGGAGTGATTCAGGACGAGTATTGGGCGGATAAGAACACCGTCATTCCGATTGATTTACCGATGGTCGTTCTGGTTGATCACTATTCAGCTAGCGCAAGCGAAATCGTATCGGCTTGCCTGCAGGATCACAATCGAGCCAAAGTGATTGGCGAACGATCCTGGGGTAAGGGCACCGTTCAGAGTGTTTTTCCACTCGAAGGCGGACGGAGTGCGTTACGATTGACGACGGCTACCTACTGGCGACCGAGTGGTCGCAATATCCATCGCCTCGCTAAGTCCACGGAAGAGGACGAATGGGGCGTCAGCCCGGAAAAGGAATATGAGATCAAGCTCGAACGCGAAGCCTACATCGAGCTGTTGAAGGCTCGTCGAGATCGCGATGTACCGGTTCGTCGTTCCGGGCAGGAATTGAAGAAAACGATGCCGGAAGAAACGGGCGAAGACATTGTGGAGAGCGAAGAAGCTAAAGACGCATCGGTTGAAGTCGCAACCGCCGAGGATGAATCCGCGGTGGCAAACGAAGTACTTGATAGCGAATCGGACGTGCCGGCTGACGAGTCGCCCAAGCCGTTTGAGGATCCGTGCGTCGAAAAAGCTCTCGAGTATTTCAAGAGCATCCTCGCGAATGACGAATCCGGATTGAAAAAGGCAGCATAGCTGAAGGTTCAAACCTCCTCTTCAGCTCAGCGGTTCAAGCGGGTCAGCGATTTCGATCGCATCTTTTCGGTACACCGAAGGGCTCGGCGCAGCCCACTTAGCAGCGTTAGCCAAGATCTGTCGAATCGTTTCGTTGTAATAGATTGGGTACGTTTCGTGGCCAGGGCGGAAGTAAAAAATCTTGCCGGCGCCGCGGCGAAACGTGCAGCCGCTTCGGAAGACTTCACCGCCAGCAAACCAACTGATGAAAATCAGTTCATCAGGTTGAGGGATATCAAAAAATTCGCCATACATCTCGGCTTGTGGGAGCTCGAAGAATTCGTCAGTCAGTCCTTGGGTAATTGGATGGCTGGGACTGGTAACCCACAGCCGTTCTTTTTCGCCGGCTTCACGCCATCGCAACATGCACCCGGTTCCCATAAGTCGAGTGAAAATCTTGGAAGCATGACCTGAATGCAACACGACTAACCCCATGCCATCGAGGACGCGAACCTGGACTCGGTCGACAACGGCGTCTTCGACTTGGTCATGAGCCATGTGGCCCCACCAGAAAAGCACGTCGGTCTCGTCGAGAACCTGTTGTGTCAGCCCATGCTCGGGTTCGTCAAGTGTTGCCGTGTGGACGGTCGCCGAATCACCAAGGTGAATTCGGAGCCCCTCGGCGATGACCTGATGCATACCGTCCGGGTAGACCGCGCGAACGTCTTCCTTGTTGCGTTCGTGGTAAAACTCATTCCAGACGGTAATTCGTAACATGTTGGACTCGTGACAGAAGGAATTTCGTGTATGGGGCGGGCATGTTACGCGATTATTTTGCTACGGTCCATCGCACCGCCATTGAGGCGTATAATCATCGGTTGGTCAGCAAAACACAATCTATGGATCAACGGAAATGGCACTCTACTTTGCACAGGGTTCGTCTTCGACGGAACTCTCCACCGAAGACCTTAAATCCGCATTGGCCTCGACATTCGAGCAGCTTGGCGATCTGAATCGCGTTTTGGCGATTCCACCGGATTTTACGCGAGCCAACAGTCGAGCGGGGATCCTGACGTCGCTGGCTTACGAGTATTTTGGCGAGAAGTTAGTGGACGTACTTCCGGCGCTAGGAACGCATCGCCCGATGTCGGAGGAAGAGCTGAACGAAATGTTCCCGGGATTGCCCCATTCGCTCGTCCGTGAACACGATTGGCGACGCGATGTGTTGACGATTGGCCAAGTCCCGGGTGAAGTCGTCAGCCAAATGACCGACGGCATCTTCGATCGGCCTTGGCCGGCTCAGTTGAATCGGATGTTGTGGGAAGGCGGTCACGATCTCATCCTGTCCATTGGTCAGGTCGTCCCTCACGAAGTCATCGGGATGGCCAACTACAACAAGAATATTTTTGTCGGTACAGGGGGCGAAGCGGGAATCAATGAAGGGCACTATATCGGAGCAGTGTACGGTATGGAGCGGATGATGGGCCGAGCCGACACGCCGCTGCGAAACATTTTGAACTATGCGGAGAAGGAATTCTGTTCGCACCTGCCTTTGCTGTACATCCTGACCGTCGTGGGGAGCAAGCCGAATGGCGAGTTGGTGACTCGAGGCCTGTATATCGGCGACGACCCAGAATGCTTCGAAGCGGCATGCGAGTTGTCGGTCGAAGTCAATTTTGAGCAACTGGACAAGCCGCTGGACAAGGTCGTGTGTTATCTCGATCCCAAGGAATTTAAAAGTACGTGGCTGGGGAACAAAGCCGTCTACCGCACACGTATGGCCATTGCAGATGGCGGGCATCTAATTGTTCTCGGTCCCGCGATCAAAGAGTTTGGCGAGAAGGAAGAAATTGATTTGCTCATTCGGAAGTACGGGTATCGAACCCAGGACGAGATTGAAAAGGCGGTTGCGGAGAACGAGGATTTGCGAGCCAACTTGTCGGCGGCGGCTCATCTGATTCACGGCTCATCGGAGGGAAGATTTCGCGTAACTTATTGCCCGGGCCATTTGACTCGTGAAGAAATTGAAGGCGTCGGTTACGAGTACGCCGATCTGGATTCGATGTTGGAGCGGTATCCCATTGATCGACTAAACGGTTACCATGAGACGGCGGATGGTGAATCATACTATTACATTCACAATCCGGCTTTAGGGCTGTGGGCGGCCAAAGAACGGTTAGTTTGATTCGATTGGATTGCAAGCGGAAGCACGATGCCAAAACTATATTTTTACTACTCGGCGATGAACGCAGGGAAGAGCACAACGCTCCTTCAGTCTGCCCATAATTATCGCGAGCGCGGCATGAATGTGCTGCTGTTTACGCCTTCCCTCGACAACCGCGCGGGTGTCGGGAAAATCTCATCGCGTATCGGCGTCGAGGCGGACGCTTTTGCGTTCGATAATGAGCACGATTTATTTGTGCATGTTCGCGATGAGGTGAAGAAGCAACCGATTCATTGTGTTCTCGTCGATGAGGCGCAGTTCTTGACTGGAAAGCAAGTCCTGCAGCTGACGGTCGTTTGTGATCGGCTAAAAATTCCTGTGCTTTGTTACGGTATTCGTACAGACTTTCAGGGCGAGCCGTTTGAGGGCAGTAAGTATCTGCTTTGCTGGGCCGAAGAGATGATCGAAATCAAAACGGTCTGTCCCTCCGGCAAGAAAGCCACGATGAACGCTCGGCTGGATGAGCATGGCGAACGCGTGTGGCATGGCGAACAAGTGGATGTCGGCCATCATTACATTTCGCTCAGTCGGGCAGAATTCCAATTGGCGCGGGTTTCGCCAATTGGCTATGAGATTCCCGAAGAGTAAGTAGCTGTCGACTTACCCTAAGGCTATTCCTGAGTAGCGAGCGGACGCTGCGGCCTATGCCATGGTTTGCTGCGTAGGTCGCATTAGAGGTTGGCTGCTCATCATCAGATACCCAACGGTATACATAAGGTTGTTGACTGCGGTGGCTGGGATTATGCCAATGCACAAAAGCAAGAATCCGAGAATCCCAATGCCCATTGCGATAATCCCCATTAGAAATAGTTGCATCTTATTGCCAGTCGATATTTCGCCAGCTGTTCGAAACGAATCGGCGATCGAACAATCGCGGTCCACGATGCAATACATAAACGGCAAGTACTTCAAAGCGAGATAAATTCCCGGAATGATAAACAAGAGAATTCCTACAAATACCATCAGCCCGTACAGAATCGACCCGCCTATGACACGGAAGAAGTACTTTCCGCCTGCGAAAAGGTCGCTGAATTCTGCGTTCTGATTTCTGGCGACCTTCAGGCACATGAGGATGATGCCAATGGCGAAGAACGAATTCACGACTTGTTGGATCACGGATCCGACCACCTGCATGCCGATCGCTTCTGGCCCCATTGGGTCGCCCGTGGATTGGGCAATGACCGTATTGAGGATGCTAAAAGTGATTTGCATCGCAATGTTAGCTCCGAATTGCACTAACGCCGCGCCGGTCAGGAGGGCCAAATTAGGTTTGAACATCTCCCATGCGGTACTCAGGGCGAATCCTGCGTCCAGGGTCCCCGTTGTTATTTCTCCTTGAGGTCCACCGGCGATCTCCTGATAGGGAGAAGTTGGTGACTCAAACGGATTGACGGAACCTGGAGCCGATGCCGGTGGAGCCCCAAAAGGATTGGCCGACTCAGTCCCAGCGTCAGCCGACAGGTTGGGGGCAGCCGCCGCGGCATCAGGCACGTTCAGGACTTGCTCACACTTCGGACATTTGGCCTTTTTGCCGGCGGACGTATCAGGAACACGAAGTCGTTGACCACATTGTCCACAGTTGAACTCGATGGGCATTGCCTTGCTCTTTCGTTGAAGCTTTTTGGGGCGGGGCGGGTTCCGTAATTGTATCCAAAAGAAAAGGTGATACTACTACAGTCTTCGTCGAGGGCTGTATGGCAGAGGCGAAGAGTTTATCGTTCGACGCGACCATAAAAGTAGATGTCTCCATTTAGTGATTCGATCGTTGAGTCAATTAATTGGAGAGACTCGCTCATTTTGCCAGTGCCCTGCCCGCCAATCACAGAAATCGAGTCGCGTCCACCGGTGATTTTCGGTGCCACGAACGCATGGACTTCGTCAATCAGCCGGGCATCCAGCAGGCACCCAAATAATTCCGATCCACCCTCGACAAGCAGGTTGGTCATGCCTCGTTCTGCCAGCAGGTTAAGGAGTGACTTCAGCCTCGCGTCATAGGATTCTCCTTGGCAGAGCAAAAGCTCGCATCCGGTGTTTGCGAGCGACTGCCTGCGCCTTACGTCCGCGCTCTCGCTGACGGCAATCAGCACGGCGCTATCTTTTGCGGTTTGTGCCAGCTGGCTTGACGGTGGGAGGCTGGCTTGTGAGTCAACGACGATTCGCGTTGGCACGCGTGCCCCGGGTGGCCGAGCCGTAAGTAATGGGTCGTCCGCGAGTGCCGTTCCGCTACCCACCATGACTCCGTCGACTCGCCCCCGCAATTGATGGACGACGGCTCGTGAGCGCTCGTTAGAAATCCACTGACTGTCTCCCGTCGAAGTCGCCAACTTCCCGTCGAGTGTCATCGCCCACTTGGCGATAATCCAAGGTCGTGATTCAGTGGTCCGCATCAAATAGGGAGCCATCAATTTGCGCGCGGCGACTTCTTCGATTCCGACATGCGTCGAGATATCGGCTTCTGCTAACTTGCGGATACCTCCGCCGTTGACTTTGGGGAAAGGGTCACGCATCGCAATCAGGACTCGACAGATACCTGCCTCGATCAAGGCGTCGGCGCAGGGCGGTGTCTTGCCGGTGTGGCAACAGGGTTCGAGCGTAACATAAGCCGTCGCTCCCTCGAGTGATTCGGTGGCGCCGGCGATTGCAGCGACTTCTGCGTGTCGCTCGCCGAACTTCTCGTGCCAGCCTTCCGCGATGATTTTGTCGTCACGGACGATGACACAACCCACCATCGGATTGGGCTCAACGTGACCTTGGCCGCGCGCCGCGAGGTGCAAAGCGCGCTGCATGAACTTTTGGTCAGTCGATAGAGTCATTGGATTGCCGAACGATTAATCCATACCGGGCATCCAGATTTTTCCGCCCTCCTTGGATTCGCCTTGAGGTGCTGCCGCCGGAGCGCCACCGTCGGGAGTCCAGAGCCCGCCGCCGCTGGCTGAGGCAGGGGCCGTTGCCGCCGCCGGAGCGCCGGTTGGAGGTGCTGCACCAGGCATTGCAGGTCGACCGTCTGGGCCAACGATGCCAAACTGCTGCAAGGTCTGCATCAGCAATTGCGGAACACCTGGTTCGTTCAAGTGGTGTGTCTGTACGCGGTTCAGCAGGTTCTGAGCCTCGTGGACCTGACCCTGCATCATGCGAGCGGCGAATTCGGAAATCATCCAGACGGCTGGTGATTTCCCAGCCTTGGTCGATTCTTCCTGCGCCTTTTGTAGATACTCGATCGACTTGGACGTATCCGTGCAATACTGCGACATGCGTCCATAGACTTCGGAAGGGTCGATATCACTCTTCAGCCCATCTCGCGTCAACAGTTCTTCTCCAAATTGCAAAACGGCTGATCCAATTCCATTTTGAGCCGCGCGTACAAAACATGTCGCAACGGCTTCGTCCGGCAGACTCTTTTCGTCCAGTCGTGGGAGGCGAATCAACGGCGTCCTAATGGCTTCGTCCGCGTTCGTGATCTTGAGAGTTGGCAGCTCGGGCAGCTTGAGCTGCGTTCGAAGCGATTTGAAAATCTCAGCCGAGCCGTCGGACCGTTGAGCCGTTTCCAAAACCATCACGGTCCCTAGCAGCCGCCGTTGATAATCTGGGTCATCCGCGACTTCGTTCGGCGTCTTGTTGTCGAGCACGGGATTCGCCGTCGAAGGCCAGCGATCCAGAATCAACTCCTTCTGGCGATCGGCCAGGTATTGTCGGCGAAATTCGACGGGAGCGTGATCGGGGAACTGAGGCAGAATGGACATCGTTTCGCCGATCAGCGGCGTCTCGCCAAGCACCTCTTCGGAGCGTTCGCCGGTAATCGAGTCACCTAAGATACCGCGAATCAAATCGTCGATATCTTGCAGTTTGATTCGCGTCGTGATGACTTCAAAACGTGCGTTTCGATCGGTTTGCTTGCCGTACAACAGCGATTCACACCTGACGATAGGAATCGTGTCGATGGTTAGGGGCGCGTCGGGTGCAGGAGCCTCGCGATCGAGCAAGGTAAATCCTGCTTTGGGCGGTGGTTGGTCAGCACTGGACATGGCATTGAAATCGACTGCCATGACTTTAGCGTGTCGGTTGGATTGCAGCTTTTCGAGTACTTCATCCGTATTTTCGATCGGATACTCGACTCGCAACATTTCCGTCATTTCGCCTTTTTGCGACGTATCAATAAGCTGAGCGAGCGCTTCGGCTTCCGCGGCATCGTCGAGTGATACCTCTTTGGCTGCAGCGAGGGCTCGAAGCGCGTTGGCCGTCTTTTCGCGATTCGGCAGTCGGCAACGTAGCGCCGCGTGGGCACGCAGTAGAACAATATGAGGCTCGTTGGCACTGATCAGGGCTTCGATTTTATCAGCAGCCTGAGTCCATGCTCCACGGAGTGCCAAATCACGAATTGCGACGTAGTCCTCTTTCCAGTTTACCCAGTCGGCGGGTTTGGGAACCGAAGTCTCTTGTTTGAGAAGAATCGGGATTTCCTGCGAGCGGCTAGTTTGCATCAGCAATTGCCCGCCGCGCTCGGTGGGTTCCCCGCTGATGGCGTACTGGAACATCAAATGCTCACGACCGGCAAGGATGTGTCCACTTTCGACGAGGAATTGACCGATCATCCCGATGGCTTCGAACACCTGGGCTGACATCTGCTGGCTGGTGAACTCGAGTGCCTTATGCAGAGTCGCCGAAGCATCTTCGAGGATGCTGTTGGCTTTGGATTCGATATCATCATCGTCGCGATCGAGATCGCCAAGTTTGGATGCCTTGAGAATGGCCAGTTCAGCCAACCCGACCGGGTTCTCGGGAGCCACAGTGAGGAATTGGTCGACCGCGGTCTGGGCTTCGTCCAGGCGACCCGTTTTCAGGAGTACGGTGCATTTCACTGCCCACGCACATTGACGCTGGATGTCTTCTTCGATCAGACGATCCAGTTGTTGCAGTGCGGATTCGAATTGTTCACCATCGACGGCTCGTCCAATCTTATCCAGTTCGGAATGGATATCTTTTCCGCAACAGAATTTGATTTTCTTATCGCGACCGCAAGGACAGGCTTGGTATTGATCCAAAGTCATGACTGTGCCGTTTCCTGATATTTTTGCAATAGTCTATTTGGACAGCGTCCGTTGATTCAAACGTCGTTGTATTTCATTCGCTGCGAATTTCTTTAATCGGCTTTGCTGGCGTGCAGCTTAGCCGCTCAAAGGCGGGGCGACGAACGAACTTGTTGCTGTCCAGCCGAGTTCCGCATCGTATCAAAACGATGGCGAATTGACGACCGGCGCAATGCGTTCCGCAGGTGGACGGGCCGCGAGTACGTGCGTTTTATGTGACCGGTGCATAAAAAACGGCCGGCAACCAAGTGGCTGCCGACCGAATAGAATCCAGCGGATTGTTAATTCCGTAAGCCTGTATTTTTCACTACACAGTCGCCAGTTCGCCTCGCTTGGTCGCGATAACGTTGAGCAACGCGTTCTGTGGGTCGACAAACTTTTTGATGCCTTCTTCCATCAGGAAGTCTTCCATTTTGGCAAAGTCGACTTTGGATGCGATCTCACTCAGAATTTCTTCACTAGGGAGCAAATCGACCTGGCGGGTGAAAGTCTCGCCGCTTGCGTTGGCAGCATCATTGGTCGCTGGTGGATTGGTCTCGATGTCGCTTCCCGCCAATGCGGCTACGTAACGCCAGGCAACGTCTTCTGGTTTCTTGGTGCCCGTGCTGGCGAAGATAATTTCCTGCTTGAGAGGCGTCGGGTTGGCGGCCCAGAAGGACTCGTTGGATTTCCACAGCTGTTTGGCGTTCACAATGCCAACTTGGCCTTGGGCTTCGCTTGAGAGATTCGTGACGTGCTTCTCGGTGTAAACGTCGATTCTGGAAACAAAGATACTGAATACAGATTTGAAGTTATTGAGATTGTCGCGACGCTGAGCACCACGCCATACGGCATCTCTGGCAGCTTCGTACTGACGATCAGTGAAGATCAACGTCACATTCAGAGTGACTCCGGCGGCTGCGAGTTCTTCGACAGCAGCCAATCCTGCGGGAGTCGCAGGTACTTTGATCATGCGATTGTCATGACCTTCGGCCCACTTCTTTCCGAGCGCAATGTATTGAGCAACGCGTTCGTCATGGGAAGGACCTGTCTTGGGGTCTTCCAGCAGCGGATTCAATTCAAAGCTGACATAGCCGTCGTCGCCCGACGTCTTCGACCAGACAGGGTGGAATACTTTCTCTGCTTGCGATACCAGCTGATCTGTCAATTCCCAAGCGATTGCCTCATCGTCCAAACCTTTACGGATCAGTTCGAGCATCTGGTTATCAAATCGCCCCGATTGAATCAGGCCACTAATGATGGCAGGGTTGGATGTGGCTCCGGTGACTCCCAGTTTGAAGTTCTCGTCTACCAGCTGGGGGTCGACGGAATCCAGCCATAGTTTGGTTCCGGATTCAATAAGCGACTTGAGCGACATGTTTTATGCTCCTGGTGTTCGGTGGAATTGGCGGCTGCCATGCGGTTGAACCAAATCCAAAAAGTGTATGCAGTCGGGTTGGATTCCGTTTTCCTTGCCGAATCGTTGCTGTTTACCCCACAACGGAAGTCTAACGCTTTCGAACTACGGGGCAATTCGATGAGCTGCTGCACGTCAGTGTGCTAGCGACTTTCCATACGAGGTGAGATCGACATTTGAGTTGGTGGACTATGGAAACTTTCGAGGCTGGGGGATTTTTTGCGATGCGGCTAACCGTGACTGTTTGCGCGATTCTTAGGAATATTCCTGTCGTATGGTCGAGGAATAGCCGATTCTGCTCTTGAGTCAGGAACGTGCTCCTATCGATGGAGCATGGTCCGCATCGACCTTGAGGAGAATGCCGCGATGAATCCGGTAACCAAACGTTTGACAAGTGTGATCCTTCTTGCCGCTGGCTTGAGCCTGCTGATGCCCGCATCGGTGAGTGCCCAACGCCGTTTTGGGAAGACGCCGCCCCGGTATAAGCCGATGCGCAACGACCAGTCGGGCGCCCGCACCGCACAGGCTCAGTATGAGGATGATCTTTTTGAGATTCCTTCGGGCGGCGGAGCGGACGTGATTCCGGAGGTCTTGGACGAAGTCGTGCCCGAGTATGCCTCTCCCGATTACAACACAGGGCTGGACCCTGTCCCTGATTCGATCCCGCAGGGTGAAGTCCCGTCGGTTGACGTTCCTATGGAGTACGATGGGTCGTCGACACGTGTCGATGATTCTGAAGTGTATTCGCCGCTCGAGCCTATCGCCGAGGATACCATCGGTTCCGTTGTGGATAACGGATACATGATGGATTACAACGCGAACTTCTCAGGCGAGGCACCGGCTCCGGTCTACAGTACCGGCACGTGGTTCAACCGCGGTGATTGGTATACCGAAATTGGTGGTGTCTTCTACGATCGAAGCAAGACTCGTGAACGGACTCCGAATGGTGGTTCGCAAACGATTTTGAATGATGGTGCACAGATTTTTCGATTCAGCAATCTCGTTCGTCACAATTTTGAGACGGGGGCGAGGATCATGCTCGGCAAGTTCATGGGCCGAGATGCTGCTCGTCGAGATCATAGTGTCGATTTTACTTTCACCGGCGGTTTCGACTGGGAATCAGATAGAACGATTATCAGTCCTGCGGGTGGCATTATTGATACCTCGCTGACTCGGCAAGACGATACGGACCCACTCGCGTTTCCGTTCTTCAATGCTGACGAACAGACGATTCGCTACGACGCGGACTTCACCTCGTTGGAAGCGAACTACAAAATTCGAAGTCGTCCTGGCCGCGACCAACTGGCAATGCAACCGGATGGAAAGTGGGTGCGGCACGGAGTCGGCAGTCGGCTGATTACAATGTTGGGCGGATTCCGATACCTCGGATTCAACGAGACCGTCGACTATACGTCCACACGACTGATTACAGCTGCCAGTAATGCTGGTGCCGGACGACTGCTGACACGAACGAATAACGATCAGGTCGGATTCCAATTGGGATTTGATTCAACCGAAAAGTACGACGACTTCAACTGGGGCGTCCGAGGCAAGATTGGCGGTTTCCTGAATTTTGTCGACCGCAGAAGCGTCATCAACAATGTTGCCATTGATGCGAATGACGTTCGCACAGAATCGGGGCTGCTGCGGAAGGATGTGGACGAAGTCTTTTCCTTTATGGCTGACTTGGGAATTCATGGTGCTTACCAACTGCGACCCAATCTGCACTTCAAAGTCGCTTATGACTTTATATTGCTGACAAATCAGTCGTTGGCTCCGGACAACCTTGAATTCGTTTCCGGATTCAGCACGCTCAATACGGGCGGCTCGGTGTTCATGCATGGCGGTTCTCTCGGATTTGAGGCCACTTGGTAGCGGAGATAGGTAATTCACCGCCACATCTCACTCTTGGCGGTGATAGCAGGGATAGCGGGCGTTAAACCGGTACTAATCGGAATAGATTTCCCAGTATCCGCCGAGGTAGGGAGAGAAAAGCGGGTTGCCGCGATATACGCTCTTTTCGCATAGACGTTGCGTGGTGGGCGGGCTAATCTGAGTAGTCATTATTCGCCCAATTCCGCTCGCAGAATGTTATGAAGCGACCCTACTTTAAGCGGCATGCCCTCCTAATTCTGATGCTTGTTTGTTTCTGGGTGCCTTTTGGGCTCCGCGGAGCACGCATGGCATCGCGCGAAATGCGCAACGACGTCAAGGATTGGCTGCCCGATAGCTTTGTCGAAACAGCCGAACTCGAAGAGTTCCGGCGGCACTTCAACGCCGAAGCCTTTGTCATGCTCAGTTGGGATGACTGTAATGGCTCGCTCGATGACAAACGCTTCAAATCATTCGTAGACCAGTTCTTTGCGGAACTGCCACCATCCAAACGTGGCGGTGGTTCATTTGCCATCGACGACGAAGAGGATCTTAACGAGGGCGAACAGCCTGAGTACATCGACGAGTCGCTTGACCTGTATGCTCGAAGTATGCCGGCGGTCGATGAACGCGATACGTTAGGCAATCGTTTCGGCTTCTACTTCTTCCGAGACTATTTCACCAACTGGTCCGGCTCCAACGAAAAATGGATGCGCGGCAACGGTGGTACCTGGTACTACATCGTTCCAAAGGGCGATATATACCGGTGGGACGAAACCGATACGTTGGTGGCTGGATTATTCCGCCAATGCCGCTATGCCCTGACGGGAAAGCGTGAGCTGAAATCAACGCTAGTGGCTCGTCCTGGGGATCTGGACGGTCCTTGGTACTACGACGATCCAACACGACTGGAAGCCGACCTCTTTAAGTCGGTCGTTACTGGTCCCTCGATTCTTCATGACTTGACCAAGCCTGGTGGAGCCCTTGAGGGCGACGTCGAGAGCGCTCGAGAACGACTGAGTGGAGTCTTGTTTGGTCCTGATGGGAAACATACATGCTTATTGGCGACCCTCAATGATCGCGGACGATTTGATCTCCACAAAGTCGTCGGTCGCGGAGCCATGGGGCGTCCTCGCGGGCGCTTGTTGAGGATGGCGGAGAAGGCTGGGTTGGAAACACCCGTCATGCCTTCGGCCTTGCCCGAGTTGTTGCAACCGTTCTTTGTTGAACCCGTTGCGAAAAGCGGAAATCCCGAGATTCGTTTTGGCGGACCTCCTGTAGATAACGTGGCAATCGACGAAGAAGGTCAGATTACTTTGGCTCGATTGGTCGGTGTGTCGGCGCTCGTAGGCGTTACGCTATCGTGGTTGAGTTTCCGCAACTTTGGCGTCGTGATGATGCTGTTCTTCGTGGGATCCATCAGCGCCATCTTCAGTCTTTCGATTGTATGGTGGAGTCGCAGTACGCTCGATGCAATCCTCATGTCGATGCCATCGCTGGTCTACGTCTTGGGACTGTCTGGGGCGGTGCATATAGCCAACTATTTCAGAGATACCGTGGACCAGGATGGATATCCTGGTAGCCCTGAAAAGGCCATTGCCCATGGATGGAAGCCATGCGCGCTCGCCGCATTTACAACCGCACTTGGGTTGGGTTCGCTGGCCACGAGTAATATCGTTCCCATTCGAAAGTTTGGCTTCTTCTCCGCCGTTGGTGTGGTCTTTACGCTTACGCTGCTGTTTACATTCTTGCCAGCGGCATTGGCATTGTGGCCACCGAAAAAATTCGAGACTCGACGGGAAGGCTTTGGGCTTTCTGAGTACGTGACAGAATTCTGGCGACGGGTTGGTGTGTTTGCCGTTCGGAGGAACGGATTGGTGACGGTCGTTTGTATCGCCATCATCGTGTTCATGGCGGCTGGTTTGCCGCGAATCAAGACCTCGGTCCAACTCCTGAAGCTGTTCCACCCCGAAAACAAAATCATTACGGATTATTCGTGGTTGGAGAATAACCTTGGCAAGCTCGTGCCAATGGAAGTGCTGATTCGAGTTGATCCGAAGTTGATGCGTACAGCCGAAATGGGGAAAGACGCCCCGTCGGAAAACAATCTTGTTGACGACAAATTCCGCCTGAATTTCCTCGAACGTATGGAAATCGCGGAGCACGTCAGGAAGCAGATCGACAGTCAGTTTGGCGTCGGAAACGGTGACATTACCGGAACGGCGATGTTGGCGACGACTTTTGTGCCGCCGCTGCCGGGGCCTCGAGGCGGTATTCGACAAAATGCGGCTCGCGGTGCCTACAGTCGTCGATTGGCGACGTATCGCGACGATATCTCCAAATCCGACTATTTTCGAGTTGATGACGACCAATCGGAGTTGTGGCGCGTTTCGCTGCGGCTGGGTGCGCTCAACGATACAGATTATGGTCAGTTTGTTGATGATCTCCAGCAGGCGGTTGAACCGGTGATGATGGCTTATCGCTATCGTGACGAGTTGCTGAGGCGTATCGATGTCGGGCGTGCAGAAGCGGGGGGAGGATTTCGCGGTGCCAAAGTGTTGGTGCTCGGGGCTCCTTTCGGAAAATCCAAGTTCGCCGCACGACCTGTAGCAACGGACGGCCCCTACGCTGAAGCCACAATGCAACTGGAAGCGGAGAAGACGGCCGCCAAAGAAAGTATTGATCAGGTGCGTATCTTTTCACGAACGCTGGCCAGTCTGATGCGAAACGCTTCGCTGAACTACCGGGACTGGCACGATCCCAAATATGAACTGCCAAAGGATTTCGAACAGCGTCTAGGCGATTACGAATGCGTCGTGGTCTGCAAGGATGACCCTCGCTACGACCCGTTGATTCTGCAAAAGTATGCTCGCTCTGGTGCCGTAGTGGATGCTCGCGATTCAATGTTCCAGGGCGGTGATAGCCTGACGGCTCGTCAGCGAAAATGGCCGATCTCAGTTTCCTACACCGGTCTGGTACCGATCGTATACAAGGCTCAGCGTACATTGTTGGCCAGTCTTGTTGAGAGTACTGGTTGGGCGTTCGTCGCCATCTCAGTCGTCATGGTGCTGCTTTTGAGAAACGTTCTCGCAGGTGCCGTTTCGATGCTGCCCAATGTTTTCCCCGTCGTTGTGATCTTCGGATTTATGGGATGGTGGGGCACCTTGGTGGACATCGGAACGATGATGACAGCCAGTGTGGCCATGGGGGTGGCCGTGGACGATACGATTCACTTCCTCACCTGGTTCCGTCGTGGGTTGGACGAGGGCATGAGTCGCCAGGGTGCGATCATGTTGGCTTACGATCGATGTGCAACGGCGATGACGCAAACGACGCTCATTGGTGGAATGGGATTGGCCGTGTTTGCCAAGAGTACGTTCATGCCGACTCAGCGTTTTGGCATTCTGATGTTGGTACTCATGCTGGCTGCATTGGTCGGTGACCTCGTGTTCTTGCCGGCTATTCTGGCGGGACCCGTTGGTCGCGTCTTCAATGCAAAACGTACCACTCGCGTAGACAGTCCTAACCCGGTTAGCGGCAAGTCCGTTCCTGGTGAAAAAGGCGAGAACGGTGAGAGCGGCGATTCATCCAACGGTGGTCACGAACTGCGTGGCCCGTACTCTTTGATGCTGAAACGCCAATCGCAATCAAGACGTTTGAGCGATCAATAGCGACATCGATCGCACAGCAAGCTGGCAGGGCGTTACTTGATTGGCAAATGACAGTCGAGTTCGAAATGCTCAAACCCGTGCTCAAAAGGTCGCCCATGCCAGGCTTCGAAAGCGGGTTGGTTGTCCGGAGAAAATCCGCTGCGAGGCAGCCAGGTTCCAAACAGCCAATCGAGCGCTCGTTGTTCAAGTTCGATATCTCCACGGATGCGAACCTGAGCCACACGCATTTCTGGAAATTCAAACCTGCCGATTTCACCAGCCGGGCCAAAGTCGTGTTCGGTTGTATCTACGACAACCGCCACGTCATAACGACAATCCTTAAGAGCCACGATCTCCGGGTCCTCCCACATGTAGCCCAGCCACTGACCATCCGCCAAGCCGCGTGACTCGGCCCAGTGAACCAGTCGCTCACACGCTTCAGGGACGGCAAGAGACTGGTAGGGATCCAGAACGCGAATATAGGCGACAGTACGGGGCGGCAATTCGCACAGTTCAACCTCAAACCCGTCAGGGTTTGCGCCCTCAGGTAGTCGTCGGAGGTTGGGCCCGTTCTCGTAGCTGGCCATCGACGCTGCGAGTTCGTCGCGTCGCCCGTCGCGATATTCCTTGAGATCAAAGTCGCTGGGAGCCGATCCGAAATGCTTCTTGAAACTTCTGGAAAAATCGGAAGACGATGAGAAACCACATTCATGGGCAATCTGAGTCAGCGACTTGTTTGGGGTGTGAGACATAAAATAAACGGCCCGTTCCAATCGCTGTCGCTTCACGAATTGGTTCAGCGTTTCACCCATCATTGAGCGAAAAATGCGGTGGAAGTGAAAGGGCGAGAAACAAGCGACACGAGCCACGTCGTCCAGTTTAAGTTCGCCGTCCAGGTTGCGAACGATATAGTCGATTGCTGCGTTGGTTCGTTCGAGATAATCATCGGTAGAAGGATTGCTGGACAACGTTTTCTCGGCTTCTGCAAAATTTCGCAAGAATTGGCAAGCATGTTTTTGATCCGGTTGTCATCTTAACAACCTTCATGTCCTTGCGCCCTGCCGGGCTCAACGAATCATTTCCATTCGGAAGGAGAATTCCTATGAATCGCCAATACAGCATGTCAAAACTGAACTCCTCTGGCTTGAATACCGGAGCATTCACCCGTAGCCCGGAGACAACACAAGGTCGACAACGTTCGCGGCTGTGGAGCGCATCCGGTTGGGCGATTCCCGTCGGAATGGCGTTGGTCCTTCTGGCACGTCCAGCGGCTGGCCAAACGTCAACGTCGGAAGAGTCGACTGCGAAATCGTCGTTGAAGCAAACTTCCAAGCCAACAGGGATCGGCA
Source organism: uncultured Pirellulaceae bacterium (assembly GCA_964471695.1). Taxonomy (GTDB): domain Bacteria; phylum Planctomycetota; class Planctomycetia; order Pirellulales; family Pirellulaceae; genus CAYYHV01. The sequence continues at coordinate 60,079 of CAYYHV010000002.1, forward strand.
ACTTTTCCGTCAGTTTGGCTGTTAAGGATATCAAAGCCTCGGCCGCTTTTTACAGGAAGTTGGGATTCAAAAAAGTCGGCGGGAACATACGGCAGAACTGGTTGATTCTTCAGAACGGTACGACCAACATCGGTTTGTTTCAAGGAATGTTCAAGAAGAACGTCCTTACCTTCAATCCAGGTTGGGATAGTCAGCAGAAGACTCTGGAGAAGTTTGACGATGTGCGCTCGTTGCAGAAGCGGTTCAAAGCCAATGGTCTAAAGTTCACGACCGAAGCAAATGAATCTGGGAAGGGACCAGCCAGTTTTACGCTTGTCGATCCCGATGGGAATCCTATCCTGTTCGATCAGCACGTACCGAAGCCGGAGTGAGTGGCGGTTAGATTTCTCGGAGCAATCGACGCGGCTAAGACGCTTCGCGAATTACCAAGGCAGCAGCTTGTCCTGTTGTCGATTGGCTGAGGATCAAGGCATCGGATTTCTGGATCGGTTTGGCTTCGCCTGCGATCACATTGACGGGACAACTGGGGTCGGCCGTTTCGAAGTGTAGTGTGGGTGCTATGGTGCCTTGTTGGAAAGCCAAAACGCTGGCGATCATTTCGACGGATCCGCTGCCGGCTCCCAGATTGCCGAAATAGCTCTTGATCGCCGTCACCGGGACGTCCGACAATTCGGCGTGGATGGCTTGGGCTTCGCGCGTATCGTCTTCCAATCCTGCGGCGTGTGCATTCACATGGTCAATCCGGTCGGCGCTGGAATTTGCGTCCGTCATCGCCATAGTGATGGAGCGTTGAATCGCGGACTGGCTGACGCCACTTTTGGTCGGCGATGCAGGCTGCGCCAATTCAAACGTTCGTCCAAAACCCGCAATCTCGGCAAGGGGTTGGGCGCCTCGTGCTGCCGCGTGTTCAGCGGTCTCGAGAATAAAGGTTGCGGCGCCCTCACCGGGAACGGTGCCCTGACGGGTTGCATCAAAGGGCCGGCAAGCCGGATCGGGTGTGAACAATTCTTCGGAAAGGTTGACGGCTCGAGCTGGTTGAATAATCGACCCGGTACCTCCAGCGATCATGACATCCGCCCATCCACGTCGCATCAAAGTAATCGACTCGGCGATCGCCAGCAGACTGGAAGCATCTCCCTCAACGACTGAATTGTTGGGGCCCTGGGAATTGTGGGCGATACCAATATGACAAGCCGGCATATTCGGCAAATACTTGAGCATCCAGAGCGGGAAGAGGTCTTGCGACAATCGTTCGCCAAACTTGCGAATACTGAAGTCGCCGTCGATGCTGGAACTCTTGTAAAGGTCGAAGAGCTCTTCAGGATCGCCGTACATCATTTCACTACCTAAGACGACTCCGAATCGCTCGAGGTCAATCTTGGTTGTGTCGAGGCTGGCATGATCGACTGCGAGTTGAGCCGCAGCGACTCCGGTAAGGACCTCGCGGCACATGAGTTTGATGCTTTTACGAGGCTTGACCAGCTTCTTGGGTTCAAAGCCGTCAATGACGGAGTAATTTGGGAAGCTCAGCGGCGACAGGCCGGGCGAGCTATTGGGCTGAACAGCATTGCGACCTGATTTTAGGGATTGGTCGACCGCGTCGATGCCAATGCCCAGTGGGCTGACAACTCCGATGCCTGTAATGACGATCTTGGGTGACTCAGAGGACATAGTCGTGCAGGCGGGATGGCAAGGCGCGGTTCTTCGCCTGGCGAAGCTTCGCGAGCGGCGGGAGGTCCATCCATGGAGGCAGTTTCCTGCGAAACCTGATGGTAGCGTTGGCCGGTCGAAGCCACAAGCGACTAAATTAACGGACTCAAGGCTGCTTATCGGCTTGGAGAGCAAACAAAGTTCGCGAAAATGACGGAGAGACGCTTTGTGCCGGTCAGCGAAGCTGCACGTAGCCGAATTTGCCAGGATGATGGACTTCCATTAGGGCGAAGACGAGGACGATTTTGGGTTTATTCCGGGAACCAGTCGTAGATTCGATGGATCTTCTCGACGCCGAGGTTGCCGCGTTCTAACGTCTTTCGGGAAAGGTGGTTTGTTTCCAGGACCCAAGAGAATTCTCCCTCTTCCATGCCAAAATCCAACGCGGGTTGCAGCATCTGCGATGCCAGGATCACGCCGATTCCCCAACGTTGGTACTCGGGCAGGACGTTGGTGCTCAGCAGCCTCAGCCGCTTGATGCTGCCACGATTGAACAGGAGTTTCAGAAACCCAAACGGAAACAGTCGGCCATCAATCTGTTTAATTCGCGGATTGTAGTCGAGTAACCCGATCATCGAACCCACCGGTTTACCATCGACTTCTGCGATCAGAGCCAACTCGGGGCAGATCAGGAATCGCAGTCCGTTTGCAGTATGTACGACTTCCTCGTCAGACATCGGGACGTGGCCCCACTGGCCATATAACGATTGGTTGTATATTCGAAGGAACGTGCGTACATCTTCGAGAAAGTTACGTTTGCTGATTGGGCGAACCACAACATCGAATCGTTTAGCGGCTTCCTCGGCGACAAACTGGATTTTCTTCTCCATTTGTTCGAGGTGCTTGGTATACCCAATGAATGTGAGTAAGTCCTGAGCTTTTTTGAAACCATAGTTTTCCCACAATCGTCCATAGTACTCATGGTTGTAGGTCATCATGAATGTTGGTGGCATATCAAAGTTCTGAATCAATAGACCGCATTCATGATTTTGGGAGGGGTTCATTGGGCCGCGCATTATTGGCATACCATGAGTCGCTAATTCCGCTCGAGCAGCGTCGAACAACGCGTTGGCGACATCTTGATCGTCAATGGATTCAAAAAAGCCGACGAATCCCCTTTGCTCGTCGGGATACAATCGATTGTGGCCATGGTGAACGATGGCCGCGATTCGTCCGACGGCTTTGTTGTTTCTGTACGCGAGAAAAGTATTGATCTCGGCGTCGTCGAAGAATGGATGCTTCTTATAGTTGACCAGTTCCTTCTGGTTCATTCGCAGCGGTGGAATCCAATTGGGATCGCCGTGATAGATTTCCCAAGGCAGGTTCAGGAACGTCTTTTTTTGCTGTCGGGTGGTGACTGCCTGAACAGATACGTTGGACACTTCGTGAAGCTTTCGTTGGGGCAATCATGCCAATGGGTCATCGCGGGAACCTCTCACTTTAGTTTGGGC
>CAYYHV010000003.1:0-11598 GCA_964471695.1 uncultured Pirellulaceae bacterium
TGTCCGAACAGGGCGAGCACCTCAAGGGATTGGGTGGATTGCACGTCGTTGGAACGGAACGCCATGAGGCTCGACGAATTGACCTTCAGCTTCGTGGACGTTGTGGACGTCAAGGCGATCCGGGGTCCAGCCGTTTCTATCTGTCCCTGGAAGATGATTTAATGCGTATCTTCGCTGGACCTTGGGTGGAGAAAGTCTTCCGCACCTTGGGGATGACAGAGGGCGAAGCGATTGAGAGCAAGGCGGTGACTCGTCGCATTGAGGGAGCCCAGAAAAAGGTTGAGGAACGCAACTTTGAGATTCGAAAGAATCTGCTTGAGTATGACGAGGTGATGGATGAACAGCGAAAGCGAGTCTATACGTACCGACAGAACATTCTCGAAGGTGCGAATTGTAAAGACCTCATTCTGGAGATGATTGACCAGCAGGTTGACCTCAATATCTCGTCGTTCATGGAACCCAATTACGGTCGGGACACATTTGTGAGTTGGGTGAGCAATCGCCTGACGCACCAGTTCGATACTCGCGATTTTCGCGGGATGGATTTTGACGAAGCCTCGGAGTACGCGTTGGAGCAGGCCGAGCGCATGGCCGAGACTCAGATTCACGATGCGATCGAGGAGAACCTTCCCCTTGAGGAAGAAGAGAGCGATTGGTCCTGGTCGGCTCTGGCGAAATTTGCCAACACGCGATGGGGGCTCAGTCTGCGTGATCGCGACTTGAAGAAAATTGGTCGCGACGAAGTCGCCGAGCACTTGATGGAAAAAGCTCACGACGCCATTAAGAAGATCGACTTGTCGGATGGGGCCATCTTCCTTAGCTCCGACTTTAACATTCAAACGGTTGCCGGTTGGGTCAAGCATAAGTTCGGGACGGACATTTCACTGGATGATCTGCGTGAGAAAGACGCGAATTCGATTCAGGATATGATTCAAAATCTGGCTGAGGAGATGTACGACAAGAAGGAAGCCGAGTATCCCGTCATGGCGGCTTTGTATCGATTTACATCCAAAGGGCAGAGCGGCAGCCGACTGGATCGATCAGCGCTGGTGAATTGGGCTCGTGAACGTTTCAATGCGTCCATCAGCGAAGACGACTTGAAGAGCAAGCAACGCGAAGAGATTCGCGAAGAATTGATGGGATGCAGTCGCAATTCCCAGCAGGCGGCAGAGACTCAGTTGGTCGAAGTGCGCGACAAGGTCGATACGATCTTCGGCGACTCGCCAGAGGGCGTAGCAGCGGCTAACACCGGAGCCAACGGTCAACTCGAAAGCTTGCGTAGCTGGGCATCTGAGAAGCTGGATTGTGATCTTTCCGAACGCGAACTCAAGGGAATGACTCGGCTGGATTTACGACGAGCCTTGGAGCAAGCGACTGAGGATCGGTATCGTCCTGAGATTCGGAACATGGAACGTGCCTTGATGCTGCAGTTGGTCGATACATCATGGAAAGATCACCTGCTGGTAATGGACCACCTTCGCAGTGCGGTTGGCCTGGTAGGATATGCTCAGGTCGATCCCAAGGTTGAATACAAACGTGAAGGTATGCGTCTTTTCGAAAAGATGTGGGATAGTACGGGTGAGCGGATCACCGATCTGATCTTTCGAATGGAACAATTGGATGAACGATTTGTAGGTTCGACCTGGGTCGAAGGCAAAGCATCTAAAGAAGACGCACCAGCAGCCAGCGATATGGCGGAGCAACAGGACGAGGCGATTCGCAATAGTCAGGATCAGCAAATCGAAACGATCCGAAACGTTGGCGAAAAGGTCGGTCGCAACGATCCTTGCCCTTGTGGAAGTGGCAAGAAGTACAAAAAGTGTTGCATGAATAAGTAGGGCACATTCTGCCTTGCAGCGATTCGGGGAAGGAGCCCTCGATTGTCGTGGTTGTTTAATGCTGTCTATTGCCTGTTGATTGCCGTGGCGTCGCCATGGTTCTTGGCCGCTCGAATTCGTCATGGCAAATATCGAGACGGATGGGCAGTCAAGTTGTGGGGGCGCATCCCGCCTCTTTCTTCATCTCGATCAACGTTCTGGTTTCATGCGGTCAGTGTTGGTGAAGTGAACGCGCTGGCGACGATTCTCAAGCCGATGCGTGCCGCGTTTCCGGAGCATCAGTTTTTTATCACGTCAACGACGAGAACCGGTTTTGAATTGGCGAGCAAGAAGTTTGCGCAAGATACCGTAGGCTACGCGCCGCTGGATTTTTCCTGGGCAGTTGGTCGAGTCTTGCGAACGATTCGCCCCGAGATGATTGTCCTTATCGAGTTGGAGCTTTGGCCAAACCTCTTGTCTGCGGCAAAACGGGCTGGCATTCCAGTAGCGATCGTGAATGGACGCTTGAGCGAAAGCAGCCATCGAGGCTATCGACGCGTACGATCGTTATTGTCCAATGCATTTGACTCCATCGACCTCGTGGCTGTTCAGAACCAAGAATACGCAAAGCGGTTCCGTGATCTCGGACTTCCCGAAGAACGAGTCGTAGTGACGGGTTCTGTGAAATTTGACGGGGCGAATGCTGACCGGAACAATCCGCTAACGAAGACTTTGGTCGACTCAGCCATGATCGGTACGGACGACATTATTTTCTTGGCCGGCAGTACCCAGCGTGGTGAAGAAGCCGCGGCGATTGATGCTTTCAACTCCCTCGCAGCGGAACATCCCGATTTGCGATTGATCCTGGTGCCCCGGCATCCCGAACGCTTCGACGAAGTCGCAGGATTGCTCAACGAGCAGCCGATGGCTTGGATGCGGCGCAGTCAACTTGCCGATGCGTCTGACGATCAGTTGCAATCGTGGCGAGTTCTCTTGGTCGACTCGGTCGGTGAGCTCGGCGGTTGGTGGGGGACCTCGCGATTTGCATTTGTGGGAGGCAGTCTTGGAAGTCGCGGTGGCCAGAACATGATCGAGCCAGCGGCTTATGGAGCTGCGGTGTCTTTTGGTCCCAATACTCGAAATTTTCGCGATGTCACAGAAATGCTGTTGCAGCACCAAGCCGCCGTCGTGGTGCAGGATGATGCCGGGCTGCGGCAGTTTATCCTCGAGGGACTGAGTGATCCCCAGGGAGCATATGCGATGGGTGAACGAGCACGGCGACTCGTGGAGCAACAGCGGGGCGCCACCGATCGAACGATTGCCTTGTTGCGACATCTGGTTTCCGATGATCAACACACACCGTACCGAATCGACGCCCCCCACTCGTTGGCTGTTCCGATTAGGAGGTCTGGGGCGTTCTCTGCCGAAAACCAGGCCTAAAGAGGCTCAGGAACCTCAATATCGCGATGTAACTTTGACCAAGTTGGTTGTGGGCACGGCCTTTGCTGATAGAATCAAGGATTCAAAATTGTCTCAGAATGAGGACTGGGGTAACCCACACCTCTCAGTAGTATTTGCAACGGCATAGCCAGGAGTATTCAACGTGGCTGAAGGAAAGTATCTCTTTACCAGCGAGTCGGTGAGCATGGGCCACCCGGATAAGCTGGCCGACCGTATTTCTGACGGGGTTCTCGACGCGATTTTCGCGCAGGACCCCAATGCTCGCGTTGCTTGCGAAACGATGGTCACGACCGGTATCGCAGTCATTGCAGGTGAAATTACAACGACGGCAGTTGTCGACTACCAGTCAGTTGTCCGCGACGTTATCCGAGAAGTCGGTTATACCGATGATCACATGGGCATTTGTGCTGACACATGTGCAGTTATGGTGTCGATCGACAAGCAGAGTCCTGACATCGCTCAGGGTGTTGATTCAAACGAAACGGCTGGCAAAGACGTTGGTGCGGGTGATCAAGGATTGATGTTCGGATACGCATGTTCCGACACGCCTGAGTTGATGCCGTTACCCATCGCTCTCTCGCATCGCATTCTTAACCGCTTGACGGACGCTCGATTGAATGGCGAAGTCGATTGGTTGCGCCCGGATAGTAAGAGCCAAGTCACGGTTGAATACGAAGGCAACACGCCGCAGCGTATCGACACGATTGTTGTTTCGACGCAACACAACGAGTCGGTGACGAACGAAGAGATCGAATCGTACATTAAGGAGAAAATTGTTGCTCCTTTGTTGCCAGCTGATTTGGTGAAGGGCGACATCACGTACCACATCAATCCAACTGGACGTTTCGTGGTCGGTGGACCTCATGGCGATTGTGGATTGACTGGCCGCAAAATCATTGTGGATACATACGGTGGTTGGGGGCGACATGGCGGCGGTGCATTCAGTGGAAAAGACCCCACAAAAGTTGACCGTAGCGCAGCATATATGGCTCGTCACGTAGCCAAGAACATCGTGGCATCGGGTATCGCAGAACGTTGCGAAGTTCAGTTGGCTTATGCGATTGGCGTATCGGAACCTGTCTCGGTTCATGTGGATACCGAAGGCACTGGCAAGATCGAAGATAGTCGGATTTGCGAAATCGTTCGAGACTTGTTCCCGCTCTCGCCTGGTGGAATCATTGACTACTTGAAATTGCGTCGACCCATCTTCCGCAAGACGGCAGCTGGTGGCCACTTCGGTCGCGATGACGATGACTTCGAATGGGAAAAGACTGGCAAGGCTCAGGCGATTGCTGACGCTGCTGGTGCAGGTTCGGCTGCTTCCTAGACGGTAGGAGCCCAACTCTAAAAATCACACGAAACGTCGACCCTCGGGTCGGCGTTTTTTTTGTGCCATAGCCGTAGGATGATCCGACGGGCCATGTGTAGTGACGCACCGAACTACGCCTTGAGCAATGCTGCTTCGATAGCCAGTCCCGGCCCAAAACCCAGCAGCACAATCGGTGGTTTGATTCCATTCCGCAGCATTTCATCCAGGACGAAAAGTACCGTTGGCGACGACATGTTGCCAAATCGAGACAGGATTCCTCGTGAAGTCGCCAATGCGTCCTGAGAGAGTTGCAAGCTGTCTTCAGTGGCTTGCAGGATACGTGGTCCACCAGGGTGAACGCACCAGCCGTTGATGTCGATTGGGGTCAGTGAGTTCTTGCCAAGCCATTGAATCATCCATGGTGCGAGGTGCTCGCGGATCGTCTCTGGGACTTGTGGCGAGAGCGTCATTCGAAATCCGTGATCGCCGATGCTCCAACTCATCAAGTCGCCGGTTCCTGGAATGATATTCGAACCGTTGTCCACAATCTGGCTGATCATCTGATCGGCTTCGACCACTGATGAATTGCCGCCAACAATAGCCGCGGCTCCGTCGGAGAACAGGGCATTGGCAACCATCTGGTCGGGCGCTCCGCCATATTGATAGTGGAGACTGCACAATTCAACGGCGCACAGCAAGATGGTCGCGTTGGGATCGGACTCCGCCAACGAACGCGCGACTCGCATGCCATTGATGGCTCCGTGGCAACCCATAAAGCCGATGTGGGTCCTTGCGACTTGCGATGGAAGACGGAGCGCTTCGATCAGCTGTATGTCGACGCCGGGAGCCGCAAAACCACTGCACGATACGGTAATCAGATGCGTGATTTGACTCGGCAGTGTCCGCGCGTTTTCGAGGGCTCGTCCACAAGCGCCGATGGCAAGTTGCCCAGCGTGAGTCTCGTAGGCCCGCATTCGAGTCGCGGTTGTAGGCCCTCGATCTGATTCCCCGTCGGCGACAGGGTAAAACGATTGATCGGCAGCGGTGCCATTTGAACTGGAATTCAGCAGGACGCTGTGGCGAGTTTGGACGCCTGTACGTTGGTAAAGTTTCTGAAGGACCTTAAGGCTCTTGGGTGATGATTGGTCGGTAAACGACTGAGCCAAAAGGGCTGCGTCCGATTGTTGGATTTTGCAATTGGGTGAGGCCGTTCCAATGCCCTGAATCGCAAAGCCCATTTGATCTCTTTCGTTGAAACAAGTGTGGTCATGGGCCACACGCATCGAGCCGAGGTTATAGGGTATCATATCCTTTCGCCAGAGGTTGCGCTTGGCGTAAGAACAAATGACGAACAGGTAGGCAAATGGCATTCATCCAATACAAACCCCTGGAAGAGATTCCGGCGGAAGATCGCCTGTCGGATGAGGATAATATCCTGCGGATACATGCGATCAACAGCCGTGTAATGAAGCACCATTACGATTTGTATCTCCATTTGATGCACAAGACGGGGCCGCTGACACGTGAATTGCGAGAGATGGTTGCTGTGGCCGTTTCGGCTGTCAACCAATGCCACTACTGACTGGTCCATCATCGACGAGGTCTTCGTCAGATTTGGATGCGCTCGGGGGTGGAAGTCGAGCAACAAGAGAGGGTGCTCCAGGCACTTGAGACGAGTGACTGGGATCATGTGGATGATCCGGTTCATAGGGCGGCTTTGGCGTACGCCATAAAACTAACGCGATCACCTTCCCTTATGGTGGAGGAAGATGTTCAAATATTGCGAAATCAAGGCATGAGCGATCGAGCCATACACGATCTATGCTCGATAACCGCGTATTTTGCCTTTGTGAATCGTATCGCTGATGGATTGGGTGTTGAGCTCGAATCGACCGATCAACCGGAATAACGGGTCGGCTTGGGCAATCGGCAACATTGCGAATTACTGGAAACTTTAGAGATTTTGAGGAAGGTGAGACGATAGATATGGCTAGGTGGCCACATCGCTGGTGGACGACAATATTCACCTATGGAACCATATTCCTTGTGTTCCCTTTGCTATGTTTCTTGGCATATGCATGGGTGCGAGGATGGTGGTAGTGTTATTGCGGGCAAAGAAAGATAAGCACAATTCCCATGTCGAGCATCGAATCATTGCGTCCCATTTTGGATGCGGTAAACCAGTCCCACGTTCTACAATTCTGGAATGAACTGGGACCGGAGCAACAGACATCTTTGGCAGCACAGATCGAAAGCATCGATTTTGATTTACTGGCCACCCAAATCAGCGGCAAAGACGACGCCGAAGACTGGGCAGATCTTGCCAGTCGCGCGGAATCACCACCGTCGATTCGATTGAGCGGTGAGGGGAATCCTTTTCCGACAGAAGAAGCGCATGCCATGGGGGAAAAGGCGTATCGCGACGGAAAAGTGGCCATCGTGATTGTCGCGGGCGGACAAGGTTCGCGACTGGGTTTTCCTCATCCGAAGGGGATGTACCCGCTTGGCCCAGTCTCCGGTAGAACGCTCTATCAGATCCACGCAGATCGAGTCATCGCGGCTAGCACCAAATATGGTAAAGCCCTGCCAGTTTATGTCATGACCAGTCCGGCGACTCATGAGGAAACCAAGGGCTATTTTGAAGAGAACGCAAATTGTGGCTTGGATGACTTGTCCATTTTTTGCCAAGGGACCATGCCCGCAGTGGATGCGGAAACGGGTAAACTGATTCTGGAGGAGAAGGATCGGTTGTTCATGAGTCCCGATGGGCATGGTGGCACGCTCGCTGCCCTGGATCGCTCCGGCAGTCTCGCCGATATGAAGCAGCGCGGTATCGAATGGCTTTTTTACTTTCAAATCGACAATCCCATGGTAGCGATCGACGATCCGGAGTTCGTGGGATATCACATCCTTTCCCGATCGGAAATGACCAGTCAGGTTGTCGCGAAGGTTGATCCTTTGGAAAAAGTCGGCAACGTCGTGTCGGTGGACGGTGTGTTGCGAGTAATTGAGTACAGCGACTTGCCTGATGAGCAAGCTGCTCGGCGCAATGATGATGGCTCGTTGGCGATTTGGGCGGGAAGTATTGCCGTTCACGTATTCGACGTTGCATTTCTTGATCGGGCGAAATCGTCTGTCGAGGCGTTACCCTTCCATCGGGCTCACAAGAAGGTACCCTTTGTGAATGGGGAAGGGCGGGCAACAATTCCGGATGCACCCAACGCCATTAAGTTTGAGCGATTCATATTCGACTTGCTGCCGTCGGCCAAGAACACGCTCGTCGTTGAAGTCGACGAAGCTGAGGCGTTCGCCCCGCTAAAAAATGCCGCGGGTGCCCCGAAAGATACTGAAGCGACTTGTAAGGCTGCGATGTCGTCGCAGCATGCGAAGTGGCTCCGACAGGCCGGCGCGACGGTCGCGGACGAAGCCACCGTCGAGATAAACCCCCGTTTCGCCGCCAACGCGGCTGAGGTTGCGGCAAAAGTCGACGCTGGGACGACGGTTGAGAAAGATCACTATTTTCGCGCCGATGCGTAACGCAGGTAGCGATAACTAAGGAGAGTTAGGATGTTACACGCAGTCGTAATGGCGGGCGGATCGGGAACGCGATTCTGGCCAGCCAGTCGCTCGATGACTCCCAAGCAACTGCTCAATCTTGCCGGTGAGCAATCGATGATCCAATCAACGGTGGCCCGTCTGGGCGACGTCGTTCCGGGCGATCGAACATTGATCGTTACCAATCAGCGGCTGGTATCGGAAATTCAAAAACAGCTGCCGCAACTTCCAGCTGATTCGGTCATTGGCGAACCCTGCAAACGTGACACAGCCCCATGCGTTGGGTTGGCTGCGGCATGGGTGACTCGCAATGATCCCGATGCGATCATGGTGGTCATGCCAGCCGACCATGTGATCACGCCTCACGAGGATTTTCAAGCCGCCATTTCTTACGCCGCCGATGTCGTCAAGGAAAAGCCATCGCGTCTGGTGACGTTCGGTATCAAGCCAACCTACCCAGCCGAATCGTTTGGCTACATCGAGCGCGAAGGCAACATCGACGCTCCAGCGGATGCAGAGATTCAGCCGCCCACGTTTCGAGTCAAACAGTTCCGCGAGAAGCCCAAAGTTGAGGTGGCCAAGGAGTACATCGAGTCGGGGAGTTTCTACTGGAATTCTGGCATCTTTGTCTGGAGCGCGCAGACCATTCTCACCGCTCTGGAAAATCACGAACCGGCGATGCACGAGCATCTAATAAACATTGCCAAGACGATCGGTACGCCGGATTTTCCGGATACGTTTCAGACCGAGTTTTCCGCCATTGAGGGACGCTCGATCGACTATGCCGTCATGGAAAAAGCCGAGGAAGTCGTCGTTGTCGAGGCCCCGTTCACTTGGGACGATGTTGGAAGTTGGCAAGCACTTTCTCGATTGCGAGACACCGACGAGAATGGCAACACCCTCGTGGGAAAGACTTTGACCATTCGGACGGAGGGAACCATCGTTCGCGGTGATGACGATCATTTAATCGCTACGTTGGGAATGAAGGACTGTATTGTCGTCAGGACACCCGACGCGACATTGGTTGCCAATAAGCATGACGAAGAGGCGGTGCGTGAAATCGTTTCGCTGCTGAAGGAAAAGGGTTGGGATCAATATCTCTGATTCAATCGAAGAAACACCGGACGATGTCGACGGCGAGCCGCAGCCGGTCTTCAAGCAGCTAGAAAACGAAGGTCGTGTGGCCGGCGTGGACTATGGCACCGTTCGCATCGGAGTCGCCGTGTCGGATCCGTCGCGGACTTTTTCCAGTCCGCATGAGAACTATACGCGGCAGGATATTGAACGCGATGCGGCCTACTTTCAGCGACTTGTTGAGAGCGAGGGTATTGTGCTTTTTGTGGTGGGTTTGCCAATTCATCTGGATGGTCGCGAGAGCCAAAAGTCGACGGAGGCGAGGGCTTTCGCCAAATGGCTTACGGCACAAACCGGTGTGATGACGGCTCTTTTCGATGAACGATTCACATCGGCCCAGGCCGAGCAGATGCTGACCACAGCGAATCTTACCAAGAAGAAACGTAAGCGGCGGATGGACATGTTGGCTGCGCAAATTCTTCTGGCGGCGTTTCTCGATGCCGGTTGCCCCATGGATGCCGATGGCAACCACGGCTTGGAAGATCGCTGAGTAAAGCTCGTAGGCCGCTAACGAGCGCAGCGATCGTACGGCATTTCGGTTTTACTTGCGGATACCAGGGCCGCATCACGTTGGTCCCGAGTTGCCGGAGCATCGTCGCAAGCTCTTTGTTGCCGGTTTACAGGTTGCTGGGCACCATCCATACTGCGAATAGGCGATCAACAAGATTGATGTCCGATTCATTGCTGTGATCTCGCTGGTTACGATCATGACGATTTGACAATCCACGAATCGCGGAGTCCGAAGATTGGAACTTGTTCGAATTCCAGAGGTTGAAGTCCGAAATGTCGACGGAACCGTCGGCGCTGAAGTCAGCACTTGTCCAATCGGAGTTTGACGTAAACTTGTTTGCGTTCCACAAATTGAAGTCGGAGATGTCCACCGATCCGTCAAGGTTGGCATCGCCCACTCGATAAGGATTGCCCGAAGTCAAATTCTCGGCTCCAGCCAGCGCCAACCACTCATCGCGATCAGCCAAGGTGACTTGGCCATCCCCTGTTAGATCAAAAGTCGATGGATCTGCAGGGCCGTTGGCGAGATTGGCCTGAAGCGCGTTGATATCGGCTCCGTCACAATCAGCGTCGGCGTCGAAATCGCAAAGCAGAGAATCCTCCACGACGTCCGCGACGCGAACCGAGAACGATTGATCGGTCGTGAGGCCATTACCATCATTGGCCGTCAACTGAACAGCGTAGATATTGTTTGCGTTCGAGTCGGCGGGGTTTTCGAAATCTGGAGCATTCACGAACTGCAGCTGATTGCCATTCACAATCTGGAATTGCGAGCTATCGGGCCCGCCCGTGATCGCGAACGAAACGGTTTGCCCTGGCAGATCCGCATCGCTTGCGGTCAGCGTTTGGACGGCAGTCGTGTTCTCGGGAATCACATTGTTATCGCTGGATGTGAAAATGGGGCTGTTGTCGTTTAACGGCGTCACGGTTACCGACACCGTCTGAGTCACGGCTAATCCCACGCTAGAAGAGGCCATGATCTCAACTTCGTAGACGTTGTCTCCATTGGCATCCGTGGGATTTTCAAAGTCGCGCCCGGCCGTGAAACGAAGTTGATTGCCGTTGACGATTTGGAACAGACTATCATCGTCACCATTGCCCGTGATGGAATAAGATGTTCCAGGACCATTGGCGTTGACCGACTGGATCGTGGCCGAAGAATTCTCCGGGATACTCGCGGTTGGGCTCGACGTGAAGACGGGAAGGTCGCCCTGGATTTCGACAGCGCCGATATCCAATCGTCCCCCGCGGACTCGAGTTGCACCTCGCTGGTCACGATTCAGTCCCGTGAATCCTGGTTCTCCCGCATTGATGGCTGGACTACCAGGCAACGGCAAATGGGTTGGAGTCGCACCGCCATTATTTTGAAGCGGTCCAAGTGTTGCGGCCATGTTCGTGATGTCACCGGTTCCGTTGAACTCCAGCGAGCCATCATCTGACAGGTTGTGCCCGCCTGAAATGACGACTGCTGGGTCGTTGGTAACCGTGTTACCGTTGTTGTCGGCAAACAGTGAGTTGGTGATCGTCACCGCTCCTGTTCCGCCGTTATAGCCAAAGAACCCGACACCTGGAGCGGTATTGTCCGCGATGGTTGAGTTGGAAATCTGCATCGAAAGATTTGAATCCGATTGGGCTTGGATTGTGGCCAACCCACTGTTCGAGGTGTTGTCGCTGACGGTGGAATTGATGATCGCCCCGTTGCTTTCCCCGAGTGCGAGGATCGCGGCTCCCGCGAAATTGGCAGTGTTGCCGGTGAGCGTACTATCTTGAATTATGTATTGGCCCTTCAGCCGCAACGCACCTCCACCAATG
>CAYYHV010000003.1:11608-17859 GCA_964471695.1 uncultured Pirellulaceae bacterium
ATCAAGTACGAGTGTGTCAAAGGAATCTTCCAAGTCGATCGCACCGCCGGATTGCGTCGCGGAAACGGCGCCGCCCGTGATTGTGACATCCTTGATCGTGAAAGTCGCTCCTTCACCGAAGAAAGTCGGATCGTCGATCGAATTACCTGGGTCGTCATCGGAGCCCGAATTCAGTTTAAGGATGCGGCTGCTTCCACCCGCGTCGATGGTTAGCTGATTGGCTCCCGGCCCTTCAATTGAAATAGTTTGCTCGATGAGTATTTCACCGTCTTCAACAAGGATTGTTTGCCCATTGAGGTTGGGAGCGAATGTAATCCTGTTGATAAAACCGTCGGTGTTCGCGGCGTCGATGGCTTCGCGAAGTGATGTCTCACCATCAAGGGCAACGACGTCGCCTGTAATGGTGACTTCACCGCTCAAACCCCCATATCCAGATGGCTCAGTCGGACTCGGTCGTTGCCGGCTTGGTCGAAACCAGGCGTCTGCCCTGAGGCAGTGGCGGCGTTGATCGCTGGACTGTTGGGCAATAACTTATGCGTTCTCGTTGCGCTTGCGCCATTGAATGCGAGGGGTTCCAACATCGGCTCCCTGTCCTGAATAAAGTCCACGGACTGGGAAAAGTTGATCGTCGTGTTGTGATCTGAGCCCAGCAGACTCTCGGATAGGATCACTTCCCCATCGAAGTCTTCGCGTCCGTTTTCGGCCACGATACTTGCGGAGACCAGTGCGTTGGTCGAGTAGGGGTTCGCGACCGACGTGATGCCGCTACTGTTGAAGGCGACCGTGCTGCTTCGAACGGTCAGGTTAGTTCCCCTTGAATAGATTGCTCCTCCGTCGTTGGCCGTATTGCCACTGATTGTTGAGTTCGTCACCGTCCCCTGGGCAAGAAAACCTGATCCGCCATTGAGCGAAATTGCTCCGCCTTCATCCGCTGAGTTTCCTGAGAACTCCGAGTCGGAAACTGTCAGATTCCCGAACCCGGTGATGTGGATCGCTCCGCCTTGATTTCCGGCCGTGTTGTTAAGAAGTCGGCTGCGAGTAACCGTGACATTCTGGCCAAGGATGGCTCCGCCGTTCTGCGTGGCATGGCCATCCGCCAACGTCATGTCTTGGATGGTCAGACTGCTGAAGGCGTCAAAAATTCGCGAGTTGTAGTTGGCACTAATCGTCAGAAGATTGGCCCCCGGTCCTACAAGGATGGTCGGGCGCGTCACGTCAAGCTCACCCTGGGTTAGTTCAACAGTCGAGCCATGAAGCGCTGGAGCGAAGGTGATGGTGTCATCCCCGGGGTTGCTGTTTGCAAAGTCGATGGCTTCACGCAGTGAAGTCTCACCGTCCAGCCCAACAATGTCATCGGCGATCGTAACCAGTCGTCGATTGGCAGGTTCGGTGATCGTTTCATCAGTGACGGAAACGCCATAACTACCGCCCGGAGCGGTTCCATTGTCGAATAAACCTGAGATCGGGTCGAATTCGTCATTGTTGAAGACGGCAACGCTGAAGTAATACCTTCCTGCGTCGTTGAATGTATGTTCGATATACGGCTCGAAGTTGTTGAATTCAGGAACTGGACCATTTGTGTCATCATCAATCGCCAGCAGGTTTCCTTCCTCGTCCCACAGTCGCAACTCAGCGTCGAGACTGCTGTCAGCCGTGTTGTCGACGTCAAAGCCAACCGTTTGACCAGCAGTTACGTCGGTCGAAAACATCGTGACGTCGAGTGAACTGAAAAGCTGAAAAATACCATTGCTGGTTCCAACTGGGATATTTATCGCTTCGCTGATTTGGTCGTTCGCATCGAGGTTGTCGATAAATGCCGTCAGCGAATACGGACCAGTAGTACTTCCCGCTGTGTCGCCACTATCGTCGAAGAGGTTGTACGACGAGTTGCCAAAGCTGGACACACCAAGATAATAGGTGTCCGTCGTGGGGAATGTGAATCGGATAAAGGATTCGAGGTTGGAAACCTCTGGCAATGGCCCATCGGGGTTGTTGTCATCATCATCAAGGGCCAGAACGGTATTTCCGTCCGGGCTGAACAATCTCAAAAACGAGTCGAGATCGCTGCTATCCCTTCGGTCGATGTCGAATGAAACGGTCTGACCCGCAGTCGCATTGAATTCGAAGAGGTCAATATCCGTGTTGAGATTGATGTTACCGTTCTGCGGTTCGTTGAGTGACAGAGGGATCGCTTCGGAGATTTGGTCATTGTTGTCACTAATCGTAAGCGTGAAGCTTCCGCCCGCATCCCCCTCGGAATCTCCGAATCCAGTGAATGGGTTGTAGGCTTCATTGTTTTCTGCTGAGACTCCGACAAAGTATGTTCCGGAACCTGGCAGTACAAAGTCGATCTCCGCGCTACTGCCATTGTTGGAGTCGTTCGCCAGTTCGGTACCGTTCTCGTCGAACAATCGCAGGAATGGATCGACATTGCTGTTGTTTCGTTCTGTGACTTCGATCACTACCCGTTGAACGCCACCCAGGACGGAGAATTCAAACATGTCGACATCGTACGATTCGCCAAGGGCATTGCTCGTATTCGTCGATCCTAAAAAGATTTCTGTTGCTTCAGAGATTTGGTCGTTGTTGTCTCCACCAACGGAAGCGAGGACATCGATTCTCGGCGTGGTGACCGAGGTTCCAAATTCGGTATAAGTGATCGGCACGCCGTTCGACACAAGATCATTCATCAAATCGACGGTTGGGCGAGCAGGATTGGCTTCGCGTAGTACGGCTAGCGCGCCTGCAACATGGGGTGCGGCCATGGACGTACCGCTCTTGCTGCCGTATTCTCCACCTGGCACCGATGAGCTAATGCCACCCGTACCGAGTAATCCGTCACCACCGCCAGGCGCAAAGACGTCGAGTAGGGCCGCACGGTTGCTGAAGCTGGAGATATCATCGCCGTTCGTCGTGGAGCCAACCGTGAACGCGCTGGAAATGCAGCCAGGGAAACTTACCGAACGTTTGAATCCACTGTTGCCAGCGGCTATCACTGTGGCGATACCGCGATCAAAGAGCAGGTCATTGATGGCCGTCGTCATGGCAGGGGTTGTGCCATCACAGTGGGTTCGGTTGGCGCCGCCAGAGCCGAGACTCATGTTGGCAGCGACAATATTCAGGCTAGGGTTTGCCGCATCGAGCGCGGCCACAGCATCGAGACCGGCGATGATGTCAGAACTATTTGCCCTGACGCAAGGAGTCGGCTTCGTTCCGCAATTCGTATTGTTGCGATGGAAGACTTGGATCGCGATGATGTTTGCACCTGGCGCAACACCATCTCCGGGTGCGCTGGAGTCGGTGGAAGCACTTCCCGCAGCAATGCCCGCCACATGCGTCCCATGTTCGCAAAGGCTATCCGAGCCATCCAGACAGGCCGCTATGTCGACGCTGGCGCTGACGTCTGTTGCTTGCCCATTGGGGCATAGTGACTGTTGCCCCGCAGCGTCAGCGGTGGAAAAACATCGTTCGGCGACGATACGGCTGCCATTGGTTCCAAAGAAATCGTGCGTATCGTCGATGCCCGAATCCAAGATGGCGATGGTTGTGCCAGCGCCTCGGTTGCCATTGTCATGAAGCACGTCGGCGTTGATGAGTTCCACCGAATCAGCCAAAGTGGCTGGAATGGAATAATCTACCGATACCGATCGCACATTCGGCAACTGCGAAATATCGTCGAGATCCTCAACCGGTACATTAGCTATGACGATGGGGAATTCGCTGAGTGGTGTAGCGTTGCGGGCGGCTGGGCTGAAGGCATCAAGTACGGCAAGGTTCTCCTGCTTTCCCATCGTTTCGATAATGACGCGAATGTTGCCATCGGTATCGGGCTCCGCAACAACCACTGACGGATCGGTTAGAAACTCAGCTGGTACGTAGGATTGCCAGACATCCGTGACACCGCCACCAAGATCTGCCGCCAACAATCGTCGATCTTCCAGCGGCTCCACCGACAGTCCCTTATGGGCGCTGCGATGCCGGCTGCGTTTGTTGATTGGGCTGTTGGTCTTGTTTGGGCTTCGTCGCTTGCGTTTTGCCATGGCAGACTCACATTCTCGATTTTTGGTTCGGTAGTTAGCGATCGCCTCTACTGTGAATAATCACCGTGCGTTACTCGAAAAAAACGGATTGCCGTAAGTCGTTGCAATAAGGGCGTTTAGCCGTCCCGTACTGAAGTGGTTGTTGCCCAGCGTAGGGCGGCTCGACTTTGGTCTTGGGCGTTATTTGCGAGATATTGTCGCCGGTCCGACGCTTGAAGTTCGGGGATAGCTTTGGGTGGAATTGGCGGTGATTCGAGTAGGTTGTCGCCTAAGGTATAGACCCGTTCCCAAGGCTCTTTGTTGAATGTGATCGAAACTCCATGGAAAAGACTGCTTCTGTCGCGTCTCCTGGTCAGCCCGTCGAAGCCCGCGGGCGCAAAGAATCCATCGACGTCCTGCGAGGATTTGCAGTCCTTGGAATTCTGATCATGAACATCCAGTCGTTCTCAATGGTTAGCGCGGCGTATTCGAATCCGCAGGCCTTCGGCAACTTCGAAGGTTGGAACTATGCGGTATGGTATGTCAGCCATTTGTTCGCGGACTTGAAGTTCATGGGGTTATTCTCGCTGTTGTTCGGGGCGGGCATCATCTTGATGGCCGAACGCAGGGAAGCAAGTGGATTGGGTGTAACGGGGTTTCACTATCGTCGACTATTTTGGCTGCTGATCTTCGGACTCATTCATGCCTATGGGTTTTGGTATGGCGATATTCTGGTGGTCTATGCCATGACTGGCGCCATCATTTATTGGGCTCGTCGTTTGAGCCCGCGGTGGCTGATCCCGCTGGCGATCTTCATGTTCGCTGTCGCTTCCGGATTTTCGGTGCTGAGTGGCTTATCGATGCCGTATTGGGGCGAAGAGCAGTTGGTGGAATTTGGCAAGTCGTGGAATCCATCGATTGAAGTCGTCGAGCATGAGATCGCAGCCGTCCGTGGCACATTGAGCGAGCAATTCTGGCATCGCGCCCCGATTGCATTCATGCTGGAAACGTTTTTATTCGGCTTCCTCTTTCTGTGGCGAGTCGGTGGGCTCATGCTGCTGGGCATGGCACTCTACAAGTTGCGAATTATGGACGCGAGTCGCTCCAAGTCGTTTTACGCATGGATGATGTTTTTGGGACTGGGCATTGGACTGCCCTTGATTGCTTATGGCATTCATCAAAATAATCAGCACACATGGAGCATCGAGTACTCCTTCTTTCTCGGATCGCAGTTCAACTACTGGGGCAGCATACCGGTTGCCCTGGGCTACGTTGGCATGATCATGTTGGCATGTAAGACGGACAGCTTGAGATATTTCACCAATCGACTGGCGCGAACCGGTCAGATGGCGTTCACGAATTACCTGTCGCAAAGCCTGATTTGTTCGTTGATATTTTACGGACACGGCTTGGGCTGGTTTGGTGCTGTTTCTCGCGTTCAACAATTCGTGATAGCCATGATCATTCTCCTGGTGCAAATCGCCTTCTCCAATTGGTGGTTGGAGAGATTTCGATTTGGCCCCATGGAGTGGCTTTGGCGTAGCCTGACGTATTTTGAGTTGCAGCCGATGCGGGAAAGGGCTGATTGAACCGTGTTGCATCGTGGCTGATTGGACCAGGCTGGTGGACGCGAATGCTATTCCGCAGGTTTGCTTTGCGAGCCAGCTTCTGCCTTGAGGCGTCCACTTACGACAACAGCCCCATCCTTTGAGTTGAGGATGCGACTGTTTGTGTTAGGGAGCGACGCAAGACGACTAACGGCGTCGAAGCGCCAGCAATGTCAGGCCGGAAAGGGCAGCCAGCAGGAAACTGGATGGTTCCGGCACAGGTGCAGTGGGCGACGTTGGAGTCGGCAACGTGATGTTGGTGAATTTGCGTTCATTCCACGCGTTGAAGTCCGATATGTCGGTGACGCCGTCACCGTTGAAGTCACCCGAGGACCAATCAGTGCCTGAGGTGAACTTGTACATATTCCAGACATTGAAATCCGTGATGTCCAGGAACCCGTCACCGTTCGCGTCACCTGGAATCGCCAGGTAGTCCACTACGGAAACGCTATCGTTGCTGTAAATCAACGCGCGGAAGACTCCGTCTTCACCGGCTTCGTTTTCACCGACATAGGTGTAGCCGCCGGAAACGATATCTTCGCCATCAATGGTAGAAAAGGCGCCGTCGATGCTGTCTGCAGACAGAACCGTGTGAACTTGGAAATCGCCACGGTCGGGTCATGCG
>CAYYHV010000003.1:17869-32274 GCA_964471695.1 uncultured Pirellulaceae bacterium
CGTAACCACCTTGGTACTCAATTGTGATGTCACCAGCCAAATCGACGGTTTCAGTCGCCGACAGCAATCCGGCATTTGCGTCACCGTGGATTCCGACTTTGAAAACACCTTCGGCATCCTGTTGGAGGCTGCCGGTCAACGTCACAATGCCACCGGAGGCAGCCCCGACTTCGAGCGTCCCTCCGCGTTTCAGCAATACCCTATTGGCTTGTAGGCTGTTGTTCATCTGAACGGTTCCAGCACGGTCGATGAACAAGAATTGTGAAGATGCTGCAGAGTTGATGGCCACGGTGCCTGCGTTGACGACTGTTGTGTTGGTTGACGTGGGAGCGATTCCGCCATCCCACCCCGCAGTGTTATTCCAGTTGCCAGTCGTGTTGTTCCAAAAGACTGAAGCCGCGTTGTGCGAATCGATCCATGCCTTGTCTCGCGTTATTCGGCCGCTTCCCCAAATGTCTCCATAATCCGAGTCGGGAGCGTTGTCCTGATTCGCACGGAAAGAAGTCACGGCGACCAATTTGGTTTGGCCGTTGTCATTGATGAACCATCCGCCGCCGCTGTCATAAAGCGCGATCATGCCTTCGAGGCTTGTTGCGACCGCCGGTCCGACTTGAAGATTGCCCGCCGGCGAATCGGGATTGTCAAAGTCGCCTACGATGACGTTGGCAGTCCAACCCACGGCGCCCCCGCGAGCATCAATCCAGTTCGTCGCTCCTCTTTTCAATCCAGCACCCAGGGAAGGGTCTTCCCCGGTCAAGCCTGTGCCCGTTCGACCGTAACCAATGACGGCTGCTTCTTGATCAATTTCAAAGACATCGCGGTAGATCTGAGTCGGCGTAACGTCGAGAATCGGATCGGGGAAATGGATTAAACCAAAGTCATGACCATTTACCAGATTGCTGCCGCTATAGTCTGGATTGCGGAACCAATCGTCTGGTGTTGCCAGGACGTCAAAGTTGGATTCGGATGCACCGAGTTTGAATGTTGGAGATTCCGTGGCGTTGGGAATGCAGTGTGCAGCAGTAATGGCCCATTGTGGGTGAATGAGTGTGGCACCCGACCAGCTACATGCACCCGGTGCCTGCCATAGCCCGACGGATTCGTACAGGTCGTTGGCGGCAAAGTCGATGTATTGTTGTTCGTCGACATCGTGACGACGAATGACGGCGTGTGTGGTTCCAGGGAGGCCAAGAGCCAGCACCGAAAAGATTAGGAACGAGCAAGTCGCGATTCGCATTTCTCTGCCCTTATAAGATTAGATTCGCCTCTACATCTCAGTATAACGCGGTTGTGAGATTTCTCCACAAACGGCTGTTGAACAATTCGGCACTAGGTTGCGAATCACGCAATATCAGGGTGATTTACTTAACTCTTTACCAGTAGCGGGATCACGCCAGTCAATTTGTAAGACTGAACAACCCCCTAGTTGGTTGCGTTTCGAGCTGAATGCACGAGGTAGTCGATGCGGGACTTTACGATATCAAACGACAACGCATAGGTTGCCACGCGTCCAGCACGCGCGATATTGATGCCAATCGTCTTGCCGTCGAGATTGACCAGAGGACCGCCGCATTGGTTTGGGGAAAGCAGGCAATCATGTTGGATGACACGTCGAAATCCGCTTCGTCGTTGGCTTAGTGGACCCCCTTCGTGAGCTTCGAGTCCCTGTTCGGCATAGAGGATGTCCATGCGACGACCCATTCGCGGGTTGAATTCCTTCGATTCCCCGTCACGCTTGACGACGATCTTGGCTCGTTCACCAGGTTGCAAAAGGCCGACTTGAAAAACGAGAGTCTCAGGAGAGCGGATCACGGCGTTGTTGAACTGGACGATTACGTCATCTTTTTTGATCCCAGCCGATTCGGCTCCGCTACCTGGCAAAACCTTCTGCACCAGTACCCCGTCGGTAGCATACTCGAACTCGACTCCGAGGATGGCTTTGTCCTGAGGGATGCGTCGCGTCCGGGCGCTGACGGTTCCCACGACGATCGGACGCTCCCCATACCCACCAGGGACAGCGACCCAGCTGCCAAGTTCAGTTGCCGTACCTAGATTGGCAAATTCTATCGCCTTCAGGTTCGTTGTTTCGATCTTTAGCAATGCCAAGTCGAGGTCTTTGTCTTTGGAAATCAGTTTCGCGGGGACGCGTTGCCGGTTGGGGAGCTTGCACATCAGCGAATCGCCATTCAGCTCACTGGCTTTCGTGACAAGGAATCCGTCAGTCGATACCACGGTTGCCATGGCGACTTGTTGATCATTGGCGTAGATACGTCCCGTGCTTTTGTTGGCGGGGGCGATAATGCTGTTGAATGCTGTACGGACGAGTTCGTGGTTCTTGCCAACTCGGGTTGCTTTTGTTGGTCGTGAAGGACGACCGCCCAGCCAACGGCGGACCTGGTTTTGACGTCGTGATTGAGTCAACATCATGGGGCCGGCGAAGTCAGACGAACCGACACGCTGGACAACCATCCCACTCGCCGCAAAGAACAACAGGATCAGCAAGATCTTGAAAATCCAACGCTTCATGATCGTGCTCCTCGCCGTCGACCGATGGTAACCTGCATCTCAATTTTCTTGCCATTGCGAACCACCTCGACGTTGACGGTTTCGCCGGGTTGGTGCTGGCGAACCAGTTGCACAAGTTGTGGAAAGTCTTTGATGCGGACCCCGTCAAAGATGGTTACGACATCGCCGACTTTCATGCCAGCCGCTGCGGCTGGCGATTTGTCGTGGACGGTTCCGATCTTGGCATTGTTGGCGTTATCTTTGCCTCTCACACCGATGAACGCTCGACTGCTCCAAAGCTTGCCATCGACAAGCTCATTCCAGTTGACTCGATACGTCGAGATGGGGACATGAAAGTTGGTTGCGAGGCTGACACCAATGCGGCTGTGGATTCCGATGACCCGACCCGTCAAGTCAACAAGCGGACCGCCCGAATCTCCGCCGACCAGTTGGCAATCTGTTTGGATCAGCTCGTCGCCTTTTCCGAGTATGCGGCCGATTCGAAATACGGGACCACGGTTGTAATCGTGACCGCCCGGATGTCCACTGGCTCCGCACCATTGACCGCGACGAAAGACACTGGTCTTGCTCATCTTCAAGTGTGGGAAGGTGCCGCCGTCGACGATCTTTACCAAACCTGCATCAAGTTCAAGATGCATGCCGAGCGAACGTGCGCTGAGGACGCGTCCGTCGTTTAAGCGAACCGTGACCATTTCATTCGGTTTGCCGACGACATGGGCCACGGTCAGAACATAGCCATCCTCACTTACGATGACTCCGCTACCATGAGCCTCTTTAAATTGAACGCTGACGGTCGATTGTATAACTTTCTTTGCGAGCGTTTTAACGTGACTCTCCATGTCGCGCAGCTGCTGAACAGTCATCGGTGGCTGCCCTTGAAGCACCGATTTGAGAGAATCCGGAACATCAAGCACAACGGATTCGGCGTAAGCAGCCGAGGCGACCAGAGCGATGCCAATCGCGACGATGCGGTACAACTTTGCCATGGGAATTCGCTTGAGGTTCTCTGTCCAACTGTCCGTGAATGCCACTATTCGAATCCCAGATCGAGTGATACCGTGCATGCGTTCATTTTCGCCTCGACCGGAATTCCGGGCAAGCGTCCATTTTTTTTTAACAGTCGCCGACCCAAAAAGTATCGCGGTTGTGCCTTTTAGCGTGTTTGATCATGTCCAAACTCATCATTGGTTGCGGTTATTTAGGCGAAAGAGTCGCGAAGCTCTGGTTGAATCGTGGCGAGCGGCTATTTGCTGTGACGAGGTCCGACGAACGGGCTGAAGCCTTTTCGGCGATGGGAATTGAACCCATTGTGGCGGACATTACGGAACCAAAGACTCTTGACGGACTTGCTGTGCCCAACGTGGGAACCGTCCTCTTTGCTGTCGGCTATGACCGGAAATCGGGAAAGTCGATTGACGAGGTTTACGTCGATGGGTTGCGTAATGTGTTGGCAAAGCTGTCGCCGGATATCCATCGATTGATTTATATCAGTTCGACGGGTGTGTATGGACAATCCACGGGAGAATGGGTGGATGAATCCAGTCCATGCAATCCGACGCGTCCCGGCGGCAAGGCCTGCCTCGCTGCGGAAACCATGATTGCCAAGC
The DNA here is from genome assembly GCA_964471695.1 of uncultured Pirellulaceae bacterium. Classification (GTDB taxonomy): domain Bacteria; phylum Planctomycetota; class Planctomycetia; order Pirellulales; family Pirellulaceae; genus CAYYHV01. The sequence goes on from CAYYHV010000003.1 coordinate 22,003, forward strand.
ACCCTCTTGGTTCGCGTGCGATCATTTTGAGGTTAGCGGGGATTTATGGTCCAGATCGAGTCCCTCGCAAGAAAGACCTGTTGGCTGGTAAATTGGTTGCGTCAACCTCCGGTCATTTGAATCTGATCCATGTTGACGATGCCGCCGACGTTGTATTAGCCGCCGAATCCTCTTCAGGAGTTCCGGCGACTTATGTTGTTTCGGATGAATTCCCCGTGCCGCGAAGGCAGTACTACGAGGAGATTTGCCGGCTGTTGGGGCTGACGGATGTTGAGTACGTTGACCCGCCAGTCGACTCGCCGGCTGGGCAACGAGCCTTGGCCGATAAACGCATAAGAAGCGATCGATTGCGTGAATCCTTGGATATTGCGCTGAAGTATCCGACGTTTCGTGAGGGATTGGCTGAGATTCTTCGATCGAAATGAGCTTCGCAATCCTGTGGCGGTTGATGGAATCCAAGACCCTTTTGTAGAATCGGGCAAACTAATCCGGATTGGACAAAATGATCGAACGACGCCCCATCTTTCCCAACGTTATCGAATTGAACATGCAGGCTGGCCAGTTGCTGGGCTGCAACTTGTATCTCGTCTACGACGGCGACGAGTGGATCTTGATCGATATTGGCTATTTAGACACCGTGGATGAATTCGTTGAGTTGATTCGTCAGATTGATTTTCCCTTGTCAAAATGCAAAACGCTCATCGCAACACATGCGGACGTTGATCACATCCAGGGGCTGGCCAAGGCCAAGCAAATTCTCAAGACGACGGTCAGTGGACACAAACTGGCTGCGGTTCCTTTGAGTAAGGGGGATCGTATTCATACGTTTGCCCAGATTGATGCGCAGGGCATCGATATGGAGATGCCGCCAGTGGACGTAGAGCATCTGCTGGTCGATGGCGACATCGTTAAAGTTGGCGATCTTGAGTTGGAGGTGTGGCACACTCCCGGCCATGCGGACAGCCAGCTTTCATTCCGCATGGGAAATCTGTTGTTCAGCGGCGATAATATCTATCGCGACGGTTGCGTGGGGGCGATCGACGCGCATCACGGCAGCGACATTCCGGCTTTTATCAAGTCGTTGGAACGCATTCGTGATAGCGACGTCGAATGGTTATTGCCCAGCCATGGGCCGCCTTTTCGAAACGAGTCAGCGATGTTGCAAAAGACGATCGATCGCCTGACGACTTATCTGCACATGGCGGATTTCGGAACGTGCGCGGTGGATTGGCCTTTGATGGACGAGTGGGAACGAGAGATCGCCGAAGGTAAGTTGCCATCGTAGCCGTCCGGAGCGCGCCGCGGCATTTCACAACGCTAGCGATGCATTCGCTGGGTTGTGCGGGTTCTAACGAACAATCGTTCAACGAATTGCCATGGTGGTGCCGATCAACTTCTAAGGTAACGCTGTCGCTACCCGCCGCGACAGCACTTTTCTATTCGGGATCCACAAACGGGGGAACTGCCGATGTCACGGCGCCTTGTTGCAATGCTCGTTCTTGCTGCCGCGTTCGCGGCTGCACCGCTGACCTGCCAGGCCCAGCAGCCGGCACCGACCCAAGCTTACGGTCAGAACTGGGGTACGGGATACAGCAACCAGAATTGGGAACGCTTCTATCACTATCCGTACACCTATTACCCACACAACTATTGGGGGCAAGAGTACTTCAAAAGCTCCAATAATATGTACTACCGCTATCCGAAGGAAATGCAGATTCCGGTGTACAACAAGAAGTGGCACAACTACTACCCTTCGGCTCGACCGTACCACTCTGGGCACCACTTCATTCTAGACGTATTCTAGAGCAGCAACCGAGCAACAGTTGACGTCAAGTTGTTCGTCGTAACACGATTCGACGGCTTTCGTCATCTAGTTAAACGACAACGCAAACTGCGTGAGGACCTCGATGGCCTTACGCAGTTGATCTATGTCGATCCATTCTTCTGCCGTGTGGGCTTGATCGATTGAGCCAGGCCCAAACACTACGGTTGGGACGGATTCAGAACTGAGAACTGCCGCGTCCGTTCCGTAAAGAACGCCGATTGCCGAGCAATCAATGTCTTTGGCTTGAGCAGCCGCGATGAGTTGCTTTGCCAGTCTTGAATCGATGGCTCCATCGAGCCCCGGCGAAACGATGTCAGGTTCCGTCGCTTCCATCTTGAAGGTCGGCAAGGCGTCATTCAGGAAGCTCATCACATGTTCCCGAGCCGCCGAGGGAGACTCGCCGGGACAAAGTCTTCGGTCGATATGGATCTCGCAGACATCGGGAACCGAGTTGACGGAGATCCCGCCTGCGATCGTTCCGACGCTCAATGTCGAATTACCAACGAGCGGATGGGAACAAAGATTTCCGACGATTTGCTTTGCGTACGCTTCCAGTCGTGTAATGACGGGGGCCATCGCGTAAATCGCATTTTCGCCTTGATTCGGATCTGAACTATGACACGCTTTGCCGAGTGTGCGAATCTTCCACCGCACGACTCCCTTGTGAGCCACTACGACTTGGAGTTCTGTCGGCTCGGTAACAATGATTGCATCGGGCGCCTTGGGGAGGAACAGGCACTCACCGGATTCCCAGAGCTCCTTCAGTCGATAGGCTCCGCTGAATCCGTTCTCTTCGTTGATCGTGCAAGCCAAGATGAGGTTGGGGCGTGACGACTTTGGTAATTCTGCGAGTTCAACCAGAGTTGCAATCAGGCAAGCCATGCCGCCTTTGACGTCGCAAGCGCCGCGGCCGTAGATTCGGTTGTCGCTGAGGTCGCCCGAGAACGGTTCGATCGTCATGCCGGTGACGGGAACTGTGTCCTGATGGACTTCGAGCATCAGCGTCGGAGCCACCGGGTTGCCTTCCAGGACGGTAAGGAAATTCTCGCGACGCACTTTCGAGGAAACCTTTTCCACAAGTTGCCGGTAGGTCGGCCAGCCACGCTTCGAGAATAAGTCATCGAGATAGGCCGTGACGCGATGTTCGTAGAGCGTATCCGCATCGGCGGCGGAGCCCATTGGGTTCACGCTGGGGATGCGAACCAAGTCACGAGTCAATTCGACGACATCAATCACAAGAGACTTTCAAGCAAGAGGATTGGTTCTCGGCTTGATTCTACTTGGATTTGCATTCTTGGGAAAACCAGCCCTTGGGAGGCGACCGGCGCGGGACACTACGTTGTTTGTAGCAGGTTGGAGCATTCCGAGTCTGGTGTTTTGGCATAGTGCTCAGAGACTTCCAAGAAGAGTTCCTCACACTCTAAAAATGCTGTGACCACATCAGGGTCAAAGTGAAGCCCGTTTCCTTCAAGGATAATTGCTTTGGCTTTCTCGTGTGGCATCGGTTCTTTGTAGGGCCGTCTGGAACGCAATGCGTCGTAGACATCTGCCAACGCTACGATTCGACCTGAAAGTGGAATCGCTTCACCGATGAGACCGTAAGGGTAGCCGGATCCATCCCATTTTTCGTGATGAGAGAAGGCAATCTCTCGTGCGAGTTGTAGGAAATCGTCTGCACCAAGTTGTTCGCCAACTGCGGCAAGGCACTTTCCACCGATCATGGCATGCGTTTCCATGATTTGGCGTTCCTCTGGCGTAAAGCCTCCGGGCTTGAGCAGAATTTGGTCGGGCACTCCGACTTTTCCGATGTCGTGCAAGGAAGATGCGATCACGAGATTGTCGAGGTAGTTTTTGTCGATCCTGGAATCCGATTGGCTAAGATGCGAAGCAATGATCGCGACATAGAGTTGAATGCGATCCAAGTGTTGCCCCGTATCGTTGTCTCTCGATTCGGACAGCTTCGCCAGGCCGAACACGACGGCATCGCGAGTCTTGCGAATGGTCTCTGTGCGGCGAGCTACCGTAGCTTCGAGGCCTTCATTGATCGTAGCAACGCGATTGTCGTAACGACGCATCAGGCCAATGATCACCGCACTTGTACAGCCGATGAGACTCAGGGAAAACACCATACTCAATGGCAAGAACGATTTGAGAATCTTCGAAATCGTTCTCTTGATGCCGACTGCTTTTTGGTGCACCTTAACGTGAGCATTGAGTTCCGGAATGAAGCCGGCCGCAATGATCTGTAACTCGCCCGCATACAATTCAATTGTGCCTTGGACTTCGTCGGTCGCTGCCATGGTGGGCTTTTTCATCTGAGGCTTTGTGGCGGTCGGTTCGCTCATCTCAGGCTTCTTCATGGCCGGCTTAACCATGGCCGGCTTAATCATCGTTTTCTTAGGCATCGCCGGTTTCACCATTCCTGGCTTAACCATTTTTGGTGCAGTCTGGCTACCAGGAAGAGCGTTCAAATCGGGATGGCAAAGAAGTGATCCGTCTGCCGCGTCGACAAGGCAGACGAATCCTTCGTTGGGGAGATCGATGTTGCGGATGGTCCCTTGCAGTTTTTCCCATGAAATAGGATTGTCTCGGAGGTCCGCGACATCCAACTTGCTGATAAGTTTCGAAAGTTGACCGGCGAGTAAAATGTTGTCTGCCAGTACTTGGTCGTACATCCTGCTTTCAATCGATCTCTGCAGAGTCGAATTGAACATCATTGTCGCGATGAAAAGACAGGCTGCCTGAGCTGTAGCAATCAGAAGTATCAACACATGTCGTTTTTTTATCGGACTTGCCATGAGGAAATCGCTATGTCGGGACGCGGATTGCAGGCACCAAAATTGGCCACGAAAATGTAGCCCATGCCAGTTGCCCCGGAGGTGTTTTGGTCTTGGCGAGACGAGAATCTGGTGAAGCGGTGAGCTTTCTAACTTTCAAGGTTCGTTTTCGGACGATTATCGCGCGAACAGCTATTGTTCTGATTTCAATGCCGAGTGGCGGTCAGCCGCTGTGATCCGCGCGAGCCCCTGCCGTGTCATGCAGAAGTCGCTCATTGGCCTGTCCGGCGAATGTTGTGCCGCTTACCTGTTCCGGATGACACGCGTTTTGGAAATTGTATCGTGCCAGCCTACGGCGTCCGAACCGAGAAACGAAAAGGCTTCGAAAGGAATCAACCGGGACAGAGTGCGAATGACGATTGCTTTGAATGAAGGTTTGCTTCCGTCTTGGCTGACCACGCAAGTGCCGGTAATAAACTTAGCCGGCGTTCGTTGAAATGCGTACTCGAACACGACGTAAAAAAGAATGATGGACAGAAGGCTAGCCGTGAACAAGATGACGTCCAGAGCAGAGAATTCACCTTCGTAGGGCATTTTATTTCCCAATGCGTAATAGGCGAATTCGACAGCGATGACGACGCCTACACCCAGTATTCGATATACGATACCGTCGATAAAAAGGTTGGCGAACCGCTGCCCCTGTGATGCCAAGGTGTAGGATTCAGGGTTGTGGGGATCAGTCGCAGTTGCCGTTTCAGCCGGACTTGCAAAGGGATTCACCGATTGAGGTTGGTCGTTCATGCGTGTGCCTTGATAGTGGTGGCGGGATGACGGAGTCTAGCTTTACGTTATCCGGATGACAACTGTTGGGCTCGTTCTCCACTCCCGCCTTGGCGCGCCGAGTTTGGGAATGTCGACGATGTGATTGGTAATTTACCTAAACTCGCAGGCGGCGATTGGCAGATTGTTCAGTTGCCCCAAGGTGGTCGCCGTCTATCGCGTGGAATGTGGGGAAGGCGGCTGGTGGCACCCCAAAGCGGAGCGGTTCGCTTGACTTAAAAAGGGGTTTCTCGGTTTTTATCCTTGGTTGGATTTGTTTTGGCTTGACCGAAACTCCTAGGCTGGACTAGGATCCGCTCGTTACCCGGCGGAAAATCGTCGGATTTCTGCTGGGCAGACTTTGTGATAATATTCACAAAGTCTGAGGTCTTGGAGCTAACGTTTTACCCCGTAAACATTTATGGAAGCTGCCCTTCCCATATTTCTGTTCATAATTGTGGCCTCAGCGGTTCCGTTTGGAATGCTGGCGGCTGGATCGCTGCTTGGACCTCGTCGATCGGGGGAAGTAAAGCGGATGCCTTATGAAAGCGGGATGGATCCGATTCATGATACGCGTCGGCGATTCGACGTTCGATTTCATTTGGTTGCGATCGCCTTTCTAATTTTCGATGTGGAACTACTGTTCCTGTATCCGTGGGCTGTGGCAACGAAGCACCCCAACGGAATCGACCAATCGGTGGCGGAGGGTTTGGTCTCGGGAAGGCCGATTGTTTTTGCCGGTGTGATGTTCTTCCTCACGCTCGTGGTCGTTGGTCTTGTATACGAATGGCGTAAGGGAGTCTTGAAGTGGCGATAGAGCTGCCTGAAAACGTAGTGGTCAGCAAACTCGATGAGCTGGCAAGCTGGTGTCGAAAAAACAGCCTCTGGCCGATGCCCTTCGCAACAGCTTGTTGCGGCATTGAGCTGATGGCGACTGGAGCCAGTCGTCATGACTTGGCTCGTTTCGGAGCCGAGGTGTTCCGTTTCAGCCCACGGCAATGCGACTTGATGATTGTTGCGGGCCGAGTCGTCATGAAAATGTTGCCGGTTTTGCAACGAATCTGGCAACAGATGCATGAACCCAAGTGGTGTATCTCAATGGGAGCCTGTGCATCTACCGGTGGCGTATTCGATACGTATTGCGTTGTGCAGGGAATCGACCGATTTATACCTGTCGACATGTACGTCCCTGGATGTCCTCCGCGTCCGGAGCAGTTGATTCAGGCGATCATCGACTTGCAGGATAAAATTCAGCTTGAAGGAACTCTGGACGGAGCGGAGTTCGACTTGAAGAAGCGACAGGAACGCAAGCGAGCATTGGTTGAGCTTCCCATTCTTGGCCAGTCGCCGATTTATACTCCGCATGGTGCCAGCCGATTTCAGGAGCGGTAGATGCCGACCAGCCAAGCGACCATTGACGGTCTTCAACAACATTTTCCCGAGCTGACGTTCAGCGAATATCGAACGCAAACGCGCGTTGTTGTATCTGCGGACAAACTAACGGACACGATGTCCGTGCTTAAGGATGAGTTGGGTTTTGATTTGCTGGTGGACATCACCTGCGTCGACTACCTTCATTACCGAGACGCCACGGACCGTTTTGGATTGGTGTATTTGGTTTCCAACACCGAAACGGCTGAGCGTTTGACGCTTCGAGTCATGTTGAACGAGCCTAATCTGAGTGTGGCTTCGCTCGTCCCGCTTTGGGAAGGCGCGAATTGGATGGAGCGCGAAGTCTTCGACATGTTTGGCATCTCGTTTGAAGGCCATCCTGACTTGCGACGTATTCTGATGCCGCCAGAATTTACGGCTCATCCACTTCGCAAGGATTATCCGCTGCAGGGCCGCGGCGAACGACACAATTTCCCCGTCATTGCGCGAGGCGACGCCTAAGTCGAACGAAGCATGCCAATCACTGTTGCTGATACTTCACGAGAGAATCAAAAAGAGCAGGATTACCTGTGGACCCTGAACTTTGGGCCGCAACATCCGGCGACGCATACGACCTTGCGCCTAATCCTGAAACTGGATGGGGAACGGGTGGTCGATGCCACGCCCGATATCGGTTATCTGCATTCGGGGTTTGAGAAGATCGGTGAGCATCTGGATTACAACCAGTATGTGACGGTCACCGATCGTATGAACTACATTTCGCCGATGGCGAACAACGTGGCTTGGCATCATGCAGTCGAAACGTTGATCGGAATCGAGCCGACTCCGCGATGTCAGTATATTCGCGTGATTATCTCCGAGTTGGCACGGATCAGTGATCACTTGCTTTCGACGGGGGCCATGGGGTTGGACACGGGAGCGTTCACGTTCTTCCTCTATGCGTTTTATCAACGCGAGCGAATTTACGACATTTTCGAATCGCTCTGCGGGGCTCGCTTCACCAATAGTTACACCCGTGTCGGCGGAGTCATGCACGACATGACGGACGTCACGATCGAAAAGATTCGCGAGTTTCTCAGAGATTTCCCCAAGACGCTCGCAGACATGGAGCGGTTGCTGAATCGTAATCGTATCTTTGTCGACCGCACGAAAGATGTTGGCATTCTGACAAAATCTGAAGCCATCAATCGCAGCTGCAGCGGGCCGGTGGCTCGAGCCAGTGGTGTACCGCGGGATTTGCGTAAGGACGAGCCGTACCTTGCCTATGGTGACTTTGATTTTAACGTCTGTTGTGCGACCGCAGGTGATTGCTTTGCCCGCTATTACGTTCGCATTGCAGAGATCAAGGAGAGCCTCAAGATTGTTCAGCAGGCGCTTGAGAATCTGCCGTCGGGTCCCGTCGACATTGCCATTGATGGTCGAGCCGCGTTGCCGACCAAGCAACAGGTTTACCAGACGATTGAGGGCACGATTACGCACTTCGAGTTGGTGATGCAAAATCGTGGAGTCGAAGTGCCGTGCGAAGAGACCTATGCGGCGGTTGAAGCGCCCAATGGCGAACTTGGTTTTTACATTGCCGGTGACGGCAGCGATGTGGCTTATCGAGCCCGTTGTCGCCCGCCTTCGTACATCCACTTCGCGGCTTTTCCGCACCTGATACAGGGCCACACATTGAGCGACATTGTGGCGGTTTTGGGGAGCCTGAACATTATTGCGGCGGAATTGGATCGTTAAGTCGATCGCTAAAATTTACAACGAACAGAGACCGTAAAGCCAGACAGCCATGTCCACGACGCCCGCCGAACCGAAAAAGAAGATTCTGACGGACGAGATGATCGCTGAAATCAAAGCGTTCTTTCCTCGTTATCCGTCGCTGCAGGCGGTGACACTGCCGGCGCTGCATATCGTCAACGAAAAGTTGCGTCATGTTCCACTGCAGGCGGTCGTTGAGATTGCTGAACTGTTGGAACTCGCGCCGGCTCAAGTGCAAGACACGCTGACGTTTTATGGCTTCTTTAAGCAGGATGCGCCGCACGGAGAAACGCGGGCTTGGGTTTGTCGGTCGGTTAGCTGTGCATTGCGTGGTGGCGATGAGTTGCTCGAGCATATGTGTGATCGGCTGGGGATTCGCCCCGGCGAAACGACAGAAGATGGCAAGCTGACCCTGGAGTTTGGCGAGTGTCTTGGCGCTTGTGAGTTTGCCCCTTGCATGTTGGCTGGCGATGAAGTCCACAAGGACCTGGATAACGATAAAGCGGACGCAATCCTGAAGGACCTCGGTTGCAAGTTGTAGGCAACCTCGAATTGATCTTTCGGTAGTACAGAGATTCAAAGGGAAACACAGTGGCTGAATTCGAACCTGTCTTGCTTGCCAATATCGACAAGGAAGATAGCCACACCTTAAAAGTCTACGAAGCCACCGGCGGCTATCGCGGGCTGCGTAAAACCCTCAAGGAACATTCGCCTACAGATGTCATCGACATCGTGAAGGACAGTCGACTGCGGGGACGTGGGGGAGCCGGTTTCCCATGTGGTTTGAAGTGGTCGTTTCTGCCCAAGGATCATCCAGGGCCGATCTACTTTTGCATGAACGCTGATGAAAGCGAGCCGGGGACGTTTAACAACCGGATTCTGATGGAAGAGGATCCGCATCAAGTCATCGAAGGTTTGATCCTCAGCTGCTATGCAACCGGAGCCAATCGAGCCTATATCTACCTGCGTTATGAATATCCCGGTTGCTACAAGCGGCTGGAGGCGGCGATCGACGAGTGTAATGCTGCCGGCTATCTCGGGAAGAATATTCTCGGCAGTGGCTTTGACCTCGATATCTATGTGCATCGTGGAGCTGCGGCTTATATCTGCGGCGAAGAGACGGGGTTGATCGAAAGCCTCGAAGGGAAGCGAGCCTGGCCTCGGATCAAGCCTCCGTTTCCTGCCATCGAAGGCGTGTTCCGCAAACCAACGGTGGTGAACAACGTCGAGACGGCTGCGTGCGTCAAGCATATTATGGATCGCGGTGCCGACTGGTTTAAGTCGATGGGAACTCCGGCTGACCCCAACAATCCACGCGACGCGGGAAGTTATGGTCCCAAGCTTTATTGCTTGAGCGGTCATGTACGACGCCCCGGTTGCTATGAAGCGCCTTTGGGGCTGACCGTTCATGATCTGATTCATGAGTACGGTGACGGTATTTGGAAAGCCCGCAAGGCTAAGGCTGCGATTCCCGGCGGGATCAGCATGGGGTTGTTGTCAGCCGAGGAATTTAATTGCCCGCTCGATTTTAGCGGTCCCGGTAAGTTTGGGTGCCTTGGTTTGGGTACTGCGGCTGTGGTGGTGATGGATGAGACCGTGAAAATGGTCGACTTTCTTCACAACAGCGCTCGTTTCTTTGAGCATGAGAGTTGCGGTCAGTGTACGCCATGCCGTGAAGGGACCTCGTGGGCATTCAAGATGCTCAAT
>CAYYHV010000003.1:32284-36088 GCA_964471695.1 uncultured Pirellulaceae bacterium
ATCGTATCAAGGCTGGCAAAGGCCGACTGCGAGATTTGGATTTGTTGCTGGAAATCGGCAACACGATTGGCATCATGCCCGGCACCACCATTTGCGGATTGGCAGATGGTGCTGCCTGGCCGTTGAAGAATGCAATCAACAAGTTCCGTGGTGAATTTGAAGACTACATCAAGGAAACGAACCCTTCGGGATACATGGTTGAAGACCCCGTGCCAGAGTTGCAGATTCTGGACGCGCACTAGATTCCCTATCGGCAACACAAATCAGGTTAGAACAAGAGTTCAACGACTGAACGAACGAAAGACGACATGCCCACGGTAATTGTCAACGGTCAAGAAATTGAAATCGGCGAAGACGAACGGCTGAATGCCATTCAAGCGGCAGGTCGCGCTGGTGAAGACATTCCCCACTATTGCTGGCATCCTGGCATGTCAGTGGTTGCTAGTTGCCGCATGTGCTTGGTGGAAACTGGTCGTAAGGACCCAGAAACGGGCGAGATTTCGATGGTGCCCAAGCTGGTTCCCGGATGCCAGACACCAGCGACTGATGGCACGGTCTTTGTGACCAATAGCGAGAAGGTCACCAAGGCGCGGGCGATGGTGGAAGAGGATCTACTGATTCGCCATCCCATCGACTGCCCGATTTGCGACAAAGCTGGCGAATGTTATCTGCAGGATTACCACTTCAAGCACGGCCAACCGGAACGTCGAGCTGACTTGCGACCGTTTACCAGTCGCCGTCGTCCCATGGGGGATACGGTCACGTTGTTCGTCGATCGTTGCGTGATGTGTACTCGTTGTGTTCGCTTTACGCGTGAGATTACGGGTACCAGTGAGCTGATGGTGGTGAATCGTGGAGCCCACGAAGAGATCGATGTGTTTCCTGGCTTTCCACTGGATAACAAAATGTCCGGCAACGTGGTCGACCTTTGTCCGGTTGGGGCGCTTGGCGATACCGACTTTTTGTATTCCCAGCGCGTCTGGTTCATGAAAGATCATGATTCCGTGTGCGCCGGATGTTCAACGGGTTGTTCGATACGCGTCGATGAGAATCAGGATCAGGTTTATCGAATCAAACCGCGTGAGAATCAGCACGTGAATCATTGGTGGATGTGCGACGAAGGCCGCTATGGTTTTAAGCATGTTCACGATAAGGGACGAGTCACATCGCCTCGCGAACGCGTTAACGGCGAAATGAAGAACGTCGAGTGGTCCGCGCTGCCAGAGAAAATTGGCCAGTCGCTCAAAGAGGCGGGGCACTTGGCGGCAGTGATATCGCCGCACCTCACAGTCGAAGAGGCTTACTTGTTGGCTCGCTACGTTCGAGAGGTCGACAGCGAAGCCATTTTGGCAATCGGCCCGGTTCCCGTTGAAGGGGAAGATGAGACATTCCCGAATGGGTTTACGATTCGCGCTGAGAAGTGTCCAAACCGTCGAGGCGTCGAAGCGATTATCTCCCGCATGGGCGGCGGCATTGTGACTTGGGAAGAACTCGTACCCAAGTTGGTCACCGAGAACGTCAAGGGTTTGTGGTTCGCCGGTGGATACAAGTCGAATTGGATCGACGAGGCGACTGCGGAATCCATCGCGGCTGATGTGCCGCTAGTCATCGTTCAGGATATGTTCCAATCGCCACTGTACGATCTGGCGACTTACCAACTGCCGGGCGTATCGTTCGCCGAACGCGGCGGTTCGTATGTCAACCATGCCGACCGATTGCAATCGTTTTCCTGGGCAATTCGACCGCCTGCCGGTGTGATGTCGGAGGGACATTTTCTATGGCCATTGACCGGTCACGAGGGAATGTACCAGCCTCGCAAAGTCATGGAACACGTGGCTCGTGAGATATCCTATTTTGCAGCGGCAGCGACGCCGGTTCCGGCGACGGGTGTCGATCTAAAAATCAATCAATTGGCTGGAGCCTGATCGCATGTTTGAAATTGGTTGGCCAGCATTCATAAAAGGTTTCCTTGTCGTCAACGGCATCATGGGAGCCGCCGCCTACTTTGTTCTTCTGGAACGCAAGATGGCTGCGTGGGTTCAGGATCGCCGTGGGCCGAACCGAGTCGGTGTGCCACTCAGTTTGTTTGGGTTGAAAGACCTTCGCATTTTTGGACTGGGCCAACCGTTGGCTGATGGTTTGAAGATGATTCTGAAGGAAGAATACACGCCGGGGCACGTCGACAAGCGACTGTTTGTGCTCGCTCCGTTGTTGATCATGTCGGCTGCCTTGGCCATCTTTGCCGTCATCCCATTTGGAAGTTCGATTCCACCGTTGGATACGTTGCCATTGATCGGTGGGATGCTGGCGGATATCAATCTTCCGTTTTTGCACGAGCCCATGGAACTGGTGGTGGCTCCAGCGCTGGACGTCGGTTTGATCTACGTCTTCGCGTTGTCGAGTATCGCCGTTTATGGCGTGATCATTGGCGGTTGGGCCAGTAACAGTAAATACAGTTTTTTGGGGGCACTGCGATCCAGTGCCCAGATGATTGCCTACGAGTTGCCGTTGGGATTGGCCATTCTAGGAATCATTGTTGTGACCGGTTCGCTGCGGCTTGAACAAGTCATAACGCAACAAGCCGCTACGGGGGCTTGGTTTGCATTTGCTCAACCGTTGGGATTCATTGTGTTTGTCGTGGCCGCTTTTGCGGAAGCCGCGCGATTGCCATTTGACCTTCCCGAAGCAGAGCAGGAACTGGTGGGTGGTTATCACACGGAGTACGCCGGCATGAAGCTGGTGCTGTTCTTGACGGCAGAGTTTATTCACATGATCACGGCTTCGTTCCTGATCGCTATCCTGTTTCTCGGCGGCTGGCATTTCTGGGGACTAACGGGGGCGCATGACGCGGAAATCACATGGGGGCTGGCACTAATTCGGATGGGTGTGCTGTTCGCCAAAATCGTGATGGTCATCATGTTCTTCATGCTGGTTCGCTGGTCATGGCCTCGCTTCCGATTTGATCAGCTGATGACTTTGGCTTGGAAAGTCATGTTGCCACTTGGGTTGGTCAATTTGATCGTGGTTGCCATCGTGAGCGAGATTCAGCATATGGGATGGCTGGGCGGATATATCGAGGGTGGGCATCGCACGACCACCGCGGTGATCTTCGCCAGCATTATCGGATGGGTTGTTGCCCTGTCTGCGTGGGTTTTTGTTGGTTGGGCGAGTCCCATGATTACCGACAACCGACCGCGTTTGGATATGGACCCCACCGGCGTAGATACACAACTTTCGTAGGAAGAGCGTAGTCAACCATGAAAGCAGACGACCCCAACATCACGTGGGTAGCAGAGCCAAAGCTGGGCTTGGCAGGTCGCATGTACCTGCCCCTGATCGCTGGTGGCCTGACGACAACGGCTCGCCACATGGTCAGTCGCAAAGTGACGGTAAGTTATCCCGAGCAGGAACCGCAGATCGACAATAAGTTGATTTACCGTGGTGTCCATCGACTGAATAAGGATGAGCAGGGCCGCGTGAAGTGCGTGGCTTGTTTCCTTTGTGCGACGGCTTGTCCGGCGCATTGTATCGACATTATTGGCGTCGAAAGCCCTTGGCCAGACCGCGAAAAGTACCCGGAGAGTTTTTCGATCGACGAACTGCGTTGTATCTACTGTGGCATGTGCGAAGAAGCTTGCCCAGTGGATGCGATCGAACTGACCAGCCTTTACAATCTGACCGGCCGCAGTCGCGAAGAGATGGTCTTCGACAAGGAAAAGCTGCTCAGCGTTTTTGACGCAACGAAGGACGACGAACCCATGAAGTCAGCTGAGTTCGGAGGAACGGTTTGATGTTTCCTTTGGG
>CAYYHV010000003.1:36098-61877 GCA_964471695.1 uncultured Pirellulaceae bacterium
AACCTGCTGCACAAAGCACACTCCAGTCGATTGGCGGCTGGATCATGACCATTGAAGCGCGATTGTTGCTCGCCACTTTGTTAGGTGGATTTGGTTTGTGGTGGATGCTGCCGGGCTCGACGCAACGCATCAAGGCACTGGGTGCATTTCTTGCGATTCTGGCTGGAGCGTTGTTCTTCAGCGTCCTGCCAATTTCAGGATTGCAATTCGAAGCCTTGTTGTTTTCCGTTTTTGCCGCGATCACGCTCGCTGCGGGAGCCGCAACGATTACTTCGCGCAGTCCGGTTTATTGTGCAATCTGGTTTGCGTTCATGTTGTTAGGCGTCGCTGGATTGTTCTTGCTAAATGGAGCTCAATTCCTCGGGGTGGCAACGATCGCCGTTTACGCCGGTGCGATTGTGGTGACCTTCTTGTTCGTGCTCATGTTGGCTCAGCCCGAAGGGCATTCGTTTTACGATCGTATCAGTTGGGGCAAAGTGCCTTCGCTGTTCAGTTGCCTGGCCGGTGTAGGGCTGGCCGCCATCATGGTCTGGGCGATTTCGACGACGCCATTAGATCAGTTGGGCGGAGCGATGGCTGAGAATAAAAAAGTATTGAATCCAAACCATGTGGCTCACTTGGGCGGTCAGTTGTTCACGCGACATTTGGTCGCCGTACAAGCGGCGGCTGCTTTATTGATGGCGGCGTTGGTGGGAGCGGTTGCGATGGCCAGTCACGGCACGGCTCGCAAGATCGAAGATCGGCAGCGTGCTGCGGAAGAGCTTGCCGAAAGTGTGGGGACCCAGGGAGGCGTAGCATGAGTGAATTGGCAATGCTGCAAAGCTACCTGGCGTTGGGTGCCATCCTGTTTGGATTGGGATTGGCTGGATTTCTGATCCGCCGCAACCTAATCGTGATTTTCCTTTGTGCAGAAATGATGCTGCAGGGGGTGTCACTCAGTCTGATTGCCTGGGGCCGGTATCACGATGCGTGGGACGGTCAGATGCTGGTGATCTTCATTATTTGCGTGGCAGCTTGTGAAGCTGGTGTCGCATTGGTGCTGGTGCTTATGTTGGCTCAGCGAGCCGGTAACCTCGACATTGCCAGTTGGCAACAATCACGAGAAGAAGGATGGGCTCCTTTTGTTGACAAGGCCATTCCGGAAGAGCTCGAAGAAGACGAAATTTGGCCCAGCCTCACACCGGCTGGTGTTCAACCGGACGTTGATCCGGCTGATGAGATGTATCGCACAAGAGTTTAGTTGTTCGTAGTGCCGGCCCAAGCCGGAAACAGTTTCCGCCCACCGTCCAAGAGCGAAAGTACGCCACGACGACATGCGGGGTGGAATATTTTGGAGAGTAGCACGAGCAGAGTCGTTGGTTGACTTTTCTCGCAGGCATTCCGGTTGAAACCGGGACTACTAACAGAGAAACACAGAGTCCATGGAAACAAGTCGCTTATTTGCCATCCTGATCCCCTCCCTGCCGCTGTTGGCGTGCCTTGTCACAGCCTGCATTGGAGCTTTCGGGTCCAAATCGCTCAAAGAGAAGAGCCACATTCCGGTGATTTTGGCATGTGCCGGGTCATTCGTCTGTGCCTTGTTGTTGCTGATGAATATCGTTGGCAAAGTCAACGCGGAACCGACGGCCGGCGCCGAAATGATCGGCTATGAAGAGATTCATCAGCTGTGGACTTGGGCTTCCGTGCCGGATGCGTATCCGGAAGGTCAAATCCCGGAATCCTATTCGGCGAACGATTCGGGGCAGGCGGTAGGGCAGGGTAGTCGTGAGTTTCGCATCGACGTTGCTTTGCGTTCCGATCCGCTGACTTCGATCATGCTGGTGATGGTGACGTTTATCGGCACCTTGGTCGCCATTTATGCTTCCGGGTATATGCACGGGGATCGAGGCTATTGGCGCTTCTTCTCTTATGTTGGCATCTTCATCTTTTCGATGACGATGCTGGTCTCGGTGAGTAACTTTCTGTTGCTATTTGTTTTCTGGGAAGCCGTGGGTGCGTGTAGTTATCTACTCATCGGGTTCTGGTACGAGAAACCGTCGGCGGCGGCTGCAGGCAAAAAAGCCTTCCTGGTCAATCGTATTGGTGATTTTGGTTTTGCACTTGCCATGTTCCTGATTTGGAAAGCTTACGGCACGTTGAATTTCCACGACACCGATGCCATCGCCGGTATCTTCGGCCAAGCCCGACTGGCGAGCGGAGCCTACGTGGCTGGTGGGATGGGATTGGCCATTTGCTTGTTGCTGATGCTGGGAGCCTGCGGCAAGAGCGCCCAGTTCCCTCTGCACGTTTGGTTGCCGGATGCGATGGAAGGCCCGACTCCGGTAAGTGCACTGATTCATGCGGCGACGATGGTGACGGCCGGAGTCTACATGGTGACTCGCTGTACACCACTGATGTTGGCGTCGCCGTCTGCCCAAGTCACCGTGGCTTGTATTGGCGGCGGAACCGCGTTGTTAGCTGGGCTGATCGCACTGACGCAATTCGATCTGAAACGAGTGTTGGCTTATTCAACGATCAGTCAACTGGGATACATGTTCCTGGGGCTGGGTACCGGGACGGTTGCTGGAATCGTGGCCGGCATGTTCCACCTCTTCACACACGCATTCTTCAAGGCTCTGTTGTTCCTCGGATCGGGGAGTGTGATGCACTCGATGGGCAACGTGATTGATATGCGACGGTTCGGTGGGTTGCGGAAATTGATGCCGATTACGCATGCGACATTTGCGGTTGGCTGTTTGGCACTTGCAGGATTGTTTCCCTTCGCTGGATTCTGGAGTAAGGACGCAATTATCGGCGCGGTGCAGGACCAGTCGGTGGCGATGGAGTCGGCGCTGAATAACAGCGGTCAGCATACGCCGGCGGCTCATGTGAGTTCGGTGCCTGACACGGGAATTCGCTTGGTCAGTCATGAGGTCGCGATGGTGAATAGCGAAGGCGACGGCCATGGCGGTGGACATCATGAAGTGACAACGGCTCACTTGTCGAAGTTTACCGAGGGAGAATTGCGATGCGGAGTCACCGTTTACAAGTGGTTGAAGTATATCGCACTGTTTACGGCCTTCCTCACCGCCTTTTACACCTTCCGTGCGTACTTCATGACCTTCTTCGGTGATCTCGAAGTCCCACATGAGGCGGGTGATCATGCCCACGAGGCTCCACCGTCGATGTGGATACCGCTAGCCGTGTTGTCAGTCTTCGCCTTTGCCGTTGGCTTCGGATTGGAACTGACCCATGCGTTCAGTAGTTTTATCGTACACACGCCTTCGCTCGCCAACACGGTGGCGGCAGCGACGCCGCAAGCCGGCGGGCCGATGCATATGGACGTGGCGCTAACGAGTTCCGTGATCGCCGTCTTGGGAATTGCGATTGCCGCCTTTATGTACCTTGGCGACCAATCCGAGGCTCGCTCGCTCGCGAAACTGTTCGACTCGGCTCTGATCGGTAAACCTTACCGATTGTCTTACGGCAAATTCTTTATTGACGAAATTTACAACCTGCTGATCGTCAAGCCGCTGGAAGGGCTGGCCGGTTTGGCTTACCTAGTCGACCGCTGGATTGTCGATGGTTTGGTCAACCTTTGCGGTTGGATTCCCAAAGCCGCTGGGGGAGTCATGCGGGGACTGCAAATGGGATTAGTTCCGTTTTATGGTCTTGCCATGGTCCTTGGGATGCTAACGCTGTTGGCGGTTCGAGCCATGTGGGGTGGTGGATAATTGTCAAACGATGCGTGACAAGCGACCAGCGATAAACAACAAAATAACCCAACGATATAACAGTAAAACATGTCCAATCTCCTGATGATCACCGTGCTGACTCCATTGATCGGGGCCGTCGTGATCGCAATTGTCGCTGCTGCGAAGGCTGATCTTGCCAAGTGGATTGCATTGGGCGTGACGATCCTCACGCTGCTGATGGCGATCTGCCTGACACAGGGTTTTCTCAATGCGACACCCGGCGCGGGCTCCTTCGCGGAGATCGACCGAGCCTGGATGCCTGAATCCGCGGGAGTCGACGTTCGATTTCATCTGGCGCTGGACGGAATCAGCCTCTGGTTGTTTGCGTTATCGGCGTTGTTGCTTGTGACTGCCGTATTGGTGAGTTGGAAGGCGATTCAGGATCGGCCCGCGCTGTTTTACGCGATGATTCTTTTGCTCGAGGCCGGCTGTCTGGGCGTCTTTACGGCGCGGGATATCATCCTGTTCTATATCTTCTTCGAGTTTACACTGATTCCTCTGTTCTTCCTGATCGGGATATGGGGCAGTGAAGATCGGCGGTACGCAGCGATCAAGTTCTTCCTCTACACCTTGGCCGGCAGCCTGCTGACGTTCCTCGGCTTGCTGACGATTGTGTTGCACCATCATTGGGAAGTCGATCCATCGCGAATCACATTCTCCATCCAAGAGTTGACGGCTGGGTTACAGAGCAACCCGTTACCGATGGGGTTGCAGTGGTGGGTCTTCACGGCCTTGTTTGCTGGATTTGCGATCAAAGTTCCATTGTTTCCGTTGCACACGTGGTTGCCGCTGGCTCACGTCCAGGCTCCGACCGCAGGCAGTGTGATCCTGGCCGGGATCTTGCTCAAAATTGGAACCTACGGCTTTTTGCGATTTAGCATTCCCATGCTGCCCGATGCGACGGCGGCGTGTATGCCGTGGCTTTTGTGGTTAGCAGTCGCGGGCATCGTCTACGGAGCTTTAGTGGCCTTGGCCCAGACGGATATCAAGCGGTTGATTGCCTATTCCAGTGTCAGTCACTTGGGATACTGTGTGTTGGGATTGTTCGCGCTCAATTCGCTGGGCACTCAGGGTGCACTCCTGCAAATGGTGAACCACGGTATTTCGACCGGTGGACTGTTTGCGATTGTTGGCATGCTCTACGAACGGTACCACACGCGTGAAATCAGTCGCTTGGGTGGTGTGGCTCGTCACACGCCGATTCTGGCCTTTTTCATGCTGGTGTTTACCTTCTCCAGTATTGGCTTGCCGGGGATGAATGGGTTCGCCGGCGAGATTCTGATTTTAATTGGCATGTTCCAGCGAGGTTGGATGCAAACTGATCAGGCCGCCGGTGGACAACTTTGGTTAGTCGCATTGCTCGCCCTGTCAGGCGTGGTTCTGGGAGCGTGGTACATGCTGTGGCTTGTGCAACGTGTCTTTTTTGGCCCTGTCAAAATGCCGACCGCAGATTTGGAACACGTAAAAGATTTATCATTTCGCGAGATCGCAGCACTCGTGCCCTTAGCCGTGTTTGTACTTTGGATTGGATTGTTTCCACAGTTCTTCCTGCAACCGATGGCTGCACCTCTCAATGTTGTGACTGAGCAAGCCACCGCGAGAGTGAACAATGTGGCGATACAGAATAGTAACGTTCTGCCAGCCATCTCGATGGTGGAGAATACGCCCCGCCTCGATGACCGACAATAAATAGAATCAGGATGAACCCGTGGTAACCAGCGGCAATACACTTACCCTTTTGCTACCCGAGACGATTCTGGTCGTCGCGGCTGCGATCATCATCGTGGGTGGAACGTTCAATCGTTCACGATCCGTCTGGGTCGGGACTTCGTTGGTCAGCTTTCTTCTGGCCGGTTTTACTCTGTTTGCGCAGCGAGCCACATTCGCCGGTTCCGGTTTGGCCGAAAGTGGGCCCGTCCTGCTGGACATGTTTGGCGGCACGATGCGATGGGTTGCCTTGGGGTTGGGGCTGTTGTTTATTCTTACTATTGCTCGCAGCACCAATCGAATACTGACGAGTGAAGCCATTGGCATGGTAATGCTGGTCTTTGCTGGGCTGATGCTAGCCTGTTGGGCCGGCAACTTTGTGTTGCTCTTCCTTGGATTGGAACTCATCTCTATCCCAACCTATGTGTTGTTGTTCATTGGACGACGTGACGACGGGTCCGCGGAAGCGACAGTGAAGTACTTTTTCCTCAGTCTGCTTTCGTCGGCAATATTCATGTTTGGTGTCACACTGTTGTTCGGAATTACGGGCAGCATGGATCTGACGCAAATCCGCAGCTACTTCGCTTCGGCTGGCGCAGGCGGTGGCCCTGCGGGCTCGCTGGTCTTGATGGCCGTCATTTTTCTGTTCGGTGGACTGGGATTCAAGATCGCGGCTGCTCCCTTTCATTTTTACGCGCCGGATGTGTATCAATCGACAACGAACGCCAACGCAGGATTGTTGGCAGTGGTTCCTAAGATCGCCGGCATGGTTGCGTTGATTCGACTGGCAGTCGTGTTGTTCCCCACGGGGCTGACCTTTGGCTGGCAACTCGCGCTGGTCATGTCCGCTGTCACGATGACGATCGGCAACATCTGTGCCCTCTGGCAGAATAACATTCGCCGACTGATGGCGTACTCGTCGATCGCTCATGCGGGTTATATGCTGATTGGTTTGGCGGTCGGTATGGCGTCGACTGGCAAAGAGTCCGTTGTCTACAGCGGCTTTTCTGCTTCGTTGCTCTACCTCGTCATCTACGCTTTTGCTTCCCTTGGTACATTCGCGGTATTGTGTGAAGTGAGCGGCGGAGACGACGAATCCCAAATCGACTCGGTCAGCCAACTAGCGGGGATGGCCAAGCGTCGTCCGTGGATGGCTGGTGCTATGGCAATCTTCATGTTTTCTCTTGCTGGGATCCCGCCGCTGGCAGGATTCTGGGGCAAGATGACGTTGTTCACCGGAGCGCTGTCGACTGCGAACACCGCCGACACGATCGGTGCGGGAGCCAGTTGGTTTATGGCACTGGCAATTGTTGGGGTACTCAACGCCGCGATTGCTGCGGCTTATTACCTGCGTATCGTGGGCGTCACCTACTTTGGCGAAGTTGAAACGGGCGATGCGGAAACTGAATTGGCTCCGCCACGAAGGCCTTTGGGTACCGCCGCGGTTGCGGCTTCGATCTGTGCGTTGATCATTCTCATCGCTGGTTTGATGCCGGGGATCGCCGTCGAGCGATTCAACAAGATTGGCGCTGCGATCATGACGCCGGTTGCCCCCGGCCAGCCCGTGGCAGGCAACGCGGCGGCTGAACGGAGTCCTGAACTGGAAGTCGTTGCCGATCGCTAACGGCGAACCTGAAACCAACGGTCACGAGCGATGCCGCGAGCCACACTTAGCAAGACAGCCATCGCACGTTGCCTGGAATCCAGCCCACTGCCGGCTTATCTTCTCGACGAACGACGCAAAATGGTCTTTGCGAATCAGTCGCTGGCCGATTGGTTAGACATCAAGAAAGAGTCGTTGGCTGGCCAGAAATGTGACTATCATTCAGAGTCCGCACGCAAACCGGACAAAGCCACGATTTATGGATTGGCCGTGCCACCAACTGCCTATGAGGGCATAGCGAGTCTTGGGCAAGTACACCGCGGTGACTCCTCAGAGGGGGTGCCTGCTGATTCTATGGCGGTGATGTTTTGGCCCATCAGCGACAGTAAGGAAAATGTGGTTGGCGTATTGGTGCTGGCAACGCAGGGGAGTCACGACTTTGCGTCAGCGAGATCGGCTGAACATCCTGAGGAACTGCATGCGGCTTTGGCGAGATTGCGAGCGAGTTACTTTGATGCGTTCTCGCTCGAGCGGTTGGTCGGCGAGTCGGCGTCGATTCAACGCATACGTGAACAAGTCACTTTGGCGATAAAGTGCACGGCTCGCGTCTTGATCGCTGGTTCTGCCGGAAGTGGTTGCTCGCGTATTGCCAGGATGATTCACTCGGCTCGAGTGGGCAATCCATCGCTTGTGCCGTTGGATTGTGCGATTAACGATGCCGAGATGCTCCGCGGAACGTTGACTTCTTTTATCCAGCGTTACGCCGAAATGGAAACCGATGCTCCACCTTCGTTGATGTTGGCCAACGTCGATCAGTTGAATGCGGATGCTCAAAAAGAGTTGGCGGGGTTTCTTACCATCGACGAGTTGGGGATACAGACATTAGCGGTTTCGAATGTTCCATTTGACCGATTGTTGGAGGACGGATTTCGGTCAGACCTTGCGATACGTCTGTCTGCGATTCTGATTGAGGTACCCCCGTTGGCTCAGCGCAAGGATGACATTCCTCAATTGGTACAGTCGATTGTGGAACACTACAACGTCGACAGCTCGAATCAGCTGATGGGATTTGAGGAGGAGGCTTTGGATCAGCTCGTGGCCTACCCATGGCCAGGCAATGAAGACGAATTGGAGTCCGTAGTTTTGAAGTGCGCCGAGAATGCCGATTCGCCATTTATCCTCGCCGAGGCATTGCCATCCGAAATTCGAATGGGATTAGATGCTGTAGTGAATCCGGTGTCGGAACCTGAGTCGATTGACTTGGACGCGTTTTTGAAGGATGTCGAGCGAGACTTGATCCAAAGGGCCTTAGGCCGAGCCAAGGGAGTCAAAGCCGAAGCGGCTCGAATGCTGGGAATCAGTCGGAATAAGCTCCTGCGGAAGTTATCTTCCCTCGGGCTGGGAGATGATTAAATAGAGTCGGTTGCCAGTCTTTCTTGGCGGGCCTACGATAATGGAAATCATCGAGCAAGGTTGAGGGTGTTGTGGACGTGCAGCGAACGCAACGAAGTGCAGTGAATTCGGTCTATCTGGCGACTTCGCCAGCTTGGTCGGCAATACTCGTTCGAGAGTTTGAAAGTGCGTGGCCGTTCGTGCTGACGACTTTAAGCAAGTTGAAGAACAGCGGGCATTTTGAACAATTCTCGCTGTTTGTCATTCAGCCCGAAGGTGCAAGCGGTTTGGAGCTCGGACGAATGGTAGATGGCATTGGTCGACTTCGATGCAGATTTCCGCAATCTCCAGTTATTGCCGTGGGACGTGCGACACGACCGTGGGAATGGGAATTGCGAGAATCGGGAGCGTCGGCCGTCGTGAAAGAGATACAGCAGTCAAACCAGGTCGTCGAAATCATTCGGCGGCATTTTGAGAAGTATCCGCTTCCCGTCGGGAATCCGATGACTAATCAAATCGTTCACTCTCTACCTTGGGGGAGTCATGCGTAAGTTGGTTGCAGCGGACCGTAATCGGGACGTTGGCCTAGAGTGTAGATAATTAGAAATGCCACGAGGGATTAGCGGAAGCGCCGAAGCGCTCGCTGGTTGTCATGTCAAATCGCATGGAACCGTTCCCAATTTTAATATCATGAGTGGAGTCGGTAGTTATGGCCGCGGGCCCAATTGAGAAGAGTCAGATCGAGAAAGTTCTTTCAGGGATTGCTGATCCGGAGACGGGGCGGGACCTCGTTCAAATGGAACAGGTCAAAGATATTCGCATCAACGGCGACGGCGTGGGCGTCGATATCGCGCTCGCAACCCATTCGGCTCCACTTTGGGATGAAACCAAAGAGCAGATTGCCGAGCAGATTCGCTGTTCGAATCCCGCCATCAAGAGTGTGGACGTGACGGTATCAAAATTGGATCGTCCAGCCAGTCCACTTGGTCAGATTGGACTGACAGCGAAAACGGTCATTGCCGTCGGTTCTGGTAAGGGGGGAGTCGGGAAAAGTACGATCGCAGCTTCGCTGGCTTGCGCCTTAAATAAATCCGGGTGCGCTGTTGGTTTGATGGATGCTGACGTTTACGGTCCCAGCGTCCCTCACCTGATGGGGATTTCCGGCCGACCACACATCACTGAGAACAAAAAGATTGAGCCCGCGGTTCGGGAAGGGCTCAAAATGATCTCGATGGGTTTGTTGGTTCCCGAAGACGAACCCATCGTCTGGCGAGGACCGATGCTTCACGGCGCCATTACGCAGTTCTTGCGTGATACGGATTGGGGGAATCTGGATTACTTGATCATCGATATGCCGCCGGGGACGGGAGATATTGCGTTGACGCTTTCGCAACTCCTTCCGTTAACTGGTGCAGTCGTCGTTTGTACGCCTCAGGATGTGGCGCTGATTGATGCTGTGAAGGCGATCGGAATGTTCCGTAAAGTGAATATCCCCGTGCTTGGTATGGTCGAAAATATGAGTGGGTTCGAGTGCGATTGTGGGAAGACCTACGATATCTTCGGTAAAGGTGGAGCCAGTAAGAAAGCCGAGCAGCTCGATGTTCCATTACTCGCGGAAGTCCCGATCAACATTGGTATCCGGACTCGAGGCGACGCGGGGGAAATGTTCAGCCTGTTTGATGATGCCAAGGCATCGGCGGTATTGAATCATATGAGCTATCAACTTGTGAAGAATCTAGCTCGCACGAGCGCTGAGAATCCACCGATGCCGGAACTGCCAGTCCTGTAGTTAGGACGGCCAACGCGGTAATGGGATTAGGTTAGCGAGAGTGAAAAAATAAAGACCCGCGACATGTCGCGGGTCTTTTGTGTTTTTAAGATTCGAGCGAAAGAGAACTACTTTTTCTTCTTTGCCTTCTTCTTCTTCTTCTTTTTGGCGACTTTCTTTTTCTTCTTGGCTACCTTCTTCTTCTTGGTGGCCTTTTTCTTCTTCTTGGCTACCTTCTTCTTATTGGGGACCTTCTTCTTCTTGGGAGGCTTGTTCTTCTTATTGGGGACCTGCTTCTTGGCAGCTTTCTTCTTTTTCTTGGCCACGACTTCGTCCTCCTAAGTAAGGTTGTGGCGAGCCTTCCGTGACGGCTTCCAGTTGCCTGAGGCTTACTGAGCCGGGCGGTGCACGAGGCTGATTAGTTGTTCAGGATCTGCCCAATTAATCAGATACGATACGACCGTTATTCCCTTTGCCGGCCAGTTGATCTCACCCAAGTTCTGCCGGTTGCTGTCTAGCACGATGCTCGACGATACTGTGTTCAACTAAAAAACGAAGTGAACACACGCGGCAAAACCCTAATGTTGTCGTGTATTTGTACAATTTAGGTTAAAAAATGCAACACGATTTCACTATGAAATTCATTTAAACGAAAAAAACTGTGCGGGTAAATGCCAGGCGCCCCGATCAAGTCACATAACAAATCTTAGTATGTGCGCGACCGAAACCGCGTTTGCGATTCACGATTCGACTTGCGAAGTCGATATTTAAACGACTCACTTTATCTATTTTGAAATTATGAGAACGATTGGACGCGGACTGCAACATTTGGCGCTCATCCTGTTACCTGTTGCGATTGTTTTGGAGCTTACCGGCGGACTTCGTCGTTCGTTTGGAGTCGCCGACATGTTGAAGATGTTGATCTTTTCCATTGTCGCATTTTTGTTGGGACGGCTTATCGAAGGCTACGCGGCTGGTTCACAGGAAACCTGAGCAGGCAGGATGCGATGTTTTAGTAATGATCGATTTCTGACATGGCACGTCGCGACACAAAGGACGGACTCTTGTAGATCCTGCCGCAATTGCGATTTTTTACCGCGTAATTCCGCATATATCCATGTGCAGCTCGAATGAAGTTGCCCCGTCTAGATACATTCGTCAGACTGCTTGGCATGGAGAAACGGAAACGAGGCTATTGACGATGGGTGCCAACGGAGACACCAATGCTCACGCCGGAAATGGCGGTGCGAATACGAGTCGGACGTCGGTGAAAAGCGCCACCAAGTTTGGGACGTTTGGCGGGGTGTTTACTCCGTGTACGCTGACCATTCTCGGCGTCATCATGTTTCTTCGTTTTGGCCAGGTCGTGGGCCAATCAGGGCTGATTCAAGCCGTTTTGATCGTTTTGTTAGCCAAGTTGATTACTTTGCTAACCACACTGGCGCTTTCGGCGATAGCAACTAACACTCGCGTCGAGGGTGGTGGTGCCTATTTTCTGATAAGTCGCAGTCTGGGTGTCGAGTTTGGCGGCGCAATTGGTTTGGTGTTTTTTCTGGCCCAGGCAATTTCCGTCGCGATGTACGTGATTGGTTTTACCGAAGCCTGCCTGGGAACATTTCCTGGGTTGGGATTATCGATGCCGGCGTTGGCAACAATGGTCAATCTGGCGGTGTTATGTTGCGTTCTGGTTGGCGCCGGATGGGC
This sequence comes from uncultured Pirellulaceae bacterium, assembly GCA_964471695.1. GTDB lineage: Bacteria > Planctomycetota > Planctomycetia > Pirellulales > Pirellulaceae > CAYYHV01. Next base: position 48,007 of record CAYYHV010000003.1, read on the forward strand.
CATCAAAATGCAATATTTCATTTTAGCGGTGTTGGTAGCGTCGCTCGTTTCCTTTGCTGCGGGCACATTTGGTGAATTCAGCGTCGCAAATCTATCCGCCAACATGCAGCCCTCGTATTTGGGCAGCGACAATGTATTCACGATGTTTGCGCTTTTCTTCCCTGCTGTGACGGGCATTATGGCTGGGGCTAACATGTCCGGCGACTTGAAGGATCCTGGCAAATCGATTCCGTCCGGAACGCTTTCTGCCGTTTTCTTCACGATGATCGTTTATTTGGGCATGGCAGTTTTGTTAGCTGGATCTGCGACTCAGGATGAGTTGATTTCCAATAATTTGATTGTTAGTCGCATCGCCTGGTCGCCGGGGCTCGTGACAGCCGGTATTTTCGCGGCAACGCTTTCGTCGGCGTTGGGGAGTATGTTAGGCGCCCCGCGTATCCTGCAAGCGTTGGCTGGCGACGAAATTTACAATGCGCTTCGATACTTTGCCGCTGGCAGCGGACCGACTCGCGAGCCACGTCGAGCGACCGTGCTCACGTTCCTCATTGCAGAAATCTGTATTTTGGCAGGTAATCTGGATTTGATCGCTCCCGTGATCACGATGGCGTTCATGATCACTTATGGAACGTTGAACCTGGCGACGTTCTACGAGTCGGTGACGCGCAATCCCAGCTATCGTCCTCGATTCAAGTATTGCCATTGGTCAGCCGCCTTGGCCGGAGCCATCGGGTGCTTTGGCGTCATGTTTCTGATCTCCTGGCAGGCTGCGCTGGTTTCGATCATTGGCATGTTTCTCTTGTATCGGTTTATTGCGTTCCGCAAAGTCACAACGCGATGGGGCGACCTTAAGAGTGGAGTCGTGTTTGAGAGGGCTCGGCGCAACCTGCTCAAGCTTGAGCAAGGTTATTACCATCCCAAGAACTGGCGACCCATCATGCTGGCGCTCACCGGGACGAAATGGAATCGACGCCATCTTGCAGTCTATGGCCATTGGCTGACTTCTGGGCATGGCGTATTGACGATCGCGCAAGTGATGGTTGGCGACATCAACGAAATGAGCGAACGCCGTGACAAGCAGGAGAAATCCCTGCGAAAGCAGATACGCGATTCGGACCTCGAAGCCTTTCCCGCAGTGGTTATCAGCGAAGAGGTTTCGCAAGGCGTCGAAGCGTTGGTGCAATGCTGCGGGATTGGTGGGATACGTCCCAATGTTGTATTGATGGGGTGGCCGGTTCAGCCTGATCGTTATGCGGCTTTTGAGAAGCTGCTGTTTACCGTCAATCAATTGAAGCGAAGTATCGTTTCGATTCGATGTAATGAAGATGTAGGTGACCCTTGGGAAGCCGAGACAGGGCCAATTGATGTCTGGTGGCGTGGTGAGAAAAACGGGGGGCTGATGTTGTTGCTTGCCCACTTGCTTCGTCAGAACCTGGCTTGGAAAAATCGCGAAATCCGCTTAATGAGAGTTATTCCTTCTGAAGGTGGTCGACAGAAGGTTCGCGAGCATCTCACGGAATTGGCTCACAAGTCTCGAATCATCGTCACGCCGCACGTGATTGTTTCGTCCGACGCAAAAACGGCTATTCAACATCATTCGGCTGACGCAGCCGTCGTGTTCCTTGGAATGAAGTCGCCGGAGAAAGACGTCGAGTCTTCATTCTGCGAAGACATGAATCGCTATGTAGGTCGTCTTCAAACCGTCATCTTTGTTGATAGTGCTGGCGACATGTCTCTTGAGTCTTGATGGTTGGCCATGAAGACATCGCGCGACAAACGGGTTGGGTTGGAGAAAGCGCGAAATGTGGTTTCTCGGTTGGCCAATCTATTCGGCGCACTGGCGATCGCCGGGACGCTGCTTGGTTTCGCAGCTCGGTATAGCTGGGTTGCTGATTTTGCAGTCCACATGCGCGTTCAATATGCAATTCTGTTGCTACCGACGCTCGCGGTGTGGGCTCGTTCGAGAAAATACAAGTTGGCCATTATCGGAGTCGTGGCCTTGCTGCTGAATGTTTGGCCGCTTATTCCGTATCTGCTACCAATCGGCGGTTCATTGTCTACAAGGGGAGTTGTGGACTTGGCATCTGATACCTTTCGTTTACAGGTCGTCAATGTACTTCGAACCAACGATGCAATAGATGCGACGCTACAAGATGTCGTGAATGAAGACGCGGATTTTGTGTACCTCATGGAGGTTTCGGGCGACTGGGAGAAACGGCTCGAGAGCCTGCTGGGAATCTACCCGTATCAGAAATTGATTTGCAGGAATGACTATACGGGAGTCGCGTTTCTATCGAAACGACCTTGGGAGAAGATCGAAGTCGTCGATACGGGCGATTCTAATCCACCGCTCGACATCTTGTTCACATCCGACGGATTCAAATATCCATTTCGTATCGTCGCGACGCATCCACTGCCGCCTTTTGGCGCCGCGCTGACCGAGTCGCGAGATCGTCAGTTGTGTACGCTTGCGGAGCGTTGCAATTCCAAGGTGGCAACGTTGATGGTTGGTGATTTCAATCTGACTCCTTGGTCGCCACGATTCAAGAACGTTCTGGATTGCGGGGGGCTGCGAGACGCTTCACGCGGGTATGGCATCTCTCCAACGTTGGCTCCGCTCCCCACGCTCATGGGTGGACTCAGAGTCGATCATGTGTTGATTAGCGAGCAAATACAAATCATAAATTATCGGTTGGGTGTCATGGCATACTCTGACCATCGAAGCGTGATGGTTGAGTTCCGCATTGGCGAATCGGGCGCAATCGTTGGCGCCACGCCTTAAACAAAGTGATCGGGTTTCGAGGTAGAAACGCATCGCTACAATAGGCTGCAAATGGCCCAAGCCGATTGCAATGGCCTGTCATACTGGAATCTTGAGTAAACTCTCCATGGCGAAACCGAAGACTTATCGCTTCGACACGCTTTCGCTTCATGCTGGTCAGCGTCCCGATCCATCATGCGGTGCCCGAGCTGTGCCGATTTTTCAAACGGCTTCGTTCGATATTGGAACTCCGGAGCACGCGGCTTCTCTATTCAACCTCGAGCGGACGGGGCACATTGATTCCCATTTGACGAACCCAACGACAGCGGTTTTGGAGGAACGCATCTGCGCGCTCGAAGGAGGGGTAGGAGCGATCGCCACGGCGACTGGGCAAGCTGCTGTGCATTTGGCGATTGCCACGCTGATGGGCGCCGGATCGCACATCGTGGCTTCGCAATTTATCAATGATCGAATACGCAACTTCTTGTCGGCGACGATGCCGAGGTTTGGCATAGAAACGACTTTCGTAGTTCCAGGCGATCACGACATGCTACGGGGGGCACTTCGTCCAAATACTCGGTTGGTTTTGGGAGCCACTGTGGGGCAGCCTGGTTTGGATGTATTCGACATCCCTACCGTTGCGGAGATCGCTCACGAGTACGGTATTCCATTGATGATCGACTCGACGCAGACGACGCCATGTTTGAGCAAGCCGATTGATTGGGGCGCAGACCTTGTCATTCATTCTGCCGCAGAATTCCTGAGTGGTCATGGTGTCGTTGTCGGCGGCTTGTTGATCGACAGCGGAAAATTTGATTGGGAGTCGTCGGGGCGATTCTCTAACCTGACTGAGCCATGTGACGGATTCCGAGGCATCGACTTCGTCGAAGAGTTTGGCGTCTCCGCGTTTGCAATGCAGGCTCGTCTGATAGGACTTCGTGATTTTGGTGCCTGTATGAGTCCGGCGACGGCCTTTTTGATTTTGCAAGGAATGGAAACGCTGTCATTGCGGATGGATCGGCATGTTACCAATGCCCAGCGATTGGTTTCCTTTTTGAGTGAGAGCGATGCCGTTGATTGGGTGAACTACCCAGACCTTCCTGAACATCCCGACCATGCGTTGTCGAAGAAACTCTTGCCGCAAGGATGTGGTTCCGTCTTCAGCTTCGGACTAAAAGGCGGGCGAAGTGCAGGGCTGGCTTTGCTGCAAAAGTTGGAACTCTTTTCCCATTCCATGAATATAGGAGAAGCTCGGTCCGCGATTATTCATCCGGCTTGTACAACCCATCAACATTATGACTCGGATACACTTGCGTCAGTCGGTATCTCGGAAGAGCTGGTGCAAGTGTCTGTAGGATTGGAAGACATTGATGACTTGATGGACGACTTGCGACGTGGTCTACGGGCGGCTCAAAAAATCGAAACCAGAAAGGCATAGGCATCCTGCGTGGAAATCACTGTCGATGGCAAACGAGCCTTTGTGGCGACCGGCAATTATATTCTCAACGCAGAGAGGAGAACGATCGTCTTTGTACACGGGACTGGCCAAGATCATACGATCTGGAGGGCACCGAAACGCTATTTTAATCGCGCTGGCTTTAATGTTCTCGATCTTGATCTTCCCAATCACGGCAGCAGTATGGGCCCTGGGTTCCATCGTATTGAACAGATGGCAGATTGGATTGTTCGGGTGTTGGATGATCTTCAACTGGCATCCGTCGTGATGGTTGGCCACAGCATGGGTTCGCTCGTCGCATTCGATATGGCTGCTCGGTACACCGAACGTGTTGAAAAACTCGTGTTGGTTGCCACGTCGATGCCGATGCCCGTCACGGATGAATTGATGGACGCGGCTGTCGCGGATCATCCAGACGTCGTCGACATGCTGACGTTCTGGGGACATAGTCCGGCGGGGCACCGAGGTGGAGTCGCCGACCTCGGTATCTGGATGTTAGGCGCAGATCGTCGATTGTTTGAGAGAGCAGGGCGGGGTGTGATTCGCGACGATCTGGTGGCTTGCCGCGAATACACGGATGGAATGGAGCGTGCTTCGCAGGTTCGTTGCCCCACGCTGTTGCTATTGGGCCAAATCGACTTGATGACTCCAGCCTACAATGCGAAAGAGCTTGTGGAGACGCTCGCCGATTGCCGGACAGAGACGTTCGCAGGTTGTGGGCACGCGATGCTGTCCGAACGCGCGGACGAAGTGCTCGATGCGTTGAAGAAATTCGTGTAGAGGTTACAGGCTGGATTATCCAGCCTCGCGAGCTCGCTTCCAAATCAAGGGGCGTCGAACCCGCTTGTGAAAACTACTTTGGAGGAACCATAGTTTGAATATTGAGAATCGGCTCCTTAGCCTTGGTATGTGCCTATCCCTACTGGCCGCGACTGCTGGGGCTCAATCAGCGGAAGTCGATTTGTCAAAGGGCTGGAAGTTTCAGACCGGTGACGATGCATCCTGGTCGACTGCTCAAATCGACGAAGCCGACTGGAAAACGATACGTGTCGGTGCGAGCTGGGAGTCGCAAGGATACGAGAACTACAACGGTTATGCTTGGTATCGATTGCATGTCGACATCCCAGCCACCATCAAGCAGTCAGCGGTTTTTCAAAAAAATAAGTTGCTCAAACTGGCGCTGGGGAAAATTGACGATGTCGATCAAACCTGGGTCAATGGAAAACGCATTGGCGAAACCGGGACGATGCCGGAGCCCTACCAAGCCGCATGGGATAGCGATCGAGAATATCTCGTGCCAGCGGATGTAATTCGATGGGATGAGGAGAATGTCATCGCAGTGCGAGTCTACGACGGTCGCGGCGATGGTGGGATGATTTCCGGCGATTACATGTTGAAAGCCCTTGATGCGAGTGAGTTTCTGACGATCGACTTTCACTTGGGACGCGGTGACGGAATCTTTGTTTCCCAAGGTGGGATGCCCATCAGCGCAACTTTGAAAAATAAAGCCGACGCTCAAGTTGCCGGTGATCTTTTTTGGACGATTGAGAATGATGAAGGTAAGGAGCTGAAGCGTGTTTCCTCGGCTCTGGAGCTGTCACCAAAATCGGCGACGACGGTTATTTGCTCGCATCGCGTTAACGAACCCGGTTTCTATCGAGTCAAACTGTCGATTCGTTCGCCCGAGGGCACGCAGAGTACGCCAAAGTCCATGGTGCTTGGCTACCAGCCAGAGAAAATACAATCCTCGATAACTGCACAACCCGATCTCGATGCTTTCTGGCAGGAAACATTGCAGCAACTCGCCAGCGTAGAGCCACAGTATAAGATGACTCCCCAACCCGATGGCGACACGGTAACGCACCAATTGTACCTGGTGGAAATGCGCAGTCTCAATGACGTACGGGTTCGCGGTTGGTATCAGAAACCGAAAGCCGCTGGTAAGCATCCAGCCCTCCTGCGCGTTCCTGGGTACACGCAGGCCATGCAGCCCACGACAATCCGCGATGCGATCGCTGTGTTCTCATTCAACGTGCGCGGGCACGGCAACAGTCAGGATGATGTGAAAGGGCAGCCAGTCGATTATTGGATTCGTGGCTTGGATGACAAGGAAGGCTACTTTTACCAGGGAGCCTACGCTGATTGCGTTCGAGCCGTAGATTTTCTCGCTTCTCGAAGCGAAGTCGATGCCAAACGTATCGGCGTTACTGGGGGCAGCCAGGGAGGAGGATTCAGTCTGATGACGGCTGCGCTCGATCCTCGCATCAGCCTTTGCGCTCCTGATATTCCGTTTTTGTGTGACTGGAAGAAGTACTTTAAGGCCAGTCACTGGCCGGAGATGGAAGGTTGGATTGAAAAGAATTCCGACCGCACTTGGGAATCAACACTGCAAACGATGGGATACTTTGACGCACTAAATTTTGCTCATCGTATCAAGTGCCCAGTCTTTCTCGGAGTTGGCTTGCAAGACGCGACATGCCCCGCTGCTACGATCTTCTCGGTTTATAACCGCCTCAAAGTGCCGAAACAGTATTTCGTTTATCCCAACGCCGGGCATTGGGTCGGTGCCGAACACGAAGGGCGCCGACGTAGTTGGATGCTGAAACAATTTGGATTGAACTGAACTCGACTCACGCAATCATTTGATCCACGAAGTGGCAAATCCTTGACACAACGTCCGGCACATCGTCAGTGATCGACAGAAGGCTCGCATATTCGAGTCCGGCCGCGAGTTGTGTTATCAAGGGATACACCGGCTTTTCGATTTCCCAGTATTCTTTGCCAAGGAATACCATGGGACTGGCAATTCCAAATGACTTGTAATGGTTCTGAGCTGCGTCCTGGAAAATCTCCTGAATGGTTCCCGCACTGCCTGGAGCAAAGACGACTCCACCGGTCGCGATGGCAAGTAGGCCCTCTTCGCGAACACTGTTAGCAAAGTATTTGGCGATGCGTAGCGCAAAACAACTTGGCGGCTCGTGCCCATACAACCAAGTCGGGATTCCCAGACTCATGCATTTTTCTTCGGAAGCGACTGGATACTTTTCGACGACTTGGAACGCCGCATCCAGCCATTCGTGCTGGGGCTTGTAGAGAGGTGCGACGCCGAGCATCTTTATCGCATCCTCCAATTCGTCATCGGTTCTTTCGGCGAACCAGGCTCCCAAATGAGTCGCTTCCATGGCGCCGGGGCCGCCGCCGCTGGTTGCCAATAGACCCTTGCGTGTCAGTTCGCGAGCCAGATAGGCGACTTGTCGATAAACAGGGTGGGTGCGTTCGAGCGAGTGCCCGCCCATGATGGCGACGACTTTTCGGTCATGCAAAAACTCGTGCAACGCGTCAGTCATCGCGTGATCGTGCAGTCGCCTGGCTAACGTTACCATGACATCCTTGGTGGAGGCGCGACCGGTGGCGAGATAGTGTGCGTACGATGCGCCATCAATCGTCGATTGATAGGAATCGGCGACTCCTATCTGATAATCGCCGAGTAATTCTACCGGCGTATAGAGGCTGGAACGATAAGGATTGAATGGTAGCCCCTCAATTTTCGGAAACACAAGAGGCGAATCGAACAGGCTCAATAACTCGGATGCAATCTCACAGCCAAGCAGCACGTTGTTACGTAGCACGACGCCGGTAAAAAGAGGAGCGTGGGATGCGTCAAGGCTGAGCGATTGGAAGACTGCGCCCGTCAGGTCTTTTGATTGTTCGAGGTGTTCGATCAATTTCTCAATCGTATGGAATTCCAATCTTGGGTGCTTCAAGTCGCTACTCATTCCGGACGCCTATAGTATTCGTGAAGATAAATGGAGAAATCTCGTCTTGCTATTTTAGGGGAGTCGCCAAGTCGACGGGTAGGACCTGACAGTCGCTTCCACCGTTAAGTAGAATAGGGTCGCATAATGGAAACGAGGATATCCAGTCCAGGCTTGGGAGTCATACGATGCAGAATCGAATTCTTGTTGCGCTCACTATCGGGTTGATGTGGGTTCAGTTCGTGGTAGCGGATCAAGACGCCAAAATCGTCTTGATCGCGGGCAAGCCATCGCATCCCGCAGGGATGCACGAGTTTAATGCTGGGGTCCAGTTATTGGCAAAGTGCATGAAGGACTATCCCGGAGTCGACGTGCAATTCGTGCTCAACGGCTGGCCGAAAGATGAATCCGTTTTCGATGGGGCTCGCGCGGTCGTCTTCTATATGGATGGCGGTGGCAATCACGAAGTCGTGAAGGATGGCGGAAAACGACTGAAGCAAGTCGACCAGTGGGCGAGCAAAGGTGTTGGGCTCGGATTTATGCACTATGGAGTCGAGGTTGTTGCGGAGCAAGCCGGCAAGGAATTCAAGAAGTGGATCGGAGGGCACTATGAACACCAGTTTTCTTGCAACCCGATTTGGGAGCCGCAGTTTGATATGCTGCCCGACCACCCGATTACCAATGGCGTCAAACCATTCAGTGCGAAAGACGAATGGTATTTTAATATGCGATTTCACGCCGGGTTGAACGCCGAGCTCAAATCGGGCGAAACGGACTCGTTGAAATTCTGGCCGATCCTTGTAGCCCGCCCATCGGAAGAAGTGCGAAAGGGCCCCTATGTTTGGCCGAGAGGTCCCTACCCACACATTGTCGCATCGAAAGGACGTGCCGAAGCCATGATGTGGGCAGTGCAGCGAAATGACGGCGGCCGCGGCTTTGGTTTTACAGGAGGCCACTTTCACGATAACTGGGCGAATGACGACTATCGGAAGACCGTACTCAACGCGCTGCTTTGGATTGCCAAAGTCGACGTGCCCAAAGGTGGCGTCGAATCGAAGTTGGAGGAAGGCGACATGGAAGCCAACCTCGATCCCAAGAAGAAGCGGTAACGAATTCGAAATCGAACCAACCTCTTGGAACCGTGCGATCGGAGCATGAATTTCCGGCGAATCGCCTTCCATGTCCACGGCCTGCGAGTGTGAAATGCAGGTTTTTTGCGAGTTCCGATTTCTTGAAACGGTAATTCGACTCACAAAACCCCCAAGGCGAGGGAATCGACAAGCTGATCTTCGAGCCTCGACGCTTGAAGGCTATGATGGTCCGGTTGATTCGACAGGGAAGTTGCGCGAAGCAACACCATTGCTTCCCTTTCGCGTCCTGGCGTGCGAACACGTCTCTGATCTTTTGTAGGCTTGTTGGCGCGAAAGGACTCGTTATGCCATTTCTGTTCTCTGAAGCCGCGCAGCGGCGTGCAATTATCAGCTCGCTAACCCATATCGCTTATGAGTTGAATTTGCGAGCCTCCGTTCAGTTATGGAATGGTGAAGTAATTCCGCTTGGCGAAGAGCCCAATCCGAAGTTGATGATCAAGATCGACAAGCCCGGAGTCATCGGGGCGCTGATTCGCCGACCGACTCCCGAATCTCTTTTGCGTTTGTACGCAGTCGGAGCCATCGACTTTGAGGGCGGCAACCTGATCGAGTTTCGTGAAGCCTTGCGAATGACAGGAAGTTCACGCCAGCGGCTAAAGGGATTGGACAAATCGCTGCTCATACGCAACGCGATCCCTTTTCTGTTCTCCAAAGCACCCGCGACGAAACTGAAAAAAGAATTCGCCGACGATGCCATTGGTCGAGTCGAATCCAAGCGAAACAACAAGGACTATATCCAGTTCCACTACGATGTCGGGAACGAGTTTTATAAGCTGTTTCTGGATGAGGAGATGCAATACTCCTGCGGCTATTTCCAGCAAGCCAACAATACCCTCGAGCAGGCTCAAATTGATAAACTCGATATGATCTGTCGCAAACTGCGACTGCAACCCGGCGACTCGATGCTCGACATCGGTTGTGGCTGGGGCGGGCTGATCTGTCATGCTGCTAGAAACTATGGCGTGACGGCTCATGGAGTCACCTTGTCACAGGAACAGCATGATTTCGCAGCCGCCAAGATCAAGCGGCTGGGGTTGGCGGATCGTGTCAAAGTCGAGATTCGCGATTATGCTGACCTCGACGGACAGTATGACAAGATCTCCAGTATTGGAATGTTTGAGCATATTGGCATCGCTAACTATGCCAAGTACTTCAAGAAAGTCCAATCGTTGCTCGGCGATGAAGGCATCTTTATTAACCACGCAATCGCCAGCGCTTCGAAGCGTACCAAACGCAAGTCGCGTTACATTCGTCCAGAACGACGACTGTTGCTCAAATACATATTCCCAGGCTCAGAACTTTCGTCCGTCGGATTCACGACCAACGCGATGGAGCACGAAGGCTTTGAAGTCCACGATGTCGAATCCTGGCGCGAACACTACGGACTGACGTGTCGCGCATGGTGTGAACGACTCACCGATCGCAAAGACGAGGCGATTCGCATGGTGGGGCTGGAGCGATATCGACTGTGGGTAGCTTACCTTGCCGGCGCCTCGTGCGGATTCGCAGACGGCGGCATCAAGATCTATCAAGTCGTCGCCAGCCGCCGACGCAAAGGTAGCTCTCCCGTACCACTTACGCGAGCCGACCTCTACGCCGAGCAAGTCCCCGTGACTTCCTGAAGGCCGTCGATTTTACTCTACGCTTGATATCGTGTTCGGCACATCGGTAGCAACATGGCAACCAACAGTATCCCCATCACACCTGTCGTGGGTTCGGGGACGACTGAATAAGTCCACGATGCCATAAACGCCTGAACTGCAGCTCCGGCAACCTCCACTTCAAAGGTATAGTCCGTGCCGGCGGTCAGGAGGATTGGTCCATCGTTGAACAGGTGCGTATCACCCGAAGCGTTGCTCGTGTTGCCAGCCGAGAGCTCCGTCGTTCCTTCGCTGATAACAAAGGATGGGTTACTCAGGAAGAATCCACCACCCAGTGTGTACGACTCGAGCGAGATATCCGTGCTCGAGCGAAAGTCGAATGAAAGTGTACTCCCACCACCGCCGCCATACTGCAGCCCATTGGTATCGCTAAGCAAAAAGCGATCGGGTCCCGTCAAATTGTCCGTCGGAGTCAGCGAAAAGATCGTGCCGTCATCCCCCATGGGTTGAAAGTCACTATCGTTCACAAAACCGTCCATGTTGGAATCGGGAAGGGTCGCATCATCAACGACAAACGAAACGATACTTGCCGATGCTCCAGGCACGATCGGGAAGCAAGCGAGCAAAAACAGACATGCGATATTCTGGAGATAAGTCATAGCGGTAAGTCTCATGGAGCGCGGGTGTGAAATCGGTGGCCACAACAGAAGCCATCAAAAAAAGCCATCAAAAAAAGCCATCAAGGAAAACGGCTGTAGACGTTGATCCGATTTCGGCCTGGAAATGGCCAGAGAATCCGCACCACAATTAAAAAAAGAGCAGTCGATTTTGACTGGGGATGCCGCTTGAAGCCGCTAACTGCGGGTCGTGGCCTTCGATAAATACTGGTAGGGCCACGAAACCGGTCAAAAAAGCATGCCCAGCAGGATTCGAACCTGCGACCTGCGGATTAGAAGTCCGCTGCTCTATCCAGCTGAGCTATGGGCACATGATCCCTAGATTCTAAATCGCCAGAGCCGAATTACGAAGTGGGCAAGAAATCCCTTGATTCGTACCGCTTTCCCCGCGATACCGCTAACGACACCAAACATCCCCAGAAGTTCGTCCTAATCCGGACCGCGGAGACTTAACGACGCCGCACCTGCCAAACGCAGCGTAGACGTTTGCACTAATTCCATCGGCAAGCACAAGCTGATGAGGGCCGGTGGCGGGCTCGTCTCTAGCTTGTTCACAAACCGCGCTTATTCGAATGTATCCGGCCCATCACAATCATCGCGATGGCCAACCATATTCCAAGCTCAGGTTCCGGGACGTTCTCGAATGCCATGAAAGGGAGATTGGAATCTCGCGTACTAACGAGTGTCGTTCCGCCAGTAACCGTGTTGATGGCGCCATACGAGTAGGAATCTACGCCGACAGTAAAAGGTGTGTCGGCGATGTTTGTTGTGATGTGCAGGCTTGGATCCAGGGAGTCATCGCCCGGTCGCATTTCGCTTCCGAGAAATTCCATTGTTTCATTGATGTATCTGTTGCTTTGAGTGATTTCAAAAGTGACGGCGTTTTCACGGATGAAAACCACATTGCCCCGCGGCAAAAAATTTTGAATCACGGATAACTCCGAGGGAGTTAGTTCATTATTCGGGAGCACCCAGAAAAAGAGATCGACAGAATCCAAGTCGGAGTCCGTGAGTTCACCTTGATAGTCATCACGTGTTACGGTAACTCCTGGCAAGGCTCCAAAGAAGTCTTCGATATCGAAACTCGGGGTCCCGAAATCAAATTTTACATGGACACTCGCCCCTTGATCGAGCAATTCACCGTAAAGTCTCTGATTGTCCACCGACCGATCAAGCCATCCTGGATAGTCGCCGAATAGGAATAATTCTTCAGCCGCGAGGCTAGGATTTAAGAAAATCAGAGTGATGGCAGACGCAATAAATGCCCACGTTTTGTAAGAATTCAATTCGAATGCACTCGTAGAAGCATCGCGTGGCAACATTACTGGCTCCTTTGGGGAAGCTTCGCAAGGGTCAGACTTGGTTTTCGGTTTTCAGATTGCTAGAATCTCATTTTTGTATATGAGATGAGCAACGAGGGTTGGACGATGCCGCGTAAGTCAAGAGTACAATTTCCAGGTGCCATCTATCATATCGTGACTCGTGGAGATGGGCGTCGAGAGCTCTTTCATGATGAATTTGTCGGGAATCGACTTGTACGACTTTGGCGGAACTTTCTACTGAATTCACGATGATTCCAGATATACAAATGATGGCTTACAACGGTGATATTGACGGCGTTGCGGCGTTCTTGGCCGAGAATTCTGAACAAATAGAAGCCACGGACGAAACCGGAAACACAATGTTCCACTGCGCATGCTGGGGGAAGCAGTTGGGTGTAATTGCAGTCCTGATGGCAAACAATGCAAATGCAAACGCGATAGGATGTCTTGGCCGCACTCCATTGCACTACGCCGTCCACGAAGGGTCAGCGACTAGTGTTCCTATTGTGGAAGCACTCCTCGACTATGGAGCCGACCCAGAATTGAGCGACAACGGAGGGTATACGCCGGCAGATTGGGCTAAGGTTCAATTTGTCGACAGCTCATTGGTTGATGTTCTCAAAGCCCTAAACCGATCGGGTTGAGTGAGGAGAAGGGCTTCCTGACTTTGACCTCACAGAAAAGTGAAGCTTCGGAAGGGGCAGACTTGGTGTTCGGTTTTCAGCTTGCTAGACTCTCGTTTTTATAGATGAGATGAGCAACGTTGGTTGGGCGATGCTGCGTAAGTCAAGAGTACAATTTCCAGGTGCCATCTATCATATCGTGACTCGTGGAGATGGGCGTCGAGAGCTCTTTCATGATGAATGTGTCGGGAATTGACTTGTACGACTTTGGCGGAACTTTCTACTGAATTCGGGCTGCAGCATCCCGACAATTCGGCAATTTAGTGCGACGAGCGAAAAAGACAGTTAAGTGAATCGAAACGTCTTAAGTTGGAGTTTGGGCGTTTGAAACGTAATCTTTTGAAAACCGAAAACCAAGTCTGACCCTGCGGAGCATTTCCCAACTGGCGATCAACATCAATACATGAACCTGCCTGTGTGGCGGCTTTAGTATGTGCGTTGACGTACGTCTTCCTGCCAGCAACCAAC
>CAYYHV010000004.1:0-7691 GCA_964471695.1 uncultured Pirellulaceae bacterium
ATCCAGCCCTTGGATGACAAGACGCTCCCACCGACACCGCGTAACACGCGAATTCCCGACCTCTATTCAGAGAAGAGTTCGGGCAACCGTTTCCTGACCCATGGACAAATCAGCCTCATCAGTGCCTCCGGAACACCAGGCAAGTTCGTTGTCTTTGACGATCACGCCGCGATACAGTGCGACGTTTACTCGACCAACAACCTTCAACAGGGCATGGTCCTCCGGTTGGGCGGGACGTACAGAGATACTGGCAACGGCCAGCGCACGCCGGTTGCCGACTTTCTTCAACCTCTGAACTTGTCTTCATTGCAGCGCCCGATATCGAAAACGGTGTCCTCGGCTAAAACTGACATCAGCCCTTTCCGGCGAATCACAATTACTGGAACGCCCAAAAAGCTCACTTCACAAGGCACAGATTTTCTCCTTGAGTTGTCGGACGGCAAGTCGAGCATTGACGTTCTCATCCTACCCGAAGCTGCAGAGTCCCTTTCGATCGTCGAGCCGAATCTGGCCCGAAAAATCCGAGTCACCGGAGTCGTCATGCCAGCAACCGATCTTGATGGTTCAGCCGCATGGCACGTTGCCGTCGCTCAACCGGAAGACCTCGAATTGCTGGAACGATCGAAAGCTCCTACCCGTCGATTCCTGATCAGCCTCGGTGGATTGTTGGCTTCGATAACGCTGGCAGCGCTCTGGATAAAATTGCTACGATCCCAAGTCGCAATCAAGACCGAAGAAGAACGTCGCGTTTCAGCTCAACTTCGCTCTTCTTATGACGCCATCGCCGACGGCATACTTGCGATAGATAATCAGCAACAAGTCCTCGCGGTCAACACCGAGTTTCGACGCCTTTGCCGTCGAGACGTACGAACAGGCGAATACATTGGCGACCTCCATTCCACGCTGGCTGGGCGACTGAGGAACGAATCTGAGTTCACCCAGTTCTGGCAAGAATCATTGGAAGAGAAGGAATCAAGCCGGACGATGGAAATGGAACTGGATAGCCTAGAGATCGACCCGACTTTTGTCGACGTTCAAATGGCTCCTCTTCAAAGTGATAAAAACCAGGAACCTTTTGGCCACTTGCTGGTACTGCGTGATCAAACCAAGAACCGAAAGCTGCAGGCCGAACTACTCCACTCCAACAAACTGGAAGCGATTGGACGGCTTGTGGGTGGAGTCGCTCATGACTTCAACAACATCCTTACCGCCGTAACGGCCAACATTACGCTGGCAAGAATGGAAGAAGATTCAACGGTTCGCGAGGTGAGCGAAGTTCTCGAAATCGCCGAAGACGCCGCCTTCCGCGGAGCCGACATCATCCGACGACTGCTGACATTTTCATTGAGAGCAAAGTACACGCTGGAACCGCATCATATTAACGCCATCATCGAACGACTACGTCAATTGGTTTGCCATACGTTTGACGCAACCTTCCAATTCAGTTTCGATCTCGATGAAGGCAACCCGATCGTTAAAGTCGAAGGAACTGCGGTCGAACAGGTGCTATTAAACCTCTACCTCAATGCACGTGACGCAATGCCAACAGGCGGCAAGATTCACACGTCGACAAGCACCATCCACAACCCTGCAACCAACTCCGATTTTGTTGTCGTTGAAGTTCAGGATTCAGGACACGGCATTGCGAAAGAAATACGAGACAAGATTTTTGAGCCCTACTTCACGACCAAAGCCCAGAATCACGGCACGGGGTTTGGACTGTCCGTGTCACACAGCGTTATCCAGCAACACGATGGCATGATTCAGTTTGAAAATCGGCCCGGCGGCGGGAGCATTTTCAAGATCTTGCTTCCTCTTAATACCGAGTCGGTGCAACTCGAAAAGAACGATCGCAATAAACTCCCGAAAGGGAACAGTACCATTCTCATCGTTGATGACGAAGACATTGTGCGGCGCGGCGCCCAGATGATGCTCACACGACAAGGTTATCGTACAGTACTTGCATCCGACGGCGAAGAAGCAATACAGCGACTGGTGGAGAGCACCGATGGTATTGATGCGGTACTACTGGATTTATCCATGCCGGGTATGCCAGGAGCGGAAGTTCTTCAAAGAGTGAAGCAACAGTGGCCGAATTTACCAGTCGTCCTTTGCAGCGGTTATCTGTCCGATGAAACGCCGCGAATCGATGGCCCCGACGCCATCATTCCCAAACCTTATTCGTTTCGGAAACTCATAACGACAATCGCCGATGTTACGAGTTCACCGGGACCAAGCGTCAAATCGACTCACTAATCCAGTCGATGTTGCAAGACCGCGAGCACCCAATCGCTAGAGGTTCCGCATACCACTGGCGACTGTCGAATCCATCATGATGGTATCGAATTCCCCGGTCTGCAGCCGAGTAGAAAACTCATACCCGCGCGGAACAATTACGACGCCACCTTCCGACACCGTAAACCTGCGCTGGTCGGCTTCCCGGTCATACCCGATGACTTCGCCGGCAGGGACCCGAACATGCTTGTCGATAATGCAATTCTTCAGTTTCGCTTTCTCTCCGACCTCGACTCCATCAAGCAGAATCGAATGCTTCACGGAACAATTCTCTCGTAAGCGGACGTTGCGAAACAGGACTGAATGCCAAACCGACGCACCGCCAACCACTGAACCCGCCCCCAAAATAACGTTCTCAACTTCAGCTCTTCGCCCAAGCGGCCCCGGTACAGCTCGAGCTGGAGCAGCCTGAGACTCAGCCGTACGAATGGTCCAATCAGGCTGGTAGAGATCGAGGGGAGGCGTCGATTGCAATAAGTCCATGTTGGCTTGATAGTACGCATCCAGCGTACCTACGTCACGCCAATAACCATCTACGCTTACCCGTCCGCGCTGATTTCCAAAAGTGTAGGCGCAAACTTTGTGAGTCGCGACTAAACGAGGAAGAATGTCATGACCAAAATCGTGTGTGGAATTCGAATCCTGATGATCAGCCCGAAGTGTCTCGCACAATAGCTTGCGGTTGAAAACGTAGATACCCATAGATGCCAAGGCGACACTGTCGTCACCTGGAATCGTGCGTGGAAACTCCGGCTTTTCCTCAAACTCAACGATGCGATGCTCATCGTCGACTGCCATCACACCAAACCCCGATGCCTCTCGGACGGGTACTTTCATACACGCAACGGACACGTCCGCTTCACATTGATCGAAACATTCCAGCATCGCACCATAGTCCATACGATAAATATGGTCGCCTGACAGAATGATGACTCGATCTGCACCGCTACGTTCCAACAGATAAAGGTTTTGATAAACCGCATCGGCTGTCCCGCAGTACCACGAGTCGCCGGTTCGCTGCTGAGGTGGAACCGGAGTCACATATTCGCCGATCCCCGGATTGAAAATCGACCATCCATCTCGCAAGTGCATCTGCAAAGAGTGGGATTTGTATTGCGTCAGAACTAGAATGCGGCGCAATCCCGAGTGAAAACAGTTAGACAGGGTAAAGTCGATAATTCGGTACTTCCCACCAAAAGGCACGGCCGGCTTGGCTCGGTCTTCAGTGAGCGGCTTCAGACGTGAACCAACTCCGCCCGCCAATACCAGGGCTACTGTTTTACTTGCCATCTAAATCTCCTGAACCTCCGCCTTAGCGAACTCTTTGAAATCGCCACGATTCGCAATCCACCAGAATTGCGCGAACTACGGGCGTCGCTGCCCGAAATTGTTGCAGGCTCGCTTTACATGCCACTGCAAAATCAGTGAAAACCAACCCGGACGGATCAAAAGCAAACGAAGGGCCATTTGTGGAATAAGTCCCAAAAACGATAGAACGCTTGCGGTCCAGTTAGCCCAACCATGTGGACTAAAGAATTTTCCTTTGCTGGCTCGGTGGATTCCCCCGCCAAGCTTGCCGTTCGCTTCTCGACCTTTGGTGGATACGCGTTGTCCACGAAACAGCCTGCGAAAACAGCAACAAACCGAAATTTAAGAAGAAGTCCGATGCGATACAGAACACCTCTATCACACGCGTCGTAGCAGATCAGACGAAGGAAGTTTCCACAACTCAATCACCGACCGATGACCAACGAATCCGCAAGCTCACGCCCAACACGACAAGTCGCATGGCTCACACTGTTCGCTGTCTCCATGGCCTTACTCGAATCAGCCGTTGTCGTTTACATGCGACGACTGTACTACCCTGGCAATCCGCTCGATCTATTCCCATTGGCCTTCCTCAATGAGTACGACCCACGACTTGAACTCAGCCGGGAATTTTCAACGATCGCGATGATCGTGGCAGTCGCGATGCTGGCGGAACAAAAAACGCGCACGCGCCAGTTTGCGGCCTTCGTCTTTGTGTTCGGTTTATGGGACCTCTTCTACTACGTTTGGTTGAAAGTGCTTATCGACTGGCCTCGAACCTGGCTGGAGTGGGACGTGCTGTTTTTGATCCCGGCCGTTTGGTTAGGCCCTTGGATATGCCCGGCGATGATCGCACTGCTCTTTACTATCTGGGGTGGTTACGCGCTACTAACGGACCGCTTGGTGCGATTTCGTCTTACCAGCGCGATCCTCTTTCTCACTGGATCTATCTTCGGGCTCGTTGCGTTCTTCCAACCTGCGATTTCATTTACAGCCAACGATCCGGACGCGAGCTTAGCGGAATTCATGCCAGGCGCGTTCTGGTGGTGGCTGTTCATCCCAGCGTTCATCATGATGGTTGCGGGACTTGCGATGACGGTCCCTAAGGCTGCAGCCACGCGTTGAAACTTTTCTCGGATCATTTTCTTGATCGACCAACACGAACAAGTCGAAAGGTTGTTGGTCGACACTTGTTAGACGCGCCCAAAGATCGAATTCTCAAGAACGCCCGTACTATCGGCGAACGAGTCCTGATGAATTCCCATAGAGCGCAAGATGCTTAGATGCAGGTTCGACATGCGCGTCTCGCCGTCTTTCCAGAATGTGCCGTGCGTCAGCCCCATGTTGGCTCCGCCTGCGACAAGTGTTGGCAAGTTTTTCGGCAAGTGCGTCGTGCTCGCCCCGCTGCCAAAGAGAACAATCGTGTTGTCTAGCACACTTCCCTGCTTGTCGTGGTATCCATCAAGCCGGTTGAGGAAACCAGCAACTTGTTCACTAAGAAAACGGTCGTACTTGGCAAACTCTAACTGACCGACTTTGTCGCCGGCGTGCGAAAGGCTGTGATGCGTGCGCGTCAGTCCCAATTTCCGAGGAAAGGTATCACTGATCCCCATTCCATCCTCGCGATTCAACATGAAAGCCACGCTACGCGTGATGTCAGCATCAAACGCCAAGGCGATCAGGTCAAACATATTCCTATAATACTCATGCGGCTCACCAGTTGGCATCGCATCAAGGTTCAGGTGAGAATGATCCTGTTCCTTCAGCGGAATATCAATCCACTTTTCCGAAGCGATCAACCGCGACTCAACTTCGCTGAGCGATGCCAGATACTGATCCATCTTCTGACGATCAGACTTTCCAAGTTTGCGATTGAGCGACTTGGCGTTTTCCAAAACGGCGTCAACCAGTTTGATACGTCGTTGAAGATGACGACGCTCGGCTTCCAGTGACGCCTGACTTCCACGAAATAACCGATCAAAGACACGTCTTGGATTATTCTCCGCAGGTATAGGGCGGCCTTCGAGATTGTATGAAATGGTCCCCGTTCGGGAGAGAAATCCGGTCCCCGCATCAATCGAAAGAACCAGCGACGGTTGGCGACAATATTGCCGCGTGTGCAGCGCGATAACTTGGTCCAGTCCTACCGAGTTATACTTCCCAGGTTCCGGGGCGTGCAGCGGAGCCCCTGTCAGCCACATGTCCGAGCACGTGTGCGGATCCGCCTTCAAGCCATTCTCATGCTGAAGCCCACCTATAAAGCTGAGCTTGTTGCGAAATGGCGACAACGGTTCCGTCGATTTCCCAAAGACAAACTTACCGTTCGCCTCGGTGCGCGGAAACCAACTCCAATCGTCGATCTGGTGTTCGGGTTTGGGAAGTGACATCCCGTTCGCGGTGTAAAGCGCGCAAAAACGACGAGGCGTTTTGGTGGCGACATCCGCCCCCATCGCATCAAGCAGCGGCAAGGCCAACGTCGCACCAGCCATGCCTTTGAGAACAGAGCGACGGTGCAATCTAATGCGACTCATGGTGTGTCACCAGGGTTGAGTGTAAGTTCAACTACTTCTCAAGAAACAGCCGGCTGTTGACAAGCCAATGGACTAAATCTCGCATACGATAATTGTCTTCGGACAATTTTAGTCCTTCCGACCGCAAGAATCCAATCTCGTTGAACGTCAATTCTCGTCCTATTCCATAAATCGACAAATGCTTCAAGAAACTGAACGCTACCTGATCAATTCGGTCTTCGGCTAAATATGTCTGCAGCGCGAAGAAATCGTCGACATTCGTTGAATCGGGAAGCGTTGAACGATACTCGGCTGCACCATTCTCACTTCCCAACTTCAATCGACCGGCCGCATCAAATTGTTCCAGCGGCAATCCCCAGGGGTCGATCCCTTCATGGCACTTCGCACACCCTTCCTGATCTCGATGCCTTTCCAATCGTTCTCGCAAAGATAAATTGTCTTCGTTGCCCGCGGGAAGTTCGGGAACATTGGGCGGCGGGTCATCTGGGGGCTCGGCAATAATTTTTCGAGCCAACCAGGCTCCGCGCTTCACTGGATTCGATTCTTTGCCATCAGAAAGCCCAGCAAGAATACCCGCCGAACCCAGCAAGCCGCCACCGTGCTTGCCACCATGCGCAAGAGGGACAAAATCCAATCCACTCTCTGAATCGTCAGCAAGATCGTAGTAGGCTGCCACGACTTCGTTGGCAACGATGAAATCCGATTGGATGATATTTGCCACCGGCAGGTTGTGTCGCACTAAGTACTCGATCAACGCAACCGGTTCCTGCCGTAATCCGGCACGCGTATCACGCGTCAACCGCGGAAACTTCTTCCGATCAACTTCTACGACATCCAGTTTGTCGAGTCCGAGCCACTGGGAAACAAATTCACTTGTGAACTGTGAAAACTTTTGATCGGCAATCATCCGATCGGTTTCTCCCCTGAGCTGACCTCTCAATTCTCCCGCTGCGGCGAGTGCCAACAATCGCTCATCGGGTGGTTCGTTCCAAAGGAAGTAGGAAAGCTTCGACGCCAGCTCATACTCGTTTAGTTGTTCGGCCGCCGGCGAGTCGCTTGACTCGATCAGAAAAAGAAATTGCGGCGAAGTCAGCGTAACCAACAATGCGTCGCGGATACTCGCGACAAAGTCATTGGTCTCGGAATAGGTACTGCGCCAAACTCCCAGCAGCGCCGAGACTTCATCCTCTAAAACAGGACGACGGTATGCCCGACTGGCGAACGATTCAATAATTTCGCGAGCATAGGCTTCAGAATTCGGTGGATTCTTTGAAGCAATAAAGATGTTTCGATGAGAAGCGGGCGGCCAAGTCTCCAACAATGGTCCTTCAAACTCAATCGACTGAACAAGCAAACGAGGCATATCGCGTCCATTCGTATGCTCCTGACGAACGCCGATTTCACGAACGCCCGCCAGATAGTTCACGTTGTCTTTTTCAACATCGGGACTGGGATAGTTCTTGATTGCCCCCTCGAAAACGAACTCGGCAAGCTCGCGATTCCCAACCGCCACGGGGCTGCCGACGGGAGCCAGGGTATGGCCGCAATCGCGCCGAA
>CAYYHV010000004.1:7701-22118 GCA_964471695.1 uncultured Pirellulaceae bacterium
CTTTCAAAGACTCGATAGCGTTCGGCTGTCGCGTTGCTATCCACTAGTCGCGTGAACGCCAAATGATCGACTTGGCCCTTCTCCGAAACGTCGGCTAATACGCGTAACTTCCCCTTCGTCAGTCGAACGACCAGCAAGGCCGACTCAAGACAATCACCATCGCCGATTTTCTGACTAATGCCCGCTTTCCCAATTGTGCGAGAAAAACTGCGGTCACCAACAGTCAACGACAAAGCCTTTGGCTTGTTGTCTTTTTGGAATGCGGCATCAATTTGATAAATTCCGTCGTCCGGAATGAGTAGATTGGCTTCTGACGAGTCTGCAAATTTCGCGATTAACGATTGGTCATTGGACACCACCGGCTCGTCGCCCAGCAACAATCCATCGTCGTATCTCGCAGCCCGAACGGTAACACGAAATCTCCCAGCATCTGGAAGCTCGCGCAGTGCGATCTTGAAATTCGCCTTTGGTCCGTATGTGCTGGATTCCCCAAACAACTCACTACTCGGAATCGCGGGTCTCAGCAGAATTCCCTCGCTGATCAAATCGTAGGGATTCCCTTTCGGATAGCCATTCGTTCCCCGCACACAAGCAAAGACGCTGTGGTAAATACTGTCGAATTCTTTCCAACCGCGAACCGTACTATTCCCTTCGTAACCTTCGATGAACCGATACCGTGTCTTCATCGAGAACGGATCGAATTCAAATGGCTTGATCGGTAAGAGTTCGCTGACAACAAAACTATCGTTGGGTAGCAACGCACTATTGGCCCCGAGAATTAGCTTGTCAGGACAGGGATGGGGGTTTCGATGCAATCCAAGATCAACACGAAAGTTCTGTATCGTCGGTTTCCGCTGCGGGTCAACCATGCAACGAGCCAGCGCCTCTTCCGCGACTTCGAAATAGGACTCGATCAGCAACGGAGACAGTAGCAACGTCTCGGTATTGTTCAGAAAGCCGTCTTTCGAAACCGCATCAGCCGGTAACCGGGAAGTAAAATCATCTTCCAATTTCAGAAGCTTGCGCAGCGTATTGCGATACTGGCTGACCGTCAGTCGCCGAACACTTCCGTCCTTGTCCACAACGCGTCGACGCGCAACATCCAGTGCCGCATTGATCCAGTCGACGACGGACTGACGTTCCTCGCTCGATGGCTGCAATCCATCTTCCGGCGGCATCGAGCCGGAAGAAAGCTGCTTGAGAATATTTTGCCAGAGGAATGGCTGACGCCCTTCGAGAGCCGCATTAAGATTGTCGACTCGAATTCCCGATTCCATATTGTCGGCGTCGTGACAATCGAAACAATACCCTTCGAGAAACGGCCGGGCGATGGAATCAAATCCGTCTGTCAGTGATTCATCGACCCTACCCTCAGCGATTGCGGCTCCGCTGAGCAACACCCATCCCAGCAGGGCGATAACGCCGATCGTTGTTTTTTCCCGTCCAGGCATAACCTCCGTATTGTAGTCCGCCTTACGCCAAGGCGCATGGGGCTCAGCACCGATATCGTTCATTTCTGGCCATTGTCGATCGCGTAATGTGGCAAGTTGCACGTATTCTCCATGTGGCTCACAATAGACATGTGCCGCAGGTTTAGAGTGCCCTAATCATTCCATGAGTTCCACCAACAGCCACGATTTGGCCGCCATCTATGCGGAACGTTGGCAACAGCCCCAGCCACCTGATCTCCTTGAGTTTCTTGCTCATCACCCGGATGCCTCGCCACAAGAAGTAGCCGCGGTCGTGCTTAGCGATCAATACCAACGTTGGTCAAACGGTGAAACACGCAAAGTCGAAGAATACATCAGGCTGATTCCAAATGTCGCCAACGATCACTCCCTCCAATTCGACTTGATCGAAGAAGAAATCGGGTACCTCGAAGCCCGTGGCCAACTGCCGACACAAGCAGCCCTGCGCGAGAGATTTCGACATCTTTCCGCGGACCAGTTGGATCGCCTTGTCAACGATTTGAATCTCCACGGGTCGGAAGATCACATTGGGGTAGAGCTTCGAGATGCACCACCACCTTGCCCCCAAACCATTGGACGATACCAAGTCGAATCGAGATTGGGCACGGGTGCTTTCGGCGATGTCTATCTGGCCACCGACCCCGAGCTAGGCCGGCAAGTCGCCATCAAGCTCCCCAAGTCACGAAGGGTTTCTCACCGCACGCAGATTGAATCGTTCAAGCGCGAGGCTCAGATCCTCGCCAAACTTGACCACCCAGGTATCGTACCGGTTTACGATTTTGGCGTATCGAAGGATCAGTGCTTTGTCGTCTCAAAATACATCGAAGGTTCAACCCTTCGGCAAGCGATGCCAAAATCGTTCACCATCGCTGAATCGGTGAATACGATCGCCACGATCGCTCGAGCTCTCTATCACGCCCACCAGCTAGGCTTGGTCCATCGCGACATTAAGCCAGCCAACATTCTGATTGATGCGGACGGCCTGCCTCATGTGACCGATTTTGGACTCGCTCTCCGCGACGAAGACTTTGGAGTCGGCACGACGTTTGTAGGTACGCCAGCCTACATGAGCCCCGAGCAAGCACGCGGCGAAGGTCATCGCGTCGACGCCCGAAGCGACATCTACAGCTTGGGTGTCATTCTCTACGAGTTGCTGGCAAAACGTCGACCGTATCGCAGTAGCGGAACGTCTTCCCTTATTGAACAAATCCAGACCGGCGACTTGCGTCCGCCACGACAGTTCGAATCCAGCATTCCACGCGCCTTGGATCGCATCTGCATGAAGGCGCTCGCCCGACGAGCCTCGGATCGTTACAGCACCGCCATTGACTTGGCCGAAGACTTGGAAGCTTGTGCTGCGGAGTGGTCATCGGTCAGCACACAAACCACTCGCTCAGACTCCCGTCCCGCCCCCACATCTGTTGGCCATGAGGACTCGGACGGTCAAGCCACCGGCGGCTCGCAATCATCGACGTCGGCTTTTTCTGGGATCGTCCCCAAAGGGTTACGATGTTTTGATCAGAATGATGCCGATTTCTATCTCGAACTCGTACCCGGTCCACGAGATCGACACGGTACTCCGGACTGTCTTCGGTTTTGGAAGAACCAGATCGAATCGCAAGACTCCGAGTGCTTCAGCGTCGGATTGTTGTATGGACCGTCGGGTTGCGGAAAGTCCTCACTCATCCAAGCCGGATTGCTGCCGCTTCTCGATGAACGTATCGCCACCGTCTACGTCGAAGCGACGGCCAAGGGTACCAGCCAGCGACTGCTAAACGCCTTGCGCAGAAAACGAACTGCACTGCCCGAGACGGTCGAACTCAAGGAGGCAATCGTCAAGCTCCGACAGTCTGCGGCCATTACGGGTCAGAAAACGTTGATCATTATTGATCAGTTCGAGCAATGGCTCCACGCATGGAACAACGACTCTCAATCTACGCTCGTTTCGGCTTTGCGACAATGCAATGGCGAAGGCGTCCAGACGCTACTGCTCGTTCGTGACGATTTTTGGATGGCTGCTACGCGGTTCATGCGAGAACTGGAGCTTCCATTGATCGAGCATCAAAACTCAGCAGCAGTGGACTTATTCGATCGACGTCACGCATCCAAAGTTCTCCAAGCATATGGCGTAGCATTCGGGACGCTACCGGATTGCGTTGGCGATCGGTCTGATGACCAGCGACAGTTTGTGGAACAAGCTATCGACGGATTAGCAGTCGACGGAAAAATTGTCTCCGTGCGACTGGCCCTGTTTGCCGAAATGGTAAAGAGCGAGCCCTGGACGACGGAAACCTTGCAGAAGCTCGGCGGCAGCCGCGGAATTGGACTGGCATACCTGGAGACAGCCTTCGGCTCCGGCGCCACTCCTCAACGCAAGCTCCACGCAAACGGAGCCAAACGTGTTCTCGAGTCTTTGTTACCGGAAGCGGGCGCCAATATCAAAGGCAATATGCAGTCCGTCGATCATCTTGCCAGGATCACCGCTGGAGAAGCCAGGGATACCGAAGAGTTACTCCGAATTCTTGATGGCGAATTGCGATTGATCACGCCTACCGAACCCGACCGGTCTGGGGAACTGGTTGACGCCGCACCTGCCAACCATGCCGGGTACTACCAACTGACCCATGACTATCTCGTGCCTTCGATTCGCGAGTGGCTTGATCGCAGCCTACAAGGTTCCCGCAAAGGGCGGGCTCAACTTCGCTTGCGTGACCTCAGCGCAACTTGGAGGACGCGGCCCGAATCTCGATTGCTTCCTTCGTTTCTGGAATATGTTCAAATTCGACTCTTGACGACGAAAGATCATTGGAACACTACCCAACGGGAGTTTATGAATGCCGCGTGGAGCCGGCACGCGAAGCGCGGTCTATGGATGTCGATGGCAATTGCGATCTGCGGATTCCTCGGATACGAAGCCTTGGGGCGAGCCAATGCGCGCCAGCAGTTAGAGCGCATGTTGGTTGCCAAGACAAGTGAACTGGCAGAAGTCGTTGATTTGGACACTCGCCCGAATCGCTGGTTAAAAAGAGAGTTGGAGTCGGTAGCCAATGACAAGCAGCGCAGCAACAAACAACGCAAGCATGCAGCGCTCGCTCTGGTGCTGGATGGCCCGGACCGAGTCGCCTTTCTCGCGGAACAAGTCCCCACTGCCGATTCGGATGACATTCAGGTAATCGTCAATGCGCTCATTCCACATCGAGACGATGCCACCGAGCAGCTTTGGCCATTGATCCAAGCTGACGAGCGAACCGGACGACTCAATGTCGCAGCGGCTCTTGCCCAACTTGCGTCGACAGACGACCGAAGGTGGAAAGATGCTGCCAACCAACTCGCTGAGGATGCCACTGTCCAACCGGATGAATCCAGACTTCACATTGAACGACTGCGTCCAATCGCCAAGCAACTCGTGGGTCCCTTGCTGCGACTCGCTCAAAATAGTGATGCCGCGGTGCGTCGCTCGGCGACAAGTGGAGTCGTTCAATATGCGACCGTCGTTTCCAACCAACGTCTGGCTGATCTTGTCGAGCATTCTGATCCGACTCAATTCAACCAACTCGTGCCGTTGCTTGCCTCAAGAGGCTCAGAATGCGAAGCAGAACTTCGGCAGCGTTTTCGTCAGCCACGCCACAAACCTTGGCCAAGCCTTCCCACATCAACGGGTCTGAACGAAGCAAGCCGACAGCGCATTCAGTCCGCAAAGGGATTTGTCGCCGACGATTGCGCGTTATGGTTCAAGATGTCGATGGAGCATCTTGCTGAAATCACCGAGTCGCTTCGATCGGCTGGTTACCGTCCCATCAACATTCGACCCTACTCTAGTTCCGACGGGTTGATGTTCGCCAGTTGCTGGGTGCGCGACGACTCGACTTGGGAATTCGCATTCGACCTGAATGCCGAGGAAATCGAAACCGTTGACAAGAAACATCGGGACGCTGGACTACTCCCCGATGATGTAAGCTGCTACTTCCGTGGCGAGGATGCGAATGAGCCCCTAGCAGCCATTGTTTGGCGCGAGTTCAATGCGAGCAATGTGCGACGCGAGTTTTACGCCGCCAACGATACGCCTTCTCACGAGGAACAGCAAACTCGATGGACGCATAACCGCTTGTATGGTCGTTCGCGTCATCTAACATCCACCCCCAACGGCAAGCGACTACGACACTCCATGATCTGGGCGCTCGACCCCGACAATCGAGAAGACGGCTTCTTCTATCTTTGTGGTGAGTCGGCTTTTCGAATCCTTCAGACGACTCAGCGCTACCCAACCGACGTCTCAGTTACGCGGCTGGTCGGAGAAACGGGACCCTTCCCCTATTACTCTAGCATCTGGGTAAATCGCTCGACGGAGTTTGAGGCAGCCACTTGCGATTCCAAAGAGTTTGGAGAACATCTTGATCGCTCGACAAAACTCCTCGAACAAGGGTATCGTCCCGTCGCGGTCAGCGCATGTGAGATGCATCAAGATGATTGGCGACTCCACTCCGTATGGCACCGCCCACAACAATCCAATGGCGAACGAAACGAACTGGCTCGACGCCAAGCCAACTGCGCTGTCGGAACAGCGCATCTGGGCGATCATTCTTTACTGCTTGATGCACTCTTCAACGGCTCGCCAACGTTAAAGGCGGAGTCGTTCGCCAGAATCAGCGAGTACGAGTGCCCCGTTAACGGCCTGATCGAGTCACTCTCCCTGACTAATTCCGCGGATGAAACGCGTGCAGCCATCCTTGCTCTGGGACAAGTCAAGTGGGACCAAGTGCCCGAGTCCGCACAAGCTAAAGTAAAACGCTTTCTTCAGCATCAAGCGGCTCAGCAACAAAATGCATCTTTGCACGCGGCAGCCGCATGGACTCTCAAGCAATGGAAACAAGGGTTTCAAGCGCCCGCAACGCAAAGCGCGCCTTCAAAGGACGATCAGTGGTATCGAGACAAGAATAAGCACGAACTGATAATTTTCAATCGAACCCAAGAGGACATGTCGTTTCTCATGGGTTGCCCTTTGGATGAATCCGGAGCCCAATGGGAGGATCGACGATTTCCCAAAAAACTTGGGCGGCGATTCGCGATGGCCTCGACCGAAGTGACTCGGGGGCAGTTTGCCAATTTCCTGGTAGCAAATCCGCAACTGGATTATGTCGGACAGCGAACAGGAAATCCCGACTTGCCTGCCGCTAAGGCTTCGTGGTTCCTGGTTGCACAATACTGCAATTGGCTCAGTAAGCGAAACGATATCCCTGAATCTGAATGGTGCTTTGAGATTTCTCAGTCCGTTGAGGAGGGTGTCGTCATCATGTTGGCAGAGAATTATCTCAGTCGCAAAGGATACCGCCTGCCCAGCGAAGCCGAGTGGGAGTTCTGCAGCCGCGGTGGCCTACTTTCAGCCTACCCATCCGGCGATACCAGCCACAGGTTGAATTTGTTCGAATGGTTCGCTTCCAACTCCGAGAATCGACCTCATCCAGTCAGAGAGCGCATGCCCAATGCATTCGGCATGTTCGATATGCTGGGCAATGTTCGTGAATGGTGCATGGAACGATACGAAAGTGAGTTCCCACGGCCTCGAGCCGAAATCAATCCGGATATCGAAGACCAGCGAATCGTCGACCGTTCGGATTATCGCTTAGTTCGAGGCGGCGACTTTGAATCGAATGCGATTGAATTGCGTTATACTCACCGGCAACCGCTGAACGGATACAAACGCCGTGGGACGATCGGGTTTCGCGTCGTCCGAACATTGGACTGACGCGCCGCCCGCATCCTCGCATCGTTGAAAATTGCAAGGCAGCCGTGAACGGTAAAGCGCTCACAATTGTTCCACAGCGCTTAGGCCCGCAGTATCCGGTGGGTTGAAAAACCCGATGCCATTATCGCAGCCGTTAACGGCACCCAGTATCCCAGCAAAGTCGCCGAAGCCGACGCGTCGTCATAAGCCGACAGGTCAGGAAAGGCGACGAAGTACAGCAGCAGCAAAAGCAAAGTCGCAATCGCTGCGCTTCCAATCTCCGCGAGCGGTACCCACGTAGCCGAAGATTTCGTCATGGCGGACCACAGTACCACAGCGACTCCGAATGCAGCCGACGCCCAAGCCAACTTGCCCCACATGCAACTACTGAAGGCTGAGTACGACCACGAATTCAAGCGGGCTTGTGCAGCCCGTTCGGCGGCAGCCTGAGTCTCACTGACGGGTCCATCCTGACCGACGCGAAACGATGCGATGTCAAAGACGAGCGTAAAGATTCCAACGATCGCCAGCGCAGCAAGATAAGACATCCTCGGCCGGTCAAGAGCCTTAATCGTTTTGACGGCGTCTGCCGCTAACTCGCGAGCCTGTTCCGCAGCCTGCTGGCTGGCCTCTCGCGCCGCAACAGCAGCTTCCTTTGATGGTTCAACGGTGTTCGATTCATTCGACATGGCAGATCTCCGATTCGTGAATTGCTTAGCTATTGATACAGCCGCAATTGCCGGGCAGATGGCCATGCTTTATGGGAACTTAGTCTCGACTTTGCGAATGCATCAACAATCGCTGCTCCAAGTCTTCCCGAATCTGTTGAATCGTGCGACGAACAGTTCGCGCGGAACGTTGAATCGCGGCAGAGATTTCATCTACGCTTTGATTCTGCAACGCCAGCTCAAGAATCTTACGCTGGATCGGCTCAAGCCCCTGCATCACCTCTTGAAGCTCTTCGACCACAACCGCCGCATCTGCGGGAGTTGGATCCTCGGCAACCGCCGTAGGTTGAACCCGGTATCCACTTTCGTTCTCAGCCTGACTCTCTTCCGAATAGATGCGACGCTTCTGCGCAGTGTGAAACTCGACCTGCCCACGTACTTTGGAAACGGTAATAGCAGCCAGCAACTTCCAAAGATCGCCGGATTTTTCCAGCGTGTATCGGTCATCGCCAGCCTTGCGAAAGAAACTGCGATAAGCCGATTGAACGATATCTTCGGCTTCGACTCGCCGCTTCATCTTCCCAGATAATCGTGATCGGGCGAGTCGCACCAGTCGATTGACATAGCGTTCGAACAAACGCGCAGCCGCCGATTCATCACCGGCTTTCCATTTCCGCAACAAGTCGACTGATGTTTCGTCAGACATTTTCTCTCGCCAACTGCTTGGTCATGGCACTCCTATAGTTTACCTGAAAGTCACGGAGCCATCTTTCAATCTAGCCAACAATTTGAAATCAAAGCGTGTGGACTGCCTCAATGACAATCCTCGACTATTTCCCCAACTTCGTCTGTTGTTTGTAGGCTTCGAGGATTCGCTCGTTGCCGGCTTCCATGATCGCCTTGACCATACTCTCATACGTTCGCTTACTACCGTTGGCTTCACCAAAAGCCGTGTTATACGCAGCCAGTATTTCCTTCTCATTTTCCAAGTAGGCATTTAGGATATCCTGCTCGATTTCAGTCAAACCAGCCGGTTTACCTGCCGATCCCGCCGTCGCGGTCGTTTTTAATTCTGTTCGCTCGCCAGCGCTTGAAGTCACTTCTGACTTCACGGCTTGAACTGGCAGCGTGATACGTTCTCCATAAGTCGCGTAGCCAATCGTGGTCTTGCGATTCTTGTCCGCCGACTTGAAGGCTAGAAACCCCATGCTGGTTGTAGCGTCGATCGCCGAAATCGGTTTGCCCGATCCATTCATCAGTGGAATCCAGCGGCCATTCTCGTCATCCAACATTTGTAGATACTCGCCGACGCCCACTCCGCCGCTGGGTGTGCCGGCAATAAACACCGTCTTATCGAGCGCGATCGCTGCAACTCCCGCCATCCCTAGCGCTCCACTGGTACCCTTTATCGTTGCTCCGGTTCCTTCCACAAGTTGAGGTTTGTCATCCAGGTCGGAGATCGCAAACTGAAATCGCGTTCCGGTTTTCTGCCGTGTGGCAACAGCCAGTCGCCCCTTCCTCACAAAAAAGCCATTGCTGCTTGAGCCAAACGATTCTTCGGTGATCGCCTTGGGGATACCATCGTCAAGATCGAGCAATCGAACTTTGCGGTCCGAGTCGGCGTAAGTGATCCATTCACCTTCGACATAAATCTGTTGTCGATTGATGCCTCGATAGTCCGTCAAATCCACCACGTGCTGTTTGGCCAACGGAGCGATCGGAGCCGCCGCGATGAATTTCTTCCCCGTCGAACTAAGAGCCACAATTCCGTGTTTGGCATCGACCGCCACACTCGTCACATCGCGATCGGTATAGTCCGCGTTCTTGATCGGAATAATTTTTGGCTCCGAACCGCTGATATCAATAACCTTGAGAATCGTTCGGTCACGGACTTCAGAAACCTTGTTGACCGTGGCGACAAGATAACCGTTTGTATTCAACAGATTACGTCGATGCAGACCGCCGACCGTGTCATAGAGAAACACATCCTGCTTGGGAATCGGCGTCAGTTTTTCGGATTCGGTGTCAAAGATGAATACCTGGCTCTTCTTCACGAGCACAATTTTCTTACCACACACGCGGAATACCATCGACGAATACGTCTCGCCATCGGGAATCTCACGGGGCTGGGTATCCCCGACTTTGATGTACTTCACACCGGTTGGAAATCCCGTCCCGAAAGCGATCAAATCCTCCCCGGCGGAAATCATCGTATCCGACCGCGTCTCGATATCGGTGACTGTAAGCTTAAATGGTCGTCGATGATCAATGCTCGTAGGCAACCATTCCCAGCGCTTTTTCTGCTCGTCCGTTGGACCGGCGACTTGATTGGCCGAGGCACTGGCAGCGGCTTTGGCATCAGCAGCATCCATCCGTTTCATCCAATAGGTATTGCCCGATTCGCCACTCCCGCGACTGAACCCGGCAAAACGAGGCACGATATATTGCGTCCGCGGCTTGAAAGATGTGGCTTGGCGCGGATGGACTTGGAGTTTGCCTTGAGCGACCGTGCATTGCCACACGCCATAGGTATCACCATTTCGCTGGACGACAAAGTCGTAGACTCCATCTTGCGATTGGAGTTCTGACAATCGGAAAGGACCACGCCCTTTACTGTCCGGATGGTACATCGGAAAATCAAGATGCTGCCACTCGGGCGTGCCGACATGACCGGTGCGTGACACGGCGATCACATCACCATCTTTACGAAGCTCGACATCGTACTTATCCGACCCGCCGCTAATGAACGATGGCCGTTGTCCCCACATGCGAAACTCGACTTGGGCGTTTTCGCGATCTTTGACTCGGGCAAACACATGCGTCCACTGTTCCCAAGGCCCATGGAGGTACCAGTAAGTCTTGGGATCAAAGGCATCATCGTTCGTTTTGGTTTCGACGGAAAACGGGACTTGCGTCATGACTTTACCGTTCGCAAGATAAGTTACGACATAGTCGCCTGGTCCAGGAAAGGTAAATTCCTTGTGCTTGCCTCGGGCTTCGATGGACGAGAAAGCCCTATTGACCGGGATGATATAGAAGTCCTGTCGATGCAACGGCGTCTTCGATCCCGCCTTGGTAATGACGGCGTCGACCGTCGAATTCGGCGGGAGAAAAACCGCCGTAACGGCTTCGTTGCCTTCGAGCTTGAGCACTCCGGTTCGATGATAGACATCTAATCCATGCATGACTGACGCAAGTTCCATAACGGGTGTGTTTTGCGCATTGGCCAGGGAAAAGTTTATGGCGACCGTCATTACGGCGAGCATGCATGTTTGTCGTATCATCATCGCGAGTTCTCGGTGTTCTGGTTCTGGCACACGTGCACAGCCGTTTTTGGACAGGATGCGGCCAATAATTATTTAAAAAACTCGTTGGAGAATTCCGCAATTGCAGGGCACAGCACCTTCGCGAGCGTCAAAGCACTTAGCCCATGGCGTCCGCCATGGGTGTCACGAATAAAAAGCAATTCGTCCCGCAGCGACGGCATCGAGGTTGCTGTCGCCCCTACGGGCTGGGGTTTCGATCAAGCCCCACGAAACCTCACGGCTGACGCCGTGGGCTATGTGCTGTCGCCACTCCGTGGCTACCGACTGAGGAGGTTCTCCACATCTGCATGCATCTTCAACACCATGAGCACGACAGAACGTCGCTCCAGCTCCTTGCCGACACCACGCGTCAAGGGTTGCCAGACTTGCTCCGGCAACTCCGCGTGAGGCGCGCGACGCTCGATGGCTTGAGCCGCTGCGTTCGCAGAGGAATCACCTGGTGAATACATGATGGTGAGCAGATTGGATTTGATAGCGACTTCTAACAAAGCCGCATGCGGGCGACCGTATTTGGTGACCAGTTGCGAATGCAGCTGCCGGCCGCTTCCAGCCAACAGATACTCAATCGCTTGCACCGTATCCTTGATCTCGTCACCAACGAGCGCTGGTAGTTCAGCCACCGATAGCCCCAGGGACTTGGCGGCTTTCTGAGCCAACTCAAACGTTGTGGCTGTTTTGGCTGGGTCGGCCCCGCGGCTGTGCATTATCGCAGCGCCGCTAAGCTTGCTGCCCAGTCGCCATGCCAACAGTCGACTTTCCTGCTGCGACAACTGGTTTGCCGCAACTGGTGCATCCTGAGACGAAGCCTGCGACGTATTACGATACGGCCCCAACTTCGCGTCTCGAAGAATCGCCACCCATTGTTCACGAGCCGCCTTGTCCATCGAATTCGTTTTGTTCACGTAAGCGATACGATGCATATCTTGATCGCCAAAAAGCACTTTGGCGACTTCGTATTGAGCATCCGAGTTTTCGCTTCCCGCCGTCGACCATTCATAGAGTGCCGATGCATCATCCTCTTCGATGATGCGATACTTGCGATCGGGATTTGATTTTGCCAGGTTGGCCATCATGTTCTCGACCACATCTTTTGGTCGTTGCGATCTTCGTGCCGCAGGTCGATGAAAGCGTTGCAGGCTCATAAGCTCTTTGTAATTCTGAACCTGCTGGCCCGGCAGCGTGTACTCAATCGTGTTCACCATCTGATTGTTGATGGCATAGTTTCTCGACCAGTCTCGACCGTCGAGCTTGATTTTGACTTGTTCAGTGGGATTCACGTGATGCGACTTCATTCCACGCAAGTCGATTATCTCTTCGATTTTACCGCCGACGCTATCAAGACCGTAGTAAGCGTAGACGTATCGCTGACGGTTCTGAATCGGAACCACTTGATCCGGCTTGCCGAGCACTTGGACGACTTTGTCCATTGGTACGTTGACGTTGAACAAGCCCTTGGAATCGAAGATGCTCCAATAGCGCCCAAAGGCGCCGGTAATCTTCGGATCGCCAGGCGACAACCTTGCAGCGACTCGCAACGAGCCCCAGGTATTCGGCAAATCCTCGGCGGCCAAGTGGGCCATCGCCAGTTCGTAGTGGTACTCCGCTGATTTGGGCACGAGCGTCGTAGCCACTTTCAGTTCCGCAATCGCCTTTCCAAAATCTTTTTCGGCGACGGCTTTCTTCGCATTCTCAAAATGGCCAATCGCAGCCGTCTCTTCAGGATGCGGTTCCGATTGGGCCATCAATCGGTGACCTCCAAGGACGATGAGGAAAACGACTGACGTTAGACAAACCTTGAGCGCTGCGGTGAACATGAGTTTCGACCTCGTGGGTGTTATTTACCGGCTTCCATGAAGAAGCCATTGGTAAAGCGGATTCGAGATCGAATCTGGTCACGAGAAATAGAATGTTCTCGTGAGAACTACGAAAAAGTGTCGCCGACCTAAGGGGTCAGCGCGAAATCGCGCGTATTTTTTCCAGGCGTGACTTCGAATTCGATACCGTTGCCTTTGGCGTTACCTGGAATCTCACGGGGCTCGCCCGGAGTCTCACCGGCTTCTGCCATGCGCTGGAGCTCCGCTTGGCTGGTGACGACCTTGCCCTGCTCAAAACCCATAATGTTGGCTTTGTATTTGCCCGGATGGATGTCTTCAATCACATAGGCGCCATCGACGATGGCCGAGCCCACGTTGGGGCCACCAGCCTTGGGGACAAGATTCAACGACCCACTAGCAACGGGATTGCCAGCGAATGTGATTGTGCCGCTAAGCGATGACAAACCGTCGCTTTCGCATCCTACCGCAAGAAGCGTGAAGAGAACCAATAACGACTTGATGCGAACCGCGTTCACGATAACTCTCCTGATCCGAAAACGGTCGTGGTGACTTATTGTACGGTAATTGATGCGACTTCCTTGCCTTTCCGAGTCCCTAAGGAACGCCAGATGACAAAGTCGATGCCGTCAGTCGCAAAATGAACCGAACCATCAGCCATGCCGACCGTGGCACCACCGGGGTGCTTGCTACGGGCGGCGGCATGGGAGCCTCGGGCGTTGGGACGCCACCATGAACCGCTTCCGCGACTGCTGCAAGGAGCAGTATATCCGGTGTCGCCCAATTGGCGGGGGCAAGGGCCATAAACGAGATCCGGCGAAGACGAATTCGGAGTCAGCGTGTTCGACATCAGTGCCCCGCCCATGTTTCCATAGATGGTTTCGCCTAACGCACCTCCCCACCCTTCGAACAGCGGTACAATCCCCTCAGAAAGCATGACAGTCTTGGAAGTTCCATCCGCAATCTGACGAATACGGCACCCTTTGGTTTGGACTTCCGCACCAGGATCAACGCTTTGGCCATTCAATACACCAAAGATTCCCAATCCTATCGGACCGAGGTCGCCCGCGTTAATGCGGGCACCATACATGTCACCGGTTCCAGTGCATCCGCGATAGTTGCCTCGATAAAAACCGTAGGCTGCCGTATCGATTTCGTTGGCCGCCGGTGTACGATCCGTTGGACAATAATAACCAGGGATCAATGCATGCCTCGCACGTTGCAATCTTGGGTCGCTTCCGATGGGACCGTTGGGACCCGGGGTCTGCTGCACAAACCCCTTTTCGTTCAGCGTCCAATAGTCATCGTAGATTGAGGTCTCTTCCAGATAAGCCAGACAGGGTTGCAACCAACTGTAGGTATCCCAGATGTCATACTTGCGACCATAGGGGAACGCCCGA
>CAYYHV010000004.1:22128-46734 GCA_964471695.1 uncultured Pirellulaceae bacterium
GCCATCAGCGAGAGCTGTTTCACATTGTTCGTGCATTGCAATCGCCTTGCCGACTCGCGAGCCTGCTGAACGGCAGGCAACAACAAGGCCACAAGAATTCCGATGATGGCAATAACAACGAGCAGCTCCACCAGCGTGAAAGCGGAACGAACCTGAGTACCCTGTGAGCTGTGCATAGCCGATGACTCCCAAACTATTCGTGTATGATCCTGAACGCCCCTTGCCTGCCCTCTGCGGAATCAACAATCGCCTGAATAGATGCGAATGAACCCTACGAGTATCCCAGAATCAACGGCTTTTTTCCACTCCTATATCGCGCGATAGAGGTCCAATTCACATGGACCAGCCGTGTACAATAGGAAAGCTGAATGTACTGGCAGAAACGACGACACCCCACTCCTACTACTTCCCACACTGACGAGCCGACGATGAGATTTCCAGGAAGAGCACTTTGCCTCATCGCCATTTCATTGTCGGCCCCGAGTGTATCGCTTGCCGAAGCCATCGATTTCGATCGAGATATCCGACCGATTCTTTCTGACCGCTGCTTTATCTGCCATGGTCCCGACGAAGAAGCTCGACAGGCCGACTTACGATTGGACGACGAGCAAGCCGCAAAAGAATCTGTGATCGTTGCTGGCGATCCTGACGACAGCGAACTGATTGCTCGCATTATTTCCGATGACGCCGACCTCCTGATGCCGCCGCCCGAATCTAACCTGCGCCTAACTGCAGCAGAAGTCAGTCGACTGAAGCAGTGGATCGCGGAAGGAGCCACGTGGTCCAAACACTGGTCGTTTCAACCACTCCCGAAAACGACGAATGTCCCAGATACGAAATTGGATTGGGGCAAGTCGCCGATTGACGCATTCGTATTGCAACGAATGCAAGCCGAGGGCCTTGAACCAGCGAAGGCAGCCGATCGCGAGCGATTGATTCGGCGTCTGAGTTTTGACCTACGGGGTTTGCCGCCCACTCTGAAGGAGATTGACGCATTTCTCGGCGACGACTCGCCGAAGGCTTATGAGACGTTGGTCGATAAGATGCTGGCATCGGAGAAGTTCGGCGAGCGCATGGCCACGGATTGGCTGGATGTTGCCCGCTACAGCGACACTTATGGTTACCAGGTCGATCGCGATCGTTTCGTCTGGCCATGGCGAGATTGGGTCATTCGCGCCTTCAATAAAAACCTGCCCTACGACGAATTCGTGACGCTCCAGTTGGCTGGTGACCTCAAGCCCAACGCAACCCAAGACGACATTCTGGCCACGACCTTCAATCGGCTGCATCCGCAGAAAGTCGAAGGGGGCAGCGTCGAAGAAGAGTTTCGCATCGAATACGTCGTCGACCGGACGCAAACATTTGCCACGGCATTTCTCGGTCTAACGATGGAATGTTGTCGCTGCCATGACCACAAATACGATCCACTATCTCAGCGTGAGTTTTATGAGCTCAGCGCCTTCTTCGACAACGTCGACGAGGCCGGTTTGTACTCGTACTTCACCAACTCGATCCCCACGCCTACGCTGCGACTGCCTAAACCTGAACAGAAAAAGCAACTTGTCGAGCTTGCCAAGTCGATTGAGGCTGAGGAAGCCAAACTCGCAGCACTGACGGAAGAACGCGAATCGGCATTTCAAGAGTGGCTTAGCCAGCTAACCGTGGCTGATCCGAAGGGCAGCCAGTCGACGGAATCTCTCGACGTCGTTGGCCGAGTCGCTCACATGGATTTTGAGACGGGCATCAGCGGTGCTAACAAACAAGTCGACGGGCGCGTTGGCAAAGCCGTCCAACTCTCCGGCGATGATGCCGTGGGCCTAAAAGTCGGCAACTTCCGACGTTGGCAATCGTTTTCGATCTCGCTGTGGATGCAAACGCCG
Source organism: uncultured Pirellulaceae bacterium (assembly GCA_964471695.1). Taxonomy (GTDB): domain Bacteria; phylum Planctomycetota; class Planctomycetia; order Pirellulales; family Pirellulaceae; genus CAYYHV01. The sequence goes on from CAYYHV010000004.1 coordinate 24,009, forward strand.
GACCTCAAAGACCGGGCCGTCGTTTTCCATCGGTCCCGCGCTTGGACGGACGCCGCCAGTCGTGGTTACCAATTGTTGATTGAAGAAGGCCGCTTGAGCTTTTCGCTCATTCACTTCTGGCCCGGCAACGCCATCCGCATTCGCGCAACCGAATCACTGCCGACATCAACGTGGAAGCATGTCACGGTGACTTATGACGGTTCCAGCCGCGCTGACGGAGTCCAATTGTTCATCGACGGGCAGCTCACCAAAACCGAAGTCATCCGCGACAACTTGTACAAGCAGTTCGCCGGTGGCGGCGGAGATAACATTGCGATCGGCGAGCGGTTCCGCGATCGAGGATTCACCAATGGATTGGTTGATGAATTCAAAGTCTTCGATCGGCGACTGACCGACATCGAGGCTCAACACGTTTTCACGGGCGACGCGATCACTGCGACTGGCGATGGCGATAAACGACTAAAGGCATACTATCTATCAACCGTCGACAAAACGTTTGGCGAGCAACGCAGGCAGCTTGAGTCCGCGCGCAAGAAGTACTTTGAGCTTCAAGACAAGCTGGAAGAAATCATGGTGATGGCGGAACGTCCAGTCCCCCGTCAGTCATATTTCTTGAACCGCGGTTCGTACGATGCTCGCGGCGAAGAGGTTTCCGAAGGTACGCCATCCGCGCTGCCGGCATTCCCAGATGAACTGGCACCCAATCGTTGGGGGCTGTCCACATGGTTAACGTCCGATGATCACCCGTTAACTTCACGCGTTGCCGTAAACCGACTATGGCAGATGCTCTTCGGGCATGGGCTGGTCCGCACCCCCGAAGACTTTGGCACCCAAGGGGCTCGCCCGACTCACCCTCGACTGTTGGATTGGCTGGCGAGGGATTTCGTCGACAACGGCTGGGACGTCAAACGGCTGATCAAGAACATCGTGATGTCATCGACATACCAGCAGTCTTCCACGGTATCGAAGTTGGCGCGGACCAACGATCCGGAAAACAAGTGGTTATCCCATTATCCGGCTCATCGGCTGAGCGCCGAAATGCTGCGTGACAATGCGTTACAGCTCGGTGGGCTGCTCGTGAACAAGACCGGTGGTCCTCCGGCAAAGCCCTACGAAGTCGAAGTTTCGTTCAAGCCAACGGCGAAGGACAAAGGCGATGGTCTCTATCGTCGCAGCCTCTACACCTATTGGAAGCGCACAGGGCCGGCGCCCGCGTTAATGACGTTGGACGCCTCCAAACGGGATGTCTGTCGTGTCAAACGAGAACGCACGTCCTCACCGCTCCAAGCCTTTGTGCTGATGAACGGGCCTCAGTTTGTCGAAGCCGCCCGCTCGCTCAGCCAATCGTTGCTCCAGCAGCATGGTGACAACAAAGCTGCAGCGATCGACGAGTTGTTCCGAATGATGACTGGGCGGTCTCCTTCGAACAACGAGTCATCGGTCTTGATGTCTTTGTATGACGCGCAGAAAAAACATTTCGAAACGGCTCCCGACGCTGCAGCCAATTACCTCGCCGTTGGCGAATCCAAAGTGGCCAGCGGCGTCGACAAAACCAGCCTGGCGGCGATGACTGCCGTCGCCAATTCGCTACTGGTTTATGACGAATCCATCATGAAGCGATAACCTGGAAACTGACATGAAGCATCTTTGCACGGGAAACGAATCGACATTGGGCGTCAGCCGCCGGCGCTTCCTCAACCAGTTTGGAATGGGGCTTGGTGGTATTGCACTGGCCGATCTGATGTCCGCCGACAAAGCAAATGCAGCAACCGGATCGCTCCAGCGACTGCATGTGCCTCCCAAAGCCAAACGTATTATCTATCTGTTTCAAGCGGGCGCGCCTTCGCAAATGGATTTGTTTGATCACAAACCGCTGCTGAATAAACTTCACGGACAACAACTTCCGCCGGAAGTCCGTGGGGGTCAGCGACTGACGGGAATGAGCGGAAACCAATCCAGTTTGCCGCTGGTCGGTTCTCCTTTCAAATTCAAGCAGCATGGACAGAGCGGCGCGTGGGTCAGCGACATGTGCCCCCACATCGCCAAGATTTCTGACGACCTTTGCTATATCAAGTCGATGCATAGCGAAGCCATCAATCATGGACCCGGCGTCACCTTCTTCATGACGGGATCCCAATTCCCCGGGCGTCCCAGTGCCGGTGCCTGGTTGGATTATGGATTGGGTACAGCCAACGAGAACTTGCCCAGTTTTGTGGTGATGGTCACCAAGAACAAAGGAGGCCAACCGCTGGTTTCGCGTTTATGGGGAAGCGGATTCCTGCCATCGAAACATCAAGGCGTGCGATTCCGGTCTGGCGATGATGCCGTTTTGTACCTCAACAACCCGACGGGCATCGACCAGCGTAGCAAACGCCGCATGCTGGATGCCGTTCGCAAGCTGCACGAAATGCGGCTGGCAGAACAGTCGGATCCGCACGTGGAAACGCAAATTGCACAATACGAACTTTCCTACCGCATGCAGACGTCGATCCCCGAAGTCACCGACATGTCGGACGAACCCGACTACGTTTTTGAAGAGTACGGCAAAGGCTCGCGCGATCCGGGGTCGTTCGCCGCCAACTGCCTGCTGGCTCGGCGGCTGGCGGAACGTGGCGTACGTTATATCCAGTTGTTCCATCAAGGCTGGGACCATCACGGTGGACTACCGGGTGGGTTAAAAAATCAGTGTGGCGAAACCGATCAAGCCTCAGCGGCACTGGTTAACGACCTGAAGCGACGCGGCATGCTGGATGACACTCTGGTCATTTGGGGCGGTGAATTCGGCCGGACCAATTATTGCCAAGGTAAACTCTCCAGCAATTTTGGCCGCGACCATCATGGCCGTTGTTTCTCAATCTGGATGGCTGGCGGCGGCGTCAAACCGGGCATGAGCTACGGAGCCACCGACGATTACGGTTTCAATATCGCCGAGAATCCCGTCCATGTTCATGACTTGCATGCCACAATGATGCATCTGCTTGGAATCGACCATGAGCAGCTAACATTCCGATACCAAGGTCGTCGCTTTCGCTTAACCGACGTACATGGCAACGTCGTGCAAGACGTCCTCGCGTAAATGCACGCTTGTAGGCCGGTAACGAGCACGTTGTTCATGCCGGCGACCTTGTTGCCGGCCACGTTTGAGATGCAGGCTAAGAATCCAGCCCATAGCCGTCTCGCCGTTCGCGACTCAGTCGCTTGTCAGCGATCACGTCGTCGACGAACTTCTCGGCCTTAGAATCCCACTGCAATTCACGCTGTTCCCACATCGATATGTTTCCGAGGTGGCAGGTCGACACGCTACGATGTTGACTCTCAATGTCAGAGATTGGTTGCTCGCGAGTCCTTATCGAATCAAAGAAGTTGCCCATGTGGTTGTTGATCGCATCGAGTTTCCCAAGACGTTGCGGACGATCCAGATTGTCATGCCCGTACACTTGAAAGTCACGACGCGGCAGCGGATTGCTCTTCAGGGACTCCACAGGCCTGCCAGAAATCACGCCACGATTTACGAAGATTCGCCCTGCATCTCCAACAAACATGATCCCATTGCGTCCATGGTCTTTGACCGTCATGACGACGCCACTTGGATAGTTGTATTCGGCGAAGAAGTCGCGCGCGACGTCATAACCGTTTTCGACGGTTGGAAAGTTGGCGGTCGTCTTAATCCTTGTTGGATACTCGTTGATCGCCCATTGAGCGATATCTAAATGATGCGCTCCCCAGTCCGTCATTTGGCCGCCCGAGTATGCATACCACCACCGAAACGTGTAATGTGAACGTTCGTGCATGAATGGTACTTCGGGAGTGGGCCCTTGCCATAAATCCCAATTCAATTGCGGTGGCGGCTGGTCGATTTTGAATGGTCCACCCTGCTGATTCTTGCCCAACACCACTTCGACTCGCTGCAACTTGCCGATGCGTCCCTGCCGAACCATTTCAACGGCCAGCCGAAATCGGTGATCACTTCGTTGCCACGAGCCGACTTGGACAATCCGCTTGTTTGTTTCAACAGCTTTTCGAATATGCTTCCCTTCATCAATGGTTAGCGTCAACGGCTTTTCACAATAGACATCGAGACCGGCGCGAACCGAATCGACAAGAATCTTGGCGTGCCAATGATCTGGAGTCCCGATGGTGACGACGTCTACATTGGCTTTTGATAGCAAGTCACGATAGTCTTCGCAGATCGACGGCGTACTACCGAAGCTGGCCCGCGACTGTTCGCGTACGTGTCGATCAACGTCGCAGATCGCGACGATGTCGCCGTGCGTTTGTGCCTTATGGGCAATGACGGAGCCCTGATACCGCATGCCGATGCAACCGACGCGAAGTCGTTCGTTGATGTTCCGCGACTTTTCCTGGGGTGCTGCAAACGAATGGACGCCCATCGCCGACGCGAGAGAAACTGCACCGGCTTTCACGAAAGTTCTGCGTGATGGTTTGTTCATGGTTTAGAAGATAGCATAGAGCCGATACTCGCATCCAGTAAAGTCGCAAGTTGGCTGGGCTGTTTACTCCAGTTCGATGAGGGCAAAATGAATCTATCACGTCGTCAATTTGCGACTTTGACAGCAGCCGGATTCGCGGCGCTCCACACATCCTCTCGCGTGATCGCCGATGACAATCACGGACTGAGCGAAGCAAACTTTCAGCTCAACTACATTCTGGGTTCTCCGATGTACGGAACCACCCGGCTTGCCGACGTGATCGCGGAGGCGCCGAAGACGGGTGCGAAAGTCATGGATGTCTGGCCCCGAAGCCACGCAAACCATCGCGAGCAATTGGACGAACTTGGTTACGATCGCGTTGAGGCACTCTTGGAGCAGCACGGCGTCAAGCTGGGAATGATTACGCGTTACGATCTTGGCCCGTTTCATCTGGCCAGCGAATTTCCCATTCTTCAACGTTTCGGAGGCAAGCTAATTGTCTGTGGCGCAAAAACCGTTGGCGGTGACAGTTTGAAGCGACAGGTGAGCAAATTTGTGGAGCAACTGAAGCCCCATGTGGAACATGCAGCAAAGTTCGAGATCAAGATTGGAATCGAAAACCATGCGGGCAGCATCGTGAGTTCTCCGGAGAGCATTCGCTACTTCGCCGAAGCGATCGACGCCCAATCACTGTCTCCCAACTTGGGGCTGGCCATGGCACCGTACCACCTCCCACAGAATCCGAAGTTGATCGCGGACTTGATTGAAATGCTTGGCAATCAGCGATTAACCTTCTTCCAAGCGTGGCAACATGGCAAAGGCTGCATGAAGAAGCTACCGAAAGCAGAAGAGCTTCTCCAGATGCCGGGGCGAGGCCCATTGGATTTCCAGCCCATTCTCTCGGCTTTGCGGAAGATCAAGTACGCAGGTTGGACGGAAATATTCATGCACCCGGTACCACGCGGAATACCCATCCTCGATTCCACCGCCAAGGTGACCTCCGAGATCAATCGCTCCCGTGCTTACTTGGAAAAGTGCATCGCGGACCATTAAAGGCCTTTGCTTTTCTCCTTCCCGGGGCGCCATTTTGTGGCCCCGCAAAAGCATCAACTCAAACGTCGCAGATGAAGCGTCCAGTCCGAAACGACGCGGCGGTCAGTATACCGCCGTGTATTCACTTGGCAATTTGTACCGTGCGTCGTACGTGTGAACCCGATTCGTTGCGACACCTTCTAGCGTGACAACGGGGAAGTGATGTTCGCACCAATCGAGAATACTGCCTTGGTAGTTCCAAGCATCCCACCCTTCGGAGAGAAGCTGTTTCACAAAAATGCCACTTCTGTACCCAACGGTGCAATAGGCGACTACCATTTTACCGTCATGATCGTCTTTGGTTCTATTGAACTGCGCTTGCTTGATCGCGCCCGGAATAATAGAAACTTCGACCTCTTTGTCGGCTCGTACATCAACGACTACGAATCGCTCTTTAAAGTTATCGTCCGTCTGTAGAGCGCGAATCTGTTCCGCGGTTACGATGGGAACTTCAGATTGTCGGCCAAAAAATTGCATAGTCGCCACATAAAACGAAAGCAAACATATCGAGACAGCTCCAGCATATCACAACGACTTCAGACTCAATTCCAAAAACGAGTTTCTACATCCTGGCTCGGTGAAATGCTATACGGGGCATTTGCACGATGCTACAATCACGGTGACGTAAGTTTGGATTACTCTACCAATCTCCAGCGTTTGATGCAGCATGGTGATCTCTTCACGCACTCCCGAAGGCGAACCACTCAAATGTGAAGTGTGCGGCCACGAGCATCTGGTGCTTTCCTCATGGCCACCGGGAGACTCCGTCTGTCCGACTTGCGGCTCTCATTCTTGGCTGGCTGCCAAAAAACCCGAAGCGACTTTCCCTTCCACGGAAGTCTTACAACGCGTAACCGAGTTGGTTGACAAAGTTCGGCTAAGTCAATCGAGAAGTGAAATGGCGACGCATCTGGTAGAAGGACTTTTTGAATGCCTATCGCCGCACGGCGTAATGCTCTGGCTACCGAATCCCAACGCCGCGAACGATCGCATGCCATACGCATTGGTTGCGTCGAAGGGCGAGATTCAATCAGACGAGACTGCCGCCGCCGTTGCGAAGCAGCATGATGACGTCATTCAAATCGCAACGACGAGCTACGGCAAGCGCCTACTGATTGGTGTCCCCTTGGAAATCAGAGATGAAGTTTCCGTTGCCGGCATCCTGGAGGTTTCGCAACGACCTGAGACTCCACCCGATGCACGCGACGCATTCTTGCGATTCGTGCGCACCATGGCAGCAGTCGCATCGGGAAGCCGAGTTTTCACGAATAGCCACTAACGAGCGACGTTTATCTCAAGTGGCATCGGCAATTGCCGAGAATTATGGCATTGTCAATGTTCCTGAACGACTGGAACGGAGTCCCGGTTGCGACAACGGTGCCGGGCGATTCTCCACGAGACATCAATCATTGACAGCGCTTTCGATAAGAAATAGCCTGCGATTCAAATCATGTTTACCCGGCAATGCGCAAAGCCACACCGACATAGCGAATGGGGCAGAAATCCAGCCCCAGTAAGATTTGGCGCACCAACCTGATGCACCCTCTGGCTATCGTCGCTTCCCGAAGAAGCCGTCGGACGCGTTCGCAAAAGCATCCAGAACGGCAACGCAGTGGTCTGTTGAGTTTTCTGGCGACACGAGACATACTCAGGGTAGACCCAACGTCCCAACGCCTCTTCAACCAAGTTCCATGCCATTTCCGGTTCAGTGCGACAGTTGTTCAAAACGATTTGCCGCGCCAGATAATTACCAAGGCAAAGTTGTACCGTGCCCCAACTGTAGCAAGGCGATACGATGCGAGGCTACCGATACGAAAGCACCGCAACCCAAGCAAGAGAAGGCGAAATCACCAAAGCAAACAGCAGCTTCGATTTTCAAGCTGGACGACTCTGACCTGCTAGACGACTCTGACTTACTGAGCGATTCCGGTTTTGATGATGACATCGCAGAATCGATACCTGCCGGTGGTCCACGACTGACAAAGCCGAAGCCCAAGACAACGGCACGCAGTCCGTCGCGAGGCAGTTTCAAAATGCCGCCGCTACAATCATTCTTTCTACCCGGCGCTGTACTCTTCCTGGTCACGATGATTTTCTTGAGCGCTCCCTCATCAGCGAGCACTGATGACTCGATTCAGCGAGGCGTCACGGTGATGGTTTGCATTGGCTTGCTAACCGCAGTTATGGGATTCGGCACCGGATACTTTGGACACGATGGCGTCTGGGGAATGGTTAACACCAAAGTGTTCGGTGGCTTGGCGTTCATCAACATGGGGCTGAATCTTCTACTGATCATCGGGACTTCGCTGATCGCCATCGCCTCAGGGAAAGCGAACCCGTCGGCCTTGGTCGCGACGTTCATCATGCTGATACCCATCGGCGGTATTCAATATCTGATTGCCCGCGCGACTTGGAAATGGGGCTTTGCCAAAGTCGGCGGCTCGCTGTTCATTGTGTTCGCCATTTTTTCCATCCCCGTACTCCAGCTTCTTGGCAATTCGTCGCAGAGACTGGCAGCATCAAAATCGAAAAACAAACCAAGCAGCAACAATCGAAAACCTTTGGCTGCCGGCAACGCTTCACTCCCCAGCTTGCCATTGTTCTCACCTGTCAATTCGCGAATCGAAAAATCGCAAGTCGTCATCCCCATACCCGAAGGGTTGATGCGAATCATTGTCTACGCTCCCAAATCGCGCGGCGGTCGGTCATTCCCAGCCGTTCTGGTCGCACCGGCCGGAGCCTACCCATTGATGGGGCAGAGCATCGGCGGCGACTACACGGATGAATGCCTACCCTACGTTGAAGCGGGATTTGTAGCGGTCAACTATGAGATATCCGGCAACAAGTACGACGAGAATTCGACTCAGCGACAACTCCAAAAAGCCATCGAGCAGTTTCGAGACGCGGAAGGTGGGGTCGCGAATGCCCGGATGGCGATTCGTTTTCTGCAGGAGCGAGTCGCCTTTGTCGATACCAACCGCATCTATACATCAGGACACAGTTCGGCGGGAACAGCCTCCCTGCTCGTTGCCTCTCACCTGCCAGAGATCAAAGCCTGTATTGCTTTTGCCCCAGTTGCGGATGGCAAGGCTAGACTTCTTGAAGACAACGGGGAGCAGTACGAACTGTATCGTTCGCTCAATGGCCAGTTGGACGAGGATCTCGAACGGTTTTCCCCGATAAATCGAGCCAGTCAAATCAACGTGCCGGTGTTCCTCTTCCATGATCGGCGTGACCAAGTCGTCAAATATGAGCAATCGGAGCAATTGTCACAGCAACTTGCCAACTCGACCTTGAAAGTCGTCAGCCACAGCGATCACTACAACTCCATGATTTCGATTGGCTTGCCGGCGGCCGTGAAGTGGTTGACCGACATTGACAGGACTGCGAATCCATTCGCGGCAGCCACCGGTTTGGCTGGCAATAACCAAATCAGCGAGGAGGACGTTGCGGAACTCAACGCCTTTGTCCAAGACGCGCAGGCTACGCTCGCCGACCAACTGGCCGAGGCTGGGATTACCGCTGACGGCCGATTCACCGACATTCCGCCCAGGCCATCGCGCCCAGCCGAATCCGAGGCACAACGGCAAGCATCCAGAGCGGCTCGCCGCAGAATGCTCGAAGCTCAAGGTCAAGGGTCCATTGCCGATCAACTGGAAGCCTTAGAAAATGATGTTCGCGAAGCACGTAAACGGAGAGAGCAAACCACAGCTCGCAATCGACCGTCCTCATCCGGCATACCCCTGGAGGAAGAACCCGAGAATCAGTCGCCAGTCGTCAATCGCGACTCGCCTCTCGACGACCCGCTCGATTCGCCATCAGACTCGGCAGCACCGTCGAGTAAATTTGCAGATTCTTCAACTCAACCTGAGAAGCCACTTGCCAAGAGCAACGTGCGACTGGACGCAATTTACGATTCGCCCGAAGACGCCTACCGCGATCAACTGGCGCTTCTGATCGCTTCCCCAGAGAAACTGAATAGCCGCATCAAGTTGTGGACGAAAGGCAAGCGTCCCACCGTTGGTTTTCGCTTCGGAGTCGGCGTTGTAACAGGCAGCAAACGGCCAGTCGATGTCTCGGAGTGGATGGACTTTAGCACGACACTCGAATCGTTTGGCCAGTCGTTTCTCAAATGGTCAAAATCCAAGGGTGTCAGCAGAGTGACTGGAGAGTGGCCAGAAGTCAACGATGACCCGCAAGGATTGGTATTGGTCGGCACCAGCGAAGACCGGGAGACTCTGCTAAAACTTGCCAGAGCCCAGAAGCTTCAGGGATTGATTACCATTGTCGTGCAGAGTCGTTTCGTTTCTGGGCGATGGAATCCAACATACCGAATCTTCTTCGACGACTTGACTGGGCGTGCCGAATCGTGGAGCTCAAAAGCCTTGTCGGGAAAACGGCTGTCCCAATCACGGACCGTGTTTTACACCCCTATGTTGGCGCACCTCCAAACAGAGTATGCCACGTCGGACTTGCCGGAACTCAGCAAGTCGCGAGTCGTCAAGCGTTTCAAATCGCTCAAAATGGGCAGCGAAAATCGAGACTGGGTCACGCTGGAATTCTGCCACTATTACTACCGTGAACTACTCAGCCCCGAACAGGCAAAAGGCGTTCTTCGCAAAATTGCTCCGGGGCTGGATCGGACAAAAATCGCCGAAGGCACGGATACCGAACGCTTCGAAGCCGTCCGCGACTGGCTACGCTAACGCGTGAACCCAAAGATTGGGCTTAACAATATTCCTGATGCCTAGCTGCTTAACAATATTCCTGCAAGCGAGGTTTGATCACGAGCTCAGGCACGTGGGCTCGCGGCGGCAAACTGCAAATGGCCACCACCATTTCCGCGACGTCCGATGCCTGGAGCATACGCGACCGATGTTCGTCGGTCACGGGCACCGTACGCTGATCAAGAATGGGCGTATCGACTTCGCCCGGATAAATATTGGTAACGCGAATCCCGTTGGCAGCTTCTTCTTGTCCGACGGCCGTCCCCAAAGCCGTCATGGCGAACTTCGAAGCACAGTAGGCGACACCAGCCAACTCAAGCGCTCGCTTGCCGGCCACGGAACTAATCTGAATCACGGTACCCTGCCCTCGCTCTCGCATCTGTGGCAATACCGTATGAAGACAGTTGTAGGCACCCGTCGTGTTAATGCGCAGCACTTTGTCCCAATCTTCCGGGTCCATCGCCGACATTTTGCGATTGGGAATGTTGATCCCAGCCGCGTTGACCAGCACGTCGATCGCCCCGATGGTTTCGTTGAACCAAGCGACGAGCTTCACGACGCTTTCCCGATCTGAAACGTCGACGGCATGCATTGCCAACGCGACATCGCCGTTGTACGACTGGCACGTCGCCGAAAGTTTCTCTTCGCGTCGGCCTGCCACAGCCGTTTGCCACCCGGCGGTGGCCAAAGCAAACGCCGTTGCCTGACCGATTCCGGTACCGCCACCCACGACCAACGCGTTTTTGTTTTGTAATGTCATCGTGACTTGATCAACCTGTATAACTATCCGTTGGGCTTAATTACGACTTTCATCGCACCAGGTTCGCCGGCGTACAACCGCTCAAACCACTCGGGGCCTTCGTCGAGTGAAGCCGTCGCCGTGATCAATGGTTGCACCTTGATATCGCCGCGCTCTAGCAACGCAATACACTGCGGATACTCACCTTTCGAGGCACAAGTCCCGTAAAGGGAAAGCTCTCGCGTCACAATCGACTGTAGTGGTAGCTCAACTGTCGGGGCCAGATTGCCCACCAAGGTAACCGCCCCCCCTTTGCGAACGCTCTCAATCGCCGTCACCAAGGTTGGCGTCGCGCCCACGACTTCGATCGCCACATCGGCTCCGCGACCGTCAGTGAGTCCTTTTACCTCGTCAACAACGTTGCAGTCGTCCGCCTTCAGAGTGAAATCAGCCCCCAGCTCCCGCGCCTTTTCCAATCGCGATGCGTCAAGGTCAACGGCAATGATCCGCGAGCATCCGGCCAATCGAATTGCCTGAATGACCAGTAATCCGATCATCCCGCTACCAACGACGACTGCGGTATCGCCAAGTTGAATGGGAGTCCGATTGGCCGCGTGCACCGCAATCGAAACAGCTTCGATCAAAGCCGCGTGTTCAAAGGACAGGTTGTCTGGAATTCGGTAACAGATATTCTGTGGGACACTAACATACTCCGCAAAGGCGCCGTAGCGGCGATAATCACCGCAAGAAACGCCCAGCACCATTCGATTGTCACAAAGGTTAATCTCGCCGCGCCGGCAAAAATGACATTCGCCGCAGGATACCGTCGAATCAAAAGTGACTCGATCGCCAACCGCAAACTTCGTCACATTGGTTCCGACCGCCGTCACCATACCAGCCGCCTCATGGCCCATCACCAACGGTGGAATGCGTCGGCCGCTACTCCCGTCGTAGCCATGAACGTCGCTGCCACAGATTCCGCAAGCGCCGACTTGGACCAACAAGTCATCGGAGCCGATTTCTGGTTCGTCGATTTCGGCGACTGAAAGTTTCTTGTATTCCGTCAGCAGGAGCGCTTTCAATTGACTTCTCGCGTTTCGGTGCAAATGAGTAAGTCCATCAAGATAGCGGCCGGTTGTTCGCGCGGCAAATAGCGCGGGCAGAATGGCATCAGCCTCCGCGAAATGCGAGAGCGCCAAGTCGCAAGCCCAATGGTACTCACTCCAACCCTGAAGGGGTGGCAGCGTCGTGTTAGACGAATCCCGACACCGCGTGCCATCTCTGTTCGCGAAGTCAACAAGGACTCGGTATCATGGACGATGGAGGAACAAAATGATGCGAAACTTTCAATGTTGGCTGGTCGTATATTTGTGGTGCCTGACGGGTTGGGCAGGCGCCCAGACAAAGTCGATCGAATGGGAGACTCGACGGCTGAGCGACAAATTCTATGCAGAGGGCGCGACGATTGGCGACTTCAACCGAGATGGTAAACCGGATTTCGCAGTCGGGCCGTTTTGGTACGAAGGCCCTGAGTTTGAAAAATCACACCAACTCTACCACCAAGAGCCCTTCGATCCTCACAACTACTCGAACAATTTCCTTACCTACACCGACGACATCAACGACGACGGTTGGGATGACATCGTAGTCGCGGGTTGGCCTGGCAAAGACGCTTCCTGGTTTGAGAATCCGAAAGGCGCCAAGCGCTACTGGCCCAAGCACGTCATGATCGACGTTTGCGAAAACGAATCGCCGGCCTTCACAGACCTCGATGGCGACGAGATCAAAGATATGGTTTGCAGCGCCGATGGGTACTTTGGTTTCGCCCAACGCGATCCGGAGAACCCAACCGCCAAATGGAAGTTCCGCCGCATCTCCGACCAGACGGCGGGCGGCAAGTATACGCATGGCTTGGGTGTGGCCGACGTTGATGGCGATGGTCGAAAGGACTTGCTTGAGAAAAGCGGTTGGTGGCAGCAACCCGAATCTCTAGAAGGCGACCCCGTCTGGAAAAAGCACCCCTATCCGTTTGGAGAGGGGCACGGCCCGTCGCAGATGTTCACTTACGATGTCGACGCCGACGGCGACAACGATGTCATCTGCTCCCGCAGCGCGCACGGCTACGGGTTGGCTTGGTTCGAGCACAAGAAGGAAGATGGAAAGATCACCTTCGAGACGCATCAATTTATGGGTTCGAAACCAGCCGACAATGCTCACGGAGTCTGCTTCTCTCAGCTCCACGCACTTGACCTCCTCGATGTGAATGGCGATGGACTGAAAGATATCGTGACTGGCAAACGCTATTGGGCTCATGGGCCCAAAGGCGATGCCGAACCCAATGCGCCGGCCGTGCTCTACTGGTTTGAACTGCAACGCAACGACGCGAAAATCGAATGGGTGCCTCATCTGATCGACGACGACTCTGGCGTAGGAACCGACTTTGCCGCGGGCGACTTGAACGGAGACGGCGTTCCCGACATGGTGATCGGAAACAAAAAAGGGACTTCGATCAGCCTCTCAAAAATCGTGAACAAAGTCGGAGTGGCTCCCAAACGACTGCAGCCTCGCCGCGTCGAACTCAAGGCTCAACCTGCCTCAGTCGGCTTGCCCTCCAATGATGGATTGGCCCCCAAAGCCGCTGCCGCTGCCATGACGCTACCCGACGGATTCAACGTCGAACTCGCTGCGGGCGAACCCATGATTCATCAACCCGTCGCTATGGCTTGGGATCATCGTGGGCGACTCTGGGTTGCCGAAGCTTACACTTATCCCCAACGAGCCCCGGAAGGTGAAGGGCGCGACAAGATCATCATCCTCGAGGACATTGACCTCGATGGGCTGTTTGACAAACGGACGGTGTTCGCCGAAGGGCTAAATCTTGTCAGTGGCCTCGAAGTCGGTTTCAGTGGCGTTTGGGTCGGAGCCGCACCCTACTTGCTGTTCATCCCGGACAGTGACGGCGATGACACCCCGGATTCGGAACCTATCAAACTGCTCGACGGATTTGGATATGAAGATACCCACGAGACGTTGAATTCGTTTATCTGGGGACCCGACGGTTGGTTGTATGGTTGCCACGGGATCTTTACGCACTCCCGAATCGGCAAGCCCGGAACTCCGGACGATCAACGCATCCCAATGAATGCAGCGGTTTGGCGTTACCACCCGGTACGTCATGAATTCGAGGTTTTCGCAGAAGGTTCGAGTAACCCATGGGGAGTCGACTTTAATGATTATGGCCACGCCTTCATCACGGCCTGCGTGATTCCGCATATGTACCACGTGATTCAAGGCGCTCGATACCAGCGTCAGGCAGGACAACATTTCAGTCCTTATGTCTTTGACGATATCAAGACGATCGCCGACCATCGTCACTATAGCGGAGAGCTTGGCGACCACGCCTGGTGGGGCCGTGACGAGCCGGTCGATCATCGGGCAACGTTAGCGGCCGGCGGCGGCCAAGCCCATGCGGGCGCCATGATTTACCTCGGCAACAACTGGCCTCGCCAGTTTCGCAACTCAATTTTCATGTCGAACATCCATGGGAATCGCATCAACAATGACTGGCTGCGTCGAGTCGGCAGCGGCTACGTGGCCTCGCACGGCGATGACTTGCTTTACGCCAACGACCGTTGGTTTCGCGCCATCAACTTGAAGTATGGTCCCGACGGGACGGTTTACGTCATCGACTGGTACGACAAGAACGCATGTCATCGCACAACGCCACAGATCTGGGATCGCACGAACGGCCGAGTATACCGGGTCAGCTTTGGCCAACAATCGAATTATCGTATCGACTTGTCGAACCTTTCGGAGAATGAACTCGTCGAACTGCAGCTCCACGAAAACGAATGGTATGTCAGAATGGCAAGACGGGTCTTGCAAGAACGCTCTTTTGATTCGGCAGGGAATGCCAAACGCAGCGCAGGAGAAACACTTCCCATCAAACAGCGACTGGAGCAAATTGCGCTGACCCATGCCAATGTCACGAGGCGACTGCGAGCCGTTTGGACGCTCCAAGCGTGCGGCTTACTGGACGACGAGCTTCAAGAACTGCTAATCGAAAGCACGGATCACAAATCCGAGTACCTGCGAGCCTGGTTGATCCAATTAGATTTGGAGGACCATCAACCCAGCGATCTTGCGAAGTTGGTAGAAATGGCCGGCTCGGACAATTCGCAGGTGGTCCGACAGTACCTGGCGTCTGCCATGCAACGCCTGGAGACATCACAGCGTTGGGAAATCGCCGAGCAGCTGGTGCGTCATCCAGACGATGCCGATGACCACAATCTCCCCTTTATGAATTGGTATGGCATCGAGCCGCTCGTTGTCGCCGATCCTGATCGCGCCATGAAACTGGCCGAGTCGTCGCGAATCCCTCTGGTAAGTCAGTATATCTATCGTCGGGCGGCGGCTGACTCGAACGCGCGAGACGCGTTGCTGTTGGCCATGGAATCTACCCAGGACGCCCATCAGAGAAAAACGATGCTTCGTGAAGTCGCTGCCGCATTCAGTTCCCGCGGCAAGGCCAAAATGCCAGAGCGTTGGCCGAATGTGTACGCACTCCTATCCAAGAGCGAGGACGAGGAGGTACTGGAGCTGGCTCGACGCATCACCGTAAAATTCGGGGACGCCAGCGTCTTTCCGGCTTTGCGACAAATTGCCAACGATGAAGGCTCGCCACTTGCATCACGACGCGTCGCACTGTCGACTTTGATTGAAGGCAAGGATCCCGAGGCGGACGAGTTCCTGTTGACGCTGCTCAATGTGCCAGGACTTCGGCCTGATGCCATTCGTGGTTTGGCCGCGTACGCCAACCCTAAAACCCCAGACGCCATTCTCAATGTGTACGATTCGCTCGACGCTCAAGAAAAGCCACTGGCAATCGCTACACTTACATCACGAGCAAGTTACGCGAGTCGCTTGCTGGATGCCATCGAGTCGAAGCAGATTCCAAGTCGCGAAATCTCGGCCATCGCCATTCGCCAGCTCGCAACCTTCGATGACGATTTAGTCCGTCGAGTCAATCAGGTTTGGGGAACTCTGCGATCGACTCCGGAGGAGAAACTGGCGAAGATCGAGTCGTTAAAAAGGCAGCTCGGCGCCGATCAACTCGCGAAAGCCGACTTACGCCGAGGTCGCGTCCTTTTCGACAACGTCTGCGGAAAGTGTCATCAACTTTTTGATAGCGGCGGTGACATCGGCCCCAACCTGACAGGATCGGACCGAGCCAATATTGATTACCTGCTTCACAATTCGGTCGATCCCAGCGCCGTGGTTGGCAAGGATTACCAGATGACGATGATCACGACCAGTGACGGACGATCCGTGTCAGGATTACTTCGTGAAGAGAATGAATCTTCGGTCGTCCTGCAAAGCGCCGAAGAACGATTGGTCATCAACAAATCCGAGATTGACGAACGTGAACTCTCGACGGTTTCGATGATGCCGGAAGGTCAGCTGGATCAACTCAACCTGATTCAAATCCGCGACCTGCTCGCTTACGTCGGCAGTTCCCATCAAGCTCCGCGACTGGATGATCCGCCGACGTTTGATAAATCAGGAAAAGTGATTCCGGGAGCCATCGAGGGGGAACGACTCAAAATTAAATCGGTATCTAGCGGCGGCACGCATATCCAACCAACGAGCGAATACAAAGATCGTTGGAGCCGCTCGCTTCACTTGTGGTGGATCGCAGAGAAAGAGAACCAGACATTGACGCTCGAATTTGAGTCCACCACTGCGGGAACCTACGAAATCTTTGCTGGAATGACACGAGCCGTCGATTATGGCATCGTGGAATTCTCGGTGAACGACAACCGGATCGCGAAGCAGTTCGACCTGTTCGACATGGACCGTGTATCAGCAACAGGGCCTCAATCATTGGGTCAACACGCTTTGAAAGCGGGTACGAACCAACTGACAGTCCATATGGTTGGAGCCAACGAAGCGGCCATCAAGAAATACATGTTTGGACTCGACTACATTTACCTTCGGCACCCAAAGTAAATCGGAGCCACCGGCGCATGCAGACCACCGCAAGCTACGACAATCTGATTCCCCGCAAAACACTTGGACGATACCAATTCACAGAAGTTCGTAATGCGGCCGCGGTGATTGCAGCCACCAACCCCAGAGAATGGAATGACATTCTGGACATCCTCGAGCTCTTTGAGTTAAAGCCCAGTGACATCCTCGAAGAGGGTGGTAACAAATCGAATGTCGCAGCAAGACTGGATGAGTCGCTACGAAAAAACGGTTGGCGAGAGGGTCGAGTCGATACGAGCATCATGCTGACCGTCCGCATCTCGCCTTACGCTTCGGCTGGTGAAACGAAGGTCACCGAGCGACAATCTCAAGTCAAGAACAAGGGATACAAAGTCGACAACTTGAAGAGTCGTATCGCGCTAGACGTAGAATGGAATGCCAAAGACGGCAATCTCGATCGAGACATCGGCGCCTATCGGGCTTTGTATAGCTCCGCCTTGATCGACGCTGCGGTGATCATTACGCGTACACAAGACGACATGCGTGACTTGGCACAAAGCCTTGACTCGAAATCAACCAAGTTCGCTACAACGACTACCACGAATCTGGAGAATCTGATTCCACGACTGACGCGAGGCGATGGTGGAGGCTGCCCGATCCTTGGGGTCGCGATTTGTTCGAAGACGATCGAAGGATGAACCACGAAATGAACGAAAGTCACAAAAGCTGACGGCGGGCGATGAACCAACCGGCCCAAAACCCGACTCTACCGCTTCTTCTTTCTCTGCTTCTTCGGTTTAGGACTTGATCGCTTCGGTGGCTTTTGATTTCGCGGTGCCGGTTTCGCTCGTTGAGGCGTCGAACGCTTCGGTTGAGCCACAGGACGCGAGGGTTTTCGCACGGGAGTCGCCGGTCGGGTAATTGGAGCTCGCGTCGGAGCCCTTCGCGTAGGCGTCTTGGCGACGGGCTTCGGCGACGGACGATTCGGCTTGGGGCTGGTTGCCTTCCGCGTTATTGGAGCCCGTGTTGGTGCGGACCGCGTTCGCTTGGGCGTCTTCGCAACTTTCGGCTGCGCCACCGGGCGACTCGGCCTGTTGGGCGTGGGACGTTTAGCCACAGGACTTGGCGACTGTGGCTTCTTTGCCTTTGGCTGCCTGGCTTTCGCCTGTTTGGGACGTGAATGGTTGCTGACCACAACAGGTTTAAGTACGGGCTCGGCAGCTCTTGGAGTCCGACCAGCATTCTTTTTTGCGTTGTTCTTTGCCTTGTTGGCTCGACTCAAGCGTTGCTGTTCAAGGCGGGCTTCAGCCGCCTTTCGATTCAGTTCTTTCCTCATTTCGGCGACTTTTTTGCGGTTATCTTGTAGGTGGGAAGACGACTTCGCCTTGGAAATCGACTTTACTTTGGGGATGGGCTTCACAGTCTTAGTTGCCACGACGGGCTGGATGGTATTAGGACGCGGTTGGGGCCGATTAGGTTCTCTTGCACGAACAATATCTTTGCCTCGGCTCTTGTTTCCCTGCCCCCTATTTCCTTGGCCCTTGCCCTGACTGTTAGGGCCTCGACGTTGTTCCTTGATTTCACGTCCTCGAGTCGCTAACAGGTCTTTCGCCCGTCGCTGCTCTTTCTTGATTCGTTCCATGTTGGCCTTACGAGCCAAGGCTTCGCGACGACGACGTTGGTCTGCCAGTCGGCGTGCGTTATCTCGCTGTGCTTTGGCAAGATTGGCCTGTGCACGTTTGGCCGCGTTGTAATTCGCATGGGCAGCTCCGTGACGAGGGCCACGTCCATGGCGAGGCCCGGGTCCGAGCGATCGAGCCAACTTCGAGTAGCCGATGCTGACGGCTGCATTGCCAATATTGAAGCTCAGCTGAGCCGACAGAGTTCGCGGCGGTCGCTGCCGGACGTTGTGGACATAATAGTTGTTCCAAGAATTGAATCGGTCATGACAATTGATGCCCTGGCGTCCGTAGTGAACGTTGTAGTAGGTATAGAGCGGATCAAAACGACAGGAGGCCTGACGGTACTGGTGAATTGGATAACAACCACGTGCTCGGTACGAAGCGTCGTAATAGTCGCCGAAGTAGTAGTGGTGGTCGTGTCGATTCACGAACAAGTGCATCAGGAGATGGTTCGTCTGAAGCTGGCACGAAGGTCGATAGGTAACGATGGGTTGGTGAAAGTAAACTGGTGCATATAAACACCCGCGGACTCGTAGTGGATAATCCCAATAGCCCGGTACGAACATGCACCCCGATGGTGTATTCAGCCAGTAAGATGAAACCCACACGCGACTTTCACGATAAGCGCACCAATTGCCTGGCTGCCATTGCCAACCTGGATTTCCGTGGACCCAATTACCTGGAATCCAGAAGTGATCTTTGCTCGGCGCCTCGATCGACGGCCCCTGTTCCAGACTGGCCGGCGGTTGCTCAACAAACTGAGGCTCCGCGACGTTCGGGACTCCCCAATACCCAGCCACCCATTGAAAACCAGTATCAACGTCCGCCCAATAACCCGGAGTCCAAAGGCGCCCCTCCGGTGCCACGCGCCAAGCGCCACTGATCCACAGGTAGTCTTCTCGTTCTTCATCCCAAGCCCAGTACCCGGGAATCCAAATGGGGTTTTTGTCTTTGAGTTCATCGGGCTGCTCAGCCGGTAACTCATCTACAGGCTGTGGGGGGCGTCGCACGACAACGCGTCCAGCTTCGGGTTCACGACCAGTCGAAGCGCCGAAGGCTTCGTGCATTGGTCCGCGAGTCAACGTTTCGTACTGATCACCCTCGTCGGTCGGAGCCTCGACAGTTGGCGATCCCGTTGGCGGCGCAATCTGCAGCCAGTCGGTCTGAGCTGCGGAATAACCGGCTAGAAAAAAGACCGCGACCAAAGTCGTCACGATACGTTGAACGTTTGATAGTGGCTGCAGAACTGGGGAATGCATTGCCAATCTCCCTGGCGAGTAATTCGTAGATGCCAAGTTAAAACGCAAGATGGGTGCCCAAATGCCAATTGGCGTTTTCCCCCTCGATTAGTGGACATTTTGGCCATCGGCGCGTGACACCTGTACTCATTTAGACGACACGCATTCGCAGTATGATACCGACATTCTGCGGCTAAATAGCCGGGAAACGGACTCATTGATGAAGTCCATCGACTGGATGAAAACAGTTCAAAATCCTATCGCTTTGAGAATCGCCCAAACGGATAATTCATCCGGAAAGCAACTACGAATCATGTCTGGACCCACGCGACCATGAACTTCTTCAAGCAGCTATTCCGTAAACGTAACCTTCAGGATTTGCTGGACGAAGCCGAGAAAGAGAATCGGCTCCATCGAATTCTCGATACCAAGCAACTGACGTATATCGGGATTGGAGCCATTATTGGCACCGGTATTTTTGTCTTGGTCGGCCAAGTCGCCAAAGACACCACGGGACCGGCGATAACCCTTTCGTTTGTTTTCGCTGGCATCTTATGCGTACTCGCTGCGCTTTGTTACGCAGAGTTTGCCAGCATGGCTCCGGTAGAAGGATCGGCTTACACCTACGGCTATTGCACCCTGGGCGAGTTCTTCGCCTGGATTATCGCTTGGGACCTTGTGCTCGAATACGCCGTCGCGGCTTCGGCGGTGGCTCATGGTTGGAGCCACTATTTCCAAGATATGCTCAGCCTTATTGCGGAGAACGTTAGCTGGTTGCCAATTGCCATCCCCGAACGGTTTGGCAATGCGCCCATCGACTATTCGCACACCACACATAAAATACTAACCACAGGATATGTTTGTGACGTGCCTGCCATCTGTATCGTCTTGGCACTGACCGTGGTGCTGGTGAAGGGGATCCAGGAAAGCGCGCGTTTCAACACGCTCATGGTGTTACTCAAACTGGCCATCGTATTGATCGTCATCGTAGTCGGAGCATGTTATATCAATCCAGCCAATTGGCAGCCATTCGCACCGTTCGGGTACGGTGGACTTGGTTTTTTCGGTGAGACCGTATGGGGACAAACGGGAGAAGCAGGAAAACCAGTCGGAGCGCTGGCTGGAGCAGCGATTATGTTCTTCGCCTTTGTCGGTTTTGATTCCGTTTCTGCGCACTCCGCCGAAGCCAAGAACCCTGAGCGGGATGTGCCGCTGGCCATCATCTATTCACTGGCGGTTTGCACAATTCTTTACATTCTTGTCGGTGGTGTGATTACAGGAATGGTCAACTATCAAGACTTGGATCCCAATGCTCCGGTCTCCAACGCGTTTGGACAAGTCGGTTTACCGTTGATGCAATTTGTGATCAGCATTGGAGCCATCGCTGGCATGACATCCGTGATGCTCGTCATGATGCTGACTCAACCCCGAATCCTGTTGGCGCTTGCGAGAGACGGCTTGTTGCCTCAATGGCCATTCGGAGTAGTCCACTCGAAATTTCGCACGCCGTGGATCTCGACAATCATGACGGGAGTTTTCGTAGCTGCGCTCTCGGGACTGTTGCCGCTGTCCATACTCGCCGACTTGGTCAGCATCGGTACCCTGTTGGCATTTGCAATCGTATGCTCTGCCGTTCTGATCATGCGCTACATCGATCCGGATGCTAAGCGTCCGTTCAAAACGCCGTTTTATCCGTTCGTCCCCATCGCCGGAATTATTGGGTGCCTGATCCTGATGTTCTCGCTACCCGAAGAAAACTGGCTGCGGCTGTTCGGATGGCTGAGCTTAGGGTTGGTGATTTACTTTGGTTACGGTTTCTGGATGAGCAAAGAGCGGGTACGACAAGGTTAGTTGTCACTTTCCGTAAAGCATATTGCCACAGTTCACGTCGCTGGTTGAGGCTGCCCGCCTGATTTGACCAGCGGCTTGAGCCCTACAGCCGCTTCCACCTGGCACGCAATTTCCGCGAGCCTTGCGGAAATGCGAACCTGCAATTCAAGGAACCGATCGGTCAGTCCATCAGCGACATCATGGACCGCGCCGACTTGCTGGTTGCTGGGAACATGGGGAATAAGAAACTCCGCGAGCTTCATATTGGGATCGTAATGATCGAATGGATAAGGCAAGCTTCCAAGCGACGACTTGAATTGGGTCAGCAACTGAGTGACTTCGTTCGACTCAGCAAGAATGGCGTTGATAAGCTCCTGGTGCGACTCGTACCTTTCCAATTGACTGAGCAAAGCCGTTAGCGAGACCTGCCTCTTGCGTATGTCCCTCAATTCATTGGTTAGACCCGACATGCTCCCAGCTACGGGTAGCAAGTCGCAGGCATCTTTAAACAGCGCCGCTGCGTTCGGCACCCGCGTCTGAAGCTGCGGATCTCCCATCAGCTGCAAACCTGCAAGCAAGCGATTCCCTGCCGTGGCTTCAAATTCTTCCATACTCTCTTCGGCCGACAACAGACTGCGTTCGGCATTTTCTCGAGCCGACATTGCCGACGCTTGGCTGTCAACTTCGAACATCCCCTTGGGCACACTGATGTTCGTCTTGTAGAGTGAGACAGCCGCATTGTAGAGCGACACATTGTTATCCGGTTCGCCAAACGACTCTTTCGCATTCGAGTAGTTTGAAACCAGTTCGTGCATCTTCCCTCGCGCTGCCTTCAACAATGCAAATGTTTCCGCGGGGTTCTTTGAGGGCTCGAGCGACACCGCATCCACACGAAGCGGACGAGTCGCAATGTAATTGCCCATATAAAACTGTTCGAGCGCTTTCCGTCCCTGCTTCTGCTGCTCCTGATGTTCGAGAATACTTTCGATCGGCTTCAAAT
>CAYYHV010000004.1:46744-59839 GCA_964471695.1 uncultured Pirellulaceae bacterium
AAATCGACTTGCTTCACATTATCGCCAAGAACCATACGGTAATAATCCAAGGTGACGTTTTCACATAACGATTTGTAATTCTGAAACAATAGTGAGGCGGAAAGTCCCAGAGTAAAGACGCCCTGGCAGTTCTCCCTCTTCGCACTGGCGATGCGTTCCTTGTCCGCCGGGTGTGTATCGAACAGTCCCGTCGTCCGCTCACCCATCGACTTTTGCAATTCCGTCTTCAACTCTGGCGGTAGATCGTCGAGTTTCGAGTCGATAAGCCGCGGGAGGTTGTCGCCCAACTTCCCTTCGTTGTAATACTGTTGCAGAGCCGACAGCGCCATCGAATGCGCTGCACCAATCTCCTGCAAACGAATACATGTCTCACCAAAGCTCTCGCTTCCTGCCAACCGAGCCTCATACCGATCCGCATCGAACTCCATTTGTCGTAGCAGAAAACCACTGACGATATGGCCAACCATCATGAACACCCACAGGACTCGACGAGTCAACCAAACGCAAAACTGGGCGAAGTAAAGCAAGATGCCAAGTCGGATATCTACGGATTGGGCGGCTTCGGCCAATTGCTGATCCCATTCATCGCGCTCGTAAACAACCCGAGTGAACCAGTTGTTGATCGTACGGACGATATAGGTGAGTCGCATTCCAGCCCCTTGGCTGAAATGTCCAAATTCATGGGCAAGTACGCCGGCGAATTGCCGCATTGTCATGCCCGCCACAAGCGGCATGCCAATCGTGAGTACGAGATCGTTCCCGGTCAGCATACTTATTAATCCACGACGAAAACTCGCGGAGGCATTGACTTGGCAATCGACGTCGATTCGCTTGGGCATCGGAGCCTTGACGATCGCGCATATCCGCTGCACAAAATCGAACAGCAATTTCTCTTCCTCAGGCTTCAGCGATCGAGGTTGCCCTTCGTCTGGCGCTCTCGCGAAGAACGGTTTGGCCATAAAAAACACCATCGTGGCACCGCCAATCAGCGGAGCAAGATAAGCCGCGAAAACCATGAGCTTCCCGCGGCCGCTGCCATGTTCGAGCATGCCAATGTTATTCACCATATGGAAGTAAACCAACCAGCACGTCGCGACAATCAACATGATGTAGATCAAGGGAAGAACAATCATGACCACGGAGGCCAATAAGATTCCCAACCGATAAAGCAACGGTGGTCGGACAGCTTTAATCTCGCCGTGAAATGCACCAAGAATCTCTACGGGTTCGATGGAGCCCGAGGCTGTGATCGGCTTTGGGGATTGCGATGACGCGGGTGTCACGGCAGGTACCACGGAGGACGTTGCTACGGGAGCCGACATTCTCGCCGAGCCTTTTACGGGGACGTCCGAATTCTGTGGTGGCGTCTCAGTCGGAGTTGCCGAAGGAATTGAAACCTTCGAGTTGCATTTGGGACAAGTGACCTCGCGGCCCGCCCATTCTTCTTTGACACCAAAGGCAGTCTTACAGCCAGAACATTGAATCGAAATCGCCATAGTCTCACCCTCGATTTAGCCATGATTGAGTCCTCATCATAAACTGCAGATCAGGAAACAAAAATAAGCCACCTGGGCGAATTCGATCTAGACTCTCAAACGCGCTCGTCGGCGAGCAGCAATGCCGCGAATAAACTCATCCGCCATAACACCAACCAAGATGACGGCACCAATAATGGCGAATTCAAGCTTGTCAGAGATTTTGAGCAAAACGATAAGGTTATAGAGTACCTGCATCAATGCAGTGCCCACCACGACTCCCAATATCCCGCCTTCTCCACCACGAAGCGAGCATCCTCCGAGCACGGCGGCTGCAATGGCGTACAACTCGAAAAAGTTCCCAAAACTGGATGGAGCCACCGAATTCGAATCGAGCGCAAACAAAATCCCACCAATCGCCGCAAGCAATGTACAAATCACGTAGGCCATAATCGTGACGCTACCCGTGCTGATTCCCGAGTACCGCGCCGCTTGCTCATTTCGGCCGAGCGCCAACATATAGCGTCCCCAGATCGTCTTGTTCAAGAAAATGGACGCAGCGATTGCAAGAAACAGCATGACAAAAAACGGAAACGGAATTCCAAATAGAACTTCTTCACCCTTGGTAAGAATTGGAAGCTTGCCAGTCCCAACCTGGCTGAGCGTGGATTCAAATTCATTGCCAAAACCAACCGTCTGATCACTCACCATCCACCGTGAAATCCCGCGGTAGAATAACAATCCGCAAAGCGTTACCACAAAAGGTGGAAGATTCTGCTTGGTGACCAACAATCCATGAAGACAACCGAGTATCAAAGCAATCCCCAAGACTGACAACACGCCCAACCAAACGGGCATGCGTTGCTTTCGCTTCAGTGGTATCGACAACCAGGATTTATCAAAACTACCGAGCGAGTCCTTCAGTGCAAGCTTCGTGCCTCCAACTTTCTCAGCCCCGGTAATCACCATCGTCTTTAATCCGCCGTCTTCGTTGACAAACCACGTCTGGTCACGTGCAGCAAGCGGCAACTGGCTATCGAGCGTTACGCTCGGCGAGTCCCCATCCGTGAATTCCGCAATGCGAAAGGCCTTGGCGACTTGCCCAACGAAATCATCCCGAGTCAACGGTTGATCTACTTCCAACAACGTATCTCCCGATGCATCGCTCACATTCGTGATGGTGAGTATTGCATTCCGAGCACGACGACCACCGTAGTAACGAATCTTGTCGCCCGCGGCAAAGTCGCCTTTTCCTTGCAGCAAAATCTGTTTCTCAACCGCACGGACTTCTTGAACCTTACAGACTCCGATTGGTTCATAAGTGACTTGCAAAAACATGGCCAGCAAACAGCCCACCAGGCAAACGACCGAGCCAATCGACAGATCGATGCCCGACGTGATGATCACAAACGCGACGCCTATCCCGAGCACACCAAACATCGCGGTACGCTTGAGAAGATTTTCCAGATTCCCGGGGCTGAGAAATGACTCGGGCGTCACAACAGCCAAGAAGATACAGATCGCGATCAGCAACCCCAACACACCGGCGACTTTGGCATTCATACTTGTTCCGCTTTCAACTCGAGTGTCCCGTAGCCATTCGCATAATGGACTCTTCAGACAATTCCGTTTTACTCAGTTGGCCCACCAATCGTCCTTCGTGCATAACGAGAGTCCGATCTGACATTCCGATAATTTCTTCCATCTCGCTTGACACAAACAAGATCGCCATCCCTTCCGCGGCCAGCGACTCCATCAAACGATAAATTTCTTCTTTCGCACCGACGTCGATACCGCGCGTAGGCTCATCGAGCAGCAGCAGTTTTGGCTTGAGCGCCAACCACTTCCCAATGACGACTTTTTGCTGATTCCCACCTGACAAGAATTGTACGGACTGTTGTTCATTAGGTGTTTTGATGGCAAGACTGGAAACCATCTCAGCCGTATCGGATTGTTCTTGAGCATGGTTCAAGAACCCGGCCATCCGACGATGCCTCTTCAATCCCGGAAGCCCAGTGTTGTGCCGAACCGACATCTCCAGAATAACGCCATGCAACTTACGATCTTCGGGCACCAGCGCCATCCCCGCGTCGATCGCCACTCGAGGACTGGAAAGCTCCAGTTTCTCACCCTCCAACCGAACATGGCCCGCCAAAGCCGGTTCGATTCCGAACAGCACCTGTAGCATTTCTGTACGACCAGCGCCGACCAACCCCGCGACTCCCACAATTTCGCCAGCCTGCACTTCAAAGCTGAGCTTATGGGTTGGCCAGGCCGGAGTCACCAACCCCTCTACGCTAAGCAATGTCGCGCTGGCATCGTTCGCTTGTCGACTGTAAAACTGCGATACGTCGCGGCCCACCATCAGGTTGACCATGCGATCATGAGTGACTTCTTCTTTTCTCAAGGCGCCGGCATTTTCGCCATCGCGCAATACGGTGACTCGGTCCGCCAGCTCAGACACTTCGCGCAGTCGATGCGAGATGTAAATAATGCTGACTCCCCGATCGCGCAGCTCACAAACGACTTCGAACAACCGGTCGGCTTCAGACTGGGACAGACTCGAAGTCGGTTCGTCCATGATCAGAACACGAGCGTCGATCGACAGGGCTTTAGCAATTTCGACAAGCTGTTGCTTTCCGATCGTTAGTGAACTTGCCAATGTCCCCGGAGGCACGTTTAGCCCCACGCGCTCCAGATACTCACCCGCCTGTTTGTTGATTTCACGATTGCTAATGAAACCAAACTTGCGAGGTTCGCGCCCCAGAAAGATATTGGCTCCCACCGTAAGATTGTCGGAGAGATTCAACTCCTGATGAATAAGAACGATGCCCAGGTCCATCGCATGCCGAGTCGATTCGATGCGAACCGGTTGACCATCAAAACAGACTTCACCGGCATCTGGCCGTTGGACACCAGCCAGAATTTTCATCAAAGTGCTCTTTCCGGCACCATTCTCCCCGATGACGGCGTGAATTTCGCCGCGGCCAAGTGTAAAACTGACGTTGCTTAACGCAAGCACACCAGGAAACTGTTTGCTTACCGAGCGAACTTCAAGCAATGGTGTGTCCGGTGGAGTCATTCGAAACCTATACGATGCGGCAGAAGATAGGTCTATCTTAAGTCCCACGCCGCTTTGTTAAAGTCGAGCACGAATTAATTACGGAGAATCCGATGGATCGTCAGTTTAAGCAGCTTTGCGTGGTTTGCGCCTACGCAATAACTTACGGAGTTTTGCTATCAAGCCCAACACAGGCTGAAGAAACCAAGCCCACGGCAAAAGCCGACGCAACTTCAACCCGGGATCTCCCCAAGGCGACAGTGGACGGCAACGGCCCAGGCTGGAAAGCGTTGGGCGAAGACTATTTCACCAACGTGAATTGCAAAGCCGATACATTCAAGTGGAAAGAGGGCGTCATTTATTGCACGGGCAATCCAGTCGGAGTGATTCGCAGCAAGAAGCCACTCACGAACTTTGAGATGGTGTGCGAATGGCGACACATGAAGTTCGCAGGCAATGCGGGAATATTTGCGTGGGTAAATCAACAATCCATCGACGAACTACTCGCAGGCAAAGGCCCGCTGCCCAATGGCATCGAGGTTCAAGTCCTCGACCTTGGCTACAAGGAACAATATGAAAAAGGCGGTAAAAAAGCCGACTGGTTCACTTGCCACGGGGATGTCTTTCCCACAGGCCCTGCTACCATGAAGCCATTCCCACCGGCGGCCCCCAACGGCCAACGCAGCTTTCCAAGCAAGAATTTATCGCACGGTGTGAAGCAATGGAACCACTATTACATTCGAGCCATCAACGGAGAAGTTCGGTTATGGGTCAATGGCGAGGAGGTTTCTGGTGGTACCGAATGCAAACCGGCGACCGGATTCCTGTGTTTGGAATCTGAAGGGTCGCCAATCGAGTATCGCAACATGAAGCTACGAGAGCTTCCCTAGCCGCGAGCAATCCTCCACCTAGTCGCTAGGCAAAAACTCGACCAAGAAACAACTGCCAAGAAGAAAAGGGCGAACTATGACTGACGCATCCCATTCATCTCGATCCATCAATCGACGCGATTTCGTTCGCACATCGACGGCCGCTGCAACCATCGCCGCGTTGTCACCTAATCTCTATGCAGCCACGACGGACAAACCACGTCGTGTCGGCGTGATCGGTCCGGGTTGGTACGGCAAGTGCGATCTGATTCAACTGATGAACGTCGAGCCCGTCGAAGTCGTCTCGCTATGCGACGTCGACAAGAACATGCTCAACGGCGCCGCAGACATGGTGGCGGATCGACAGAAATCGGGCAAGCGACCACAGACGTTTGGTGACTATCGAGAACTGCTCAAGCAAGTCGAACACGACTTGATCCTCATCGATACTCCCGACCATTGGCACGCACTGCCAATGATTGCCGCCGTCGAAGCCGGCGCTGACGTGTATTGTCAAAAACCAACGGGTTGCGACGTCCTTGAAAGCAAAGCCATGCTCGACGCGGCGCGACGCACGAACCGCGTCGTTCAAATTGGTACCCAGCGGCGCAGCACTCCGCACTTGATTGAAGCCAAGGAGCGGGTGATTGACGCAGGATTGCTCGGCGACGTGGCGATGGTAGAAATCTGCTGTTATTACCATATGCGAAACCGAAAAACGATCGAGCAAGCCCCCGACAAGGTGGCTCCGGAGCACCTCGATTGGGAAATGTGGACTGGCCCAGCCCCAATGCGGCCGTACAACGACATCGTGCACCCACGCGGCTGGCGAGCCTTCATGGAATATGGCAACGGCATCGTTGGCGATATGTGTGTGCACATGCTCGACACGACGCGCTGGATGCTCGACCTTGGCTGGCCGACGAAGATCAGCAGTACGGGCGGAATCCTTGTCGACGACGACGCACGAGCCAACATTACGGACACGCAACATGCTGTGTTTACCTACGACGACATTCGCATCGCGTGGACTCACCGCAGTTGGGGAAGCTCACCAGATTCGGACTATCCGTGGTCTGCAATTATCTACGGCGACAAGGGCACTCTGAAATTGAGCGTCAATAAATATGATTTCCAACCAGTCCGCGGTGGCAAATCTATGCACGGAGATGCCGTCATTGAGCTGGACAAGTTCCCCACCGACAAATCGGACAAGGAGAAGTGGAGGATGGAATTACATGTTGCCTCAGCGATTCGCGGGCACATGAGCGATTTTCTCACGGCAGTTGATGACCGCACCAAGCCGGTCGCGGATATCGAACAGGGGCACATTTCCAGCGCCTCGTGCATTCTGGCAAATATCGCAATGCAGCTCGGGCGTACGCTGAAGTGGGATCCAGCGACTCACTCGGTAATCGGCGACGCCGAAGCCAACCAGCTCCTAAAGCGAGCTTATCGAGCTCCCTGGCAACACCCGGCTAGCTAACCCCTATCCAAGTCGATTCGACGTGCTCGCAATAAAGGAAATGTGCAAATGCAGCTTGGACTGATCAACTCAGCTTGGGTGCAAGCCGACCGTCCGACAGAATTTGGACTACAGAAAACCAAAGAGATCGGATTCGATTGCATCGACATCTTCGCTGACCCGATGGATCTTGACGTGCGTGAGCGCCGATTAATCAAGGACGAATGCGATCGGCTGGATTTGCCCATTATCTCGATCGCCTGTGTCGCCGTAGGATTGATCGACTTTAATCCCAGTGTGCAGCGGTTTCACCTTGATCGCGTAAAGCAGTATCTCGATCTAGCCTATGAATATCAGGCGCAGAACGTGTTGCTGGTCATCGGCGAATACATCTGGAATCAAGAAGTTATTCCGCCAACGGAGCAATGGAAGACTGGCGTGGAAAACTGCAAGATTCTGGGCGACTATGCGGCTGATCTTGGATTGCAAATTGCGTTGGAACTGGAACCCTTCAAGCTATCCCTGGTGAATTCCGTCGACACCATGGTGCGCTTCGTTGACGACTGCGACCATCCGGCGATCCAAGCCAACATCGACATCTCGCACCTGCTGTTGGCTGACGTCGCGCCGGAAGAGATACGTCGGCTGAAAGACAAAGCCATCCATGTTCACATTTCTGATTGTGACGGCAAAGTCCATGGTGATCTGCCACCTGGGCGCGGCGTGGTTCCTTTCGAACCCTACCTCAAAGAGATCAAGGAACTTGGAATCGACGGAGCCATTTCGATTGAGCTGGAATATTCACCTGAACCTGACAAGATCGTGGAGTGGGTTGAAGAAGCCTACCAGGCGACGGATGCGTTGATGCAAGCGGCTGGGTTGCGGTGCTAGACGAACTCCCATTCGCCAGCATAACTCTTGCGAAGCCCACTCCAGCAACTGACAATGCGATCTTAACGAACCAAGCCAACAACGCAGGACTGACGATATGCGACGCGCGAACTTGATACTAGGCATCATTTTGCTTTCGCTTTCCATCGCAAAGGCCGAGGAACGCCCCAACATCATCCTGATTTTTTGTGACGATATGGGCTACAACGACTTGGGCTGCTTCGCCTCGAAGAAGATCAAGACACCTCACCTCGATCAGTTGGCTTCTGAAGGGCGACGTTTCACGAACTTCATGGTCCCCTGCTCCGTTTGCTCGCCTTCACGAGCCGCTTTGCTCACCGGATGTTACCCCAAGCGAGTCGAAATGCACGAGCACGTGCTCTTCCCCAAATCGAAGAAGGGCTTGCATCCGGACGAAGTCACGATTGCAGACCACTTAAAGTCGGCGGGCTATGCGACGGGCTGCGTGGGCAAGTGGCATCTGGGCCACTACCCGGAAACGTTACCGCTCAGTCAGGGTTTCGAAAGCTACTACGGGATCCCCTATTCCAACGACATGAATCACCCGGACAACAAGCGTCCCCAAGGAGCGACGGCACGAGACGAGTCGTGGAAGAATCAGGCGTCGACTTTGCTGTGGCGAACACCGCTGGTGATCAACAACGATATTGCCGAACTGCCGACGGATCAGCGCACCATCACCCGGCGATATACGGACAAGGCGATAGAGTTTGTCTCAGCTAGGGCTCAAGGTGACAAGCCTTTCTTCCTGTATCTACCCCATAGCATGCCACACATTCCACTGTTTGTACCGGACGACGCCTATGATCCGGATCCAGCCAATGCTTACACCTGCACGATTGAGCATATCGATGCCGAAATCGGGCGGCTGATGCAAACAGTACGCGAGCTCGGCATCGCCAAGAAGACGATCGTAATATTCACGAGCGACAACGGACCGTGGCTTCAATTCAAAAACCACGGCGGCAGTGCACTTCCCTTGCGAATGGGAAAAGGTACACCCTTTGAAGGCGGACAGCGGGTACCGTGTATTGTCTGGGCTCCTGGCCGCGTACCCGCAAACACAGAAAGCGATGCTTTTCTTAGCACGATGGATGTTCTTCCCACAATTGCTAAATGGGTTGGTACTCCGTTGGGCGACAAAAAGATCGACGGGCTTGATGCCTCCGAAACGATCACCGGCGACGCTGCCTCTCCTCGTACCGAAATGGTCTACTACACTGCCAACGGGCGTTTGACCGGGATGCGGCGTGGGGATTGGAAGTATCTTGTGAACCCGCTGCAGCGCAAGGTGCTGTCGAAGGAGAAGGAGAAATCAGTAAAGAAGGAGTACATGTTATTCAATCTGGCGGATGACATCTCAGAATCGAATAACTTGTATGATTCCCATCCCGATCAAGTCGTCATGTTGAAACAGTTGATGAGTGAACGGGATAAGGAAATTACCAAAAATCAGCGCAAAGCCTGGCGAACCGAAAACGAACACCCTTGGCCCGTGTATCCCAATGGGTTTCCCGCCAAGCCAGCTAAGCTAAAAGCCGCCGGATAGACGATCAGGACCGAATCAAATGCATGTAATCATTGACCTTTGCGTTGTCCCCATGGGCGTCGGAGTCTCGGTCAGCAAATACGTGGCGGAATGCCAATCCGTACTCAAAGAACGCGGGCTGGAACATACGTTGCACGCTTATGGTACGAACATTTCAGGCGAGTGGGACGCCGTGTTCGCCGCCGTCAAAGAATGCCACGAGCGCGTACACCGGCTTGGGGCGCCGAGAATCACCACCACGATCAAAGTGGGCACACGTACGGACCGCGAACAATCGATGGCCGACAAGATCGCCAGCGTGAGTGAAAAGCAGTAGATTGCGTGGTGGATACACCGCGGGTTCCTACCACCCTAGTCCTCAATATTCTCTTCCCAAATCTCGATCCGGCGGCTAAAACAGCACGCCTCGAAATCATGACAGGAAGATGAATGGTAGAAGAAACACTCGACCCTTGGAAAGTAGCCGACTCGACGGAACTTTACGAAATCGAACGTTGGGGAAAAGGATACTTTTCGGTCGACGAATCCGGCAATCTTCTGGTACATCCGGACCGCCAATCCCACGGCAAAATTGACCTCAAATCACTTGTCGAGTCGCTACAGGATCGCGGTTTAGACTTGCCCGTACTCATTCGGTTCAACGGGATCCTTGAGGATCGCCTGCGGGAAATTCGCAATGTATTTGCCAAGGCGATTAGCGAGCAGGATTATCGCGGCGAATACGCGATGGTTTACCCAGTTAAAGTCAATCAACAACGTCATGTCGTCGAACAGATGATCCGCCATGGCAGCCCCCATGGCTTTGGGTTGGAAGCAGGCAGCAAACCCGAACTGCTGGCGGTCGTGGCGATGATCGATTCCAACATGCCGATCATTTGCAATGGCTTCAAAGACCCCGAGTTTATCGAGATGGCTCTGCTGGCTCAGAAGATGGGTCGGCGAGTCCTGATTATTGTTGAACGCTACAAAGAACTGTCTCGAATTCTCGACTGTGCGGAAAAAGTTGGCGTAAAACCGACGATCGGCATTCGCGTCAAATTGATGTCTCGAGGTTCCGGGAAGTGGCAATCCTCCGGTGGCTTTCGTTCAAAATTTGGACTGACTATCGCTGAAGTCCTCGAAGCCTGCAACGAACTGGAACAGCACGGCATGTCCGACTGTCTCGAACTGATTCATTTCCACTTGGGCAGCCAGATCACCAATATTCGCCGCGTCAAATCGGCATTAAACGAAGCCGCCCGCGTTTACTGCGACCTCGCCAAGCGAGGCATGAATGGCCTCAAGTACATTGATGTCGGTGGCGGTCTGGGCGTTGACTATGACGGCTCGCAGACGGACTTCGAATCCAGCATGAATTACACGTTGCAGGAATATGCAAACGATGTGATCTACCACATCCAAACGGTTTGCGACGAAGTCGGCGTTGACCATCCTGACATCTTCTCCGAAAGCGGCCGAGCCGCAGCTGCGTATCACAGCGTGCTGGTTTTCAGTGTACTCGGTTATTCAGAACAGGGACGTCCGCTGGAACTTCCACAGACGCTGCCTCAAGACTATGAGCAACCGGTTCACATGCTGTACGATACGCTGCAAGGGCTCAGCCAACGGAACATGCGGGAGAGTTTCCATGACGCTCAACAGTCGTTGGAAATGACGAACAACCTGTTTAGCACGGGACACATTAACCTTGAACAGCGCGGAGATGCCGAAAAACTCTTTTGGGCAATCTGCCATCGTATTCACAAGATGCTACCCCAATTGGAATATGTTCCGGACGAACTCGCGGGGCTGGACCAGATGTTGTCCGACACATTGTTCTGCAACTTTTCGATCTTCCAATCGCTACCAGATAGCTGGGCGATCAAACAGTTATTCCCTGTCATTCCTATCCATCGACTGAACGAGCGTCCGGACCGGCACGCCGTACTCGCGGACATCACTTGCGACTCGGACGGAAAGATTGACCGCTTTATCAATCGTCGAGACGTGAAACGTTCCTTACAAGTCCACCAAGACAACGACGCACCTTATTATCTCGCTGCCTTCCTTACCGGTGCCTATCAAGAAATCCTCGGCGACTTGCACAACCTCTTTGGAGACACCAATGCCGTCCACGTTGAGTTAATGGAAAACGGCGAAGTCGCGTTGGACACGATCATTAAGGGAGACACCGTTAGCGAGGTTTTGAAGTACGTGCAGTTCGAAGACAACATGCTCACATCAAAGATTCAGGCCGCTGTCGAAACCGCGGTTCGAGAAGGACGCCTGAACAATCGCGAAGCCGGACACATGGTTCGCTTCTACGAAGAGTCGCTATATGGATACACGTACCTCGAAGAGCCGCGTGAATCCTGAGCGTAATTACTCAGCGAATGTAAATCGACGATGCGCTGAAGACGATTCCGACGAGGCTGTAAATCGCTCCCGTCCAGTGCAGCCAGTCCCATCTTCGACTGCGAGCAATGTCGTATCCAATGGCAGCCACCATGACAATCATGCTCAGCCAATGAAAAACTTGCATCATGATGGTGAACTGAGTTGTGCTTGAATTGAAGACAAACACGACATAATACAACGTCGACGCAATACTCGTTGCTGCATACAGCCCAAAGTACGTTCTCCACCAACCTAGATCTCGAAACTGAAAAAAGGCGAAAATCGACATGATACTGGCGAAACCAAATCCGACCGCGTAAGCCGTCATTTGGTACCAACTGATGTCTTGCCCTTTCCAAAACTCACTTGCCATCACAGCCACCGAGTGTGAGACCACGTAGGTAATCAGAAATGCCAGAATCCAGTGCCCTGGTGACGACGGAAAAGGTCGCCGTTTGGCCCAACTGGCGATCCCAACTCCAAGCCCGACCATGGCGGCACCAAAGAATATGGCCTGATAAATCATGGTGCAGCGAAAATATACCTGATAAGCCTCGGGGATATCGGTATAAAAAGTCCGCGAGGCGACCAACCCAATACTCATGCCAAGGGCGCTAAATGCTGTCCAGGAGATGAGATGCCCGATGGACAATTGAGGAATTTCTGTAGGTGCTTGATCCATACCTCCAGTCTAACTCAACCCTTTCCAAATTGCCTCATCAGTCGTACGAGGGTTTGTCGCCTAGTTCTGGTATACTCTTGAGCCCCAATCCACCGAGAGGATGAAATGTCATATCAATCACGACGCCAGTTCCTGAAGAAGACAGCCACGGCCACGACACTCATGATGGGAGTCCACAGCTTTCCCATACACGCTTCGGCGGCTTCGCCCAATGAAAAGCTGAATCTTGGCGTAGTCGGTTGCGGCAACAAAGGCTGGCACAATGTGGAGCAACTTCGCCACGAGAACATTGCTTTCCTCTGCGACATAGACAAGGGAAAACTTGATTTTGCAGCGAAAAACTTTCCAAAAGCCAAGCTGTATCGGGACTATCGCAAGATGTACGACGCCGAAGCGAACAACTTTGATGCCGTCGTTGTTTCGACAGCCGATCACTCGCACGCCCCAGCGACATCTATTGGGTTGGATCTTGGGAAACACGCTTATTGCGAAAAACCACTGACTCACTCCGTTCAGGAAGCCCGCGTCATCGCCAAGATGGCTGAGAAAAATAAACTTGTAACGCAAATGGGCACCCAGATTCACGCTGGCAATAACTACCGGCGAGTCGTCGAGATTATCAAATCCGGCGCGATCGGTAAGATTTCCAATGCTTATGTTTGGTGTAACAGAACTGTTCATCGTGGAGGGAGATTCTGCCGGGGGT
>CAYYHV010000005.1:0-8101 GCA_964471695.1 uncultured Pirellulaceae bacterium
GAGTTCTTCAGCCAAACCTGCCTGGACAGATGCCAACTGGTCGTTGTGTTCAAGCCGTATCGAATCGATCGCTTCCTGATGTTCTGCACGCAGCGCTTCGATTGCTGCCTCATGTTCCACGGACAAGGTCGCGGTTAGCGAACTGTTCAATTCACCGGCTCGGTCGATCTCCAGTCGCATCGCTTGAACGGTAACAGCGTGGTCCGCAGTCAACGCTTCGATTGTCGATTGCTGCTGTGTCGAAAGCGCCTGAATCGCCGCGTTGTGCGATTCGGACATGACTTGCTGCTCCGCCATCAATGTTTCCATCGCGGATTCGTGACGGGACTTAAGAGTCTCGAGATTCGATTCGTGAGCTCGAGCCGCAGACTGCTGCTGGGCGACAAGATCTGCAATGGCACGATCGTGTTGCTTAGCTATCGAGTCAAGTTGGTCTTCGTACTCGCTGGTAATTCGTCGAACAGTATCCGCATGCTCTTCAACTAATCGTTCCATTTGGTCTGACTGGGAAGTGTGATAACGCTGTTCCTGATCGGCCGCTGAACGTTCTAGTTCGCTTACTCGCACCTGATAGGATGAGAGCTGAGCGGTAAATTCTTGACGAATCTTGGCCGCAACGGATTCACCGTCAGATTGCAACTGAATTCTTGTTTTTGCATGATCTGACTCCAGAGTTGAAATAGCCGACGTGTGCGATGTGAGCATTTGCTGAATTTCGTCAGCATGGCTCCGGCGTATTGTGACAATCTCTTTGGACAACTCGTCACGTACGCTTTGAAGCTCCTCGCTATGTTCGTCTCGAAGCTTCTCAATTTGCGAACGATAACTCCCCTTGATCGAATTGATACGCTGCTCGGCAACCCCTCCGACTTGGGACATCTCGTCGATCATGCGCTCCTTCTCTTTGAGCAGGTGATCGGCACGATCTTTATGAGACTGCAGTTCGCCAGACTGGTTCTTCAATTGCGACTCAAGCTCACGGATTCGCGACTGCAACGACGTCTTTGCAGAATCCATCTCAGCCACTTTCACATCGGCCATGTCTCCCAGTTCGCTCAGCTGGGACGAGTATCCCGCGACGCGGTCCTTGAGCATTTCCAACTCTTCGGCTTGAGCAGAAATCGTTTGATCGCGCTGCTCAAGATGATCTGCTTGGGTTGATACAACCTCATTCAGTGAACTGATCTGTTCGTTACATTCTTCAATCTGGCCAGCGTACTCTTCGCGCTCGCGGTGCAGTATCTTCAATCGTTCGGATGTCTCGTGGAGCGAGACTTTCATGTTTCGCTGTTCCTCGCGCAGGTCCGCTGCAAATCGAGCATCAGCAGAGAGTAACGTCAAGGAATCTTCGGCTTCACTCAGCTGCTGGTCGCGTTCCTCAACGCAAGCTTGAACCGAATGCAACTCTCCCGTGGTCGCTTCCAACTCCGCTTTCAGACGTGCGACTTCTTCGCGTTCGCGATGCAGCTCCTGCTCGACTTCGCCACGCGTCATAGCCGCAGCTTCCAAAGCCGCGCTAACTTGAGTGCGTTCTGCGTCCAAAGACTTCGCGACTTGCTCGTGTCGAGCGGCTTCAACTTGGAAACTCTCCAGAGTGTCTGCCTTCGCAGCTAGTTCTTCTCCTAAGGACTTGAGCTGTTGCTCAAGCTGGTCGTTCCGACGCTCCAACTCGACATTGCGGCTGCTCTGATCCTGCAAACTCGCGTTTGCCTCACCAACCTGCAGTCGCAGTTTGTCGAGTTCACCATCATCCACTTTCGTGCCACGCTGATCGAAGTTCGTTTTGAGCGTTTCATACTCAGCAACGATGCGTTCGTACTCTCGCTGCAATCGAGTTCGATCTGACTTTTCCTGCTCGACGGTATCTTGCAAGGCACTCGTGCGTTCACGAAGCGAGTCGAGCTCATCGGTGTTGATTTCGTCTTCTGGTTCTTTGCCATACCAGAGTGCGTATCGGAGCGCGATTCCCGCCAGGATCGTCAGAATGATCGAGAACAGTGGACCTGACTGTAGTGAAGAAAACACGACTATCTCCCAATGATGGCGAGCGGCACAAAAAGCGCACGCACCGAATAAAGATTTCACCCTGTAGGACATTCGATCGACTGGCCATCTAGGCAAACTTTAACGATTCTACCGATTGCTCAGATTCTCCGAACAACCTGCGGCGCCTTGAATCTCAAAGGCTCGCAGCACCGTACAACAGATGCTGGCAATGCAGTCTCAAGGGTAAGCCAAGTCGGGCCTGGTCGAACTTTGGCCAACGTCGTCTAAATCAACGCATTCCAAACCAACGGGGAGCGTTCTCACGCCAAATCATGCCGCATATCGTTGGACTGAATCGGCTCGAATGGCAGATGTGACGACTTAACATGGAATATCCGGAAACAGCCGCCTTCGCGTCGACAGAAGCTTGCAAGACATATTTTTGTCTCCACAGTGACACAGAGTGCATTCACTCCATACCATCACCCATGCGCACGCATTGCTGGCAGAATCAGCCTTAGGCACGTGCCGCATCTCGCATCATAGGATAATCCAACAAGAATGCAGTTCATCCATGCATAACATCACTTCATTGCAGTCAATGGTGCTTTTCGGAATGATTGAAGAAACGGTGACAGTTCCGCCGAACGCACACTCAGTAACCAGTGTCTCATACCTATCGTACGGAACCGGAGCCGGGCCATGCTCGCCGAACTCACTTACAACATGCCAGTCTTCTCTGCTGTACTGCTTATCGTGGCAGGCGCTTTGGTTGGGTACGCCCTGACTTACCCGTACCGCGGTGAGACGCGAAATATCTCTCGGCAGCTCACCGAGCTCGTTGATCAGAATGATGATCTACACGACGAATTGCAGCGTCAGCGGGCGGCATACGATCGGCTGGAGCGTACGTACAAGGAACAAGAACTGGAATGGACCAAGTTTAGGGCATCCAGCGAGAGCCTCAAAGAAACGCTGCTCAGTAAGAATGAGCAGAATGACACCGTAGGTATCAACAATCTCCTTGGGCTACGCGACCTACGCGACGATTCGCTCCGTGAACTCGTGGATATTCGCACCGAGAAAGCTGAACTGAGCCTCCAGCTTACAAACAAGGAAGAACAGCTCAACAATGCGAATCGTAACCTTGCTGAGCTTCGTGGGGAACTCGATGAGCTCCGCAAGCTGCAACGCGGTCAGTACGACGCCTCTGACAAGATGGCTGATCTGATTCAGCAAATTGAGAATCAGCGAGAAAAGTTCGACAACCTGCAACAGGAACATACCACGGTACAACAAGAGCTTGAGAATATTCAAGTTGAGTACGAAGCGGTCCAACAAGAGTACGACTCAATTCACGCTGAGTACGCATCAATCGCCGAAGAGCACCAGTCGCTGGTAACTTCGTTTGAAGAACAACAAGCCACCGACGAAGCCGAATCCAACGCACAGATTGAATTGTTTCGTGAAAAGCTCGCGGCGCTACTTGAACGCCTGCAGATTCTCGATGCGGAGAAGGATGAAGCCTATCAACGATGGGATGTCGAGCACCAGCAACGCCTGGCACTGGACAACATGCTTCGCCACAAGGAACACATGATCGCACGACTTGAAGAAAAGTCGGAGAAGGACGACGCTCTGCGTGAGGCTAGCGAGACGCTAAAATCAGAGTACGATTCGCTGCAGATGAAAGTCAGCGAATTGACAGCTGAACGGACTGCCCTTACTCAGCTCGTGGAAGCTCGCGAGCAGCAACTTCTGGACGCTTCGAAAGATGTCGAAGATCACCGAAGAGCGCTTGACACGATCGAACGTCATCGAAACGATGCAACCCACAGCCTGACGGAGCTCCAAGGCTCAAACGACCAACTACGAGCCGATACCGAAAAGTACCAGCAAAGACTTGCCAGAATTGAATCGGAACTCGAAGAACGAACGCGCCAACTCAACAAGGCAATCGAAGAGAAACAGGAAGTCCTCGTCCGCCTGCAAGACGCCGAAGAGCTCTGGGAAGACCTTGTTGCTGAACAAACGAGCACCATCCCAGGCGAAAGATACGAGAACGTCGTCGAACAGGTAAAAGTCCTGCAAGAGACTATTGATCATCAGCGCGGTGAACTCCAAACCCAAGCACAGCTTCTGGTTAACCTGACGCACGAACGCGATGACGCGTTGACCACTGCCATCAAGGCTCGCGAAACTGCGGGCGATGTGGATCGACAGCGAGAGATTTCGATCACGGAGATTCGAACCACCGAAAAACAATCCCGACAACGCATCCAGCAGGTCTTTGAAACGGAGAAGGCAAACCTGTTTGCCGAACTGCAGAAAGTCCAAGCCGCGGCTGCCGAAAGTCGTCGAGAGTTCGAGCACCAGATTGCGGAACTCGATGCCGACAAGGCCGAATTACTGGTCGAATTGGAGAAAGCCGAGAGCGCTCTGTCACAGGCGTCAGAAGAATTCGAACAACGCATTGACAGCATTCGCTCCGAAGACCAGAAGGCTTACGACGAGTCAATGGCCAACATTACGGCTGAACTCCAGGCGGTCCAGACTACGTTGCGTCAACAGCAGGATTTGATGGAACAACAGGCCGCACGAGTCGCCGAGCTGACTGAGTTTGAAGAGGCTTCGATTGCGACCGTCAATCAGCTTCAAGCCGACCTCTCCGCCTCCGAAGCGCAACGATCGGCGGTCGCCGAAGAAGTAGAGTTCACGCAACAGGCCGCTGCGGAACTGCAATCCCGACTACAGGACCAAGAGCACCTGATCGCCAAGTACGAGGTGGAGCTCGAGTCGAAATCTGAAGAATCTGAGCACTTCGCGGCTCTTTCCGATCAACTTGAAGCGGCTCATCTGGTCTCCGCAGGACTCCAAGAAAAACTGCAGCAACAAGTTCAAATAGCCGCCAAATTTGAAGCGGATCGGGAAACCCAACTGCTCGACCAGCAAAAGTTGTCTGCGTTAAGCGAAGAACTGGAAGAGGCTCATCGTGTTACGGCTCAGCTGCAATCCGAACTTGAAGAGCAGAATCATCGGATGAAGCGACTGCGAATGGATGGCGACGAAGCCATCTCCGCAGCTGCGGCTGCCCGCGACGAGCGTGAGCAGTTCCGAGCCAACCTCGCAAATGCCCACCAGGAAACGGAACGAGCTCGTGAGCAACGCGAGGAAATCCTCGAGGAGCTGCGGCGATCGCAGGAACTCAACTTGCGATTGCAGTCACAAATTGACGAGCATCAGCATCAATTCGCTGCGACGACGCAACAACTGAACGCGCTCAAGCCGTTGCAAGCCGACATGGCGTCAATTCAGCACCGCCTGGAAAGCACCATCGGACAACTCAACGACGTGCGTCGCGAGCGCGACGTTGCCGTCGAAGCCAGGGCTCGCTTGGAAATTACCGTCGAGGATATCCGCAGCGAACTCAAGAAAAGTAACGAGGCGATTGTTGATCTGCGGAATGGCCAGTCCGGTCAGACAGACGAACTCGAACGCGAACTCGAAAAGGCACGGACGGAACTCGCCCAATTCAAACCTACCGTAGCAGAACTACACAAGCAACTTCGCCAACGCGAAGAGCGCATGGCAGTGTACGTCGAGGAACGCACGGCCGAAGAAGTCGAATTGAGAAGCCAACTCGCAGAAGCCCGCGATCGACAAGCCGAGCATCAACAGAAGATTTCTGAACTTCAACAGCGACTCGACCAAGGCCATGAAGCCGTCGTCAATCTAGAACGTGATCGAGACGAAGTGTTGACTCGATTACGTCAACAGAACTCCCAACTGTCTCAGCTTTCCGACAATGTCGAAAAGGATTCGATGGAACGCGACGAACGTCGGGGAATGGTTTACACCAGCCGGCCAAGTCACGTGGATGACTTGAAGCTCATCTCAGGTGTTGCGGAAGTCCTGGAAGAGAAGTTGAACCAATATGGAATTTACACTTACGAGCAAATCATGCATTGGGATCCCGTTGCCGTTGATGAGTTCAGCCGACTGTTGACGTTCCGGGATCGCATCGAACGTGATGATTGGATTGGGCAAGCGCGAACGTTGCACGAGGAACACAACGTTTCTGAATCGAGAAAAAGCGCCTAATTGGGCGCCTCGCTACGTTGGGACTCTTTCCCGAGAGGCAATCAAGCCACGCTACTACTCGCACCGGCAACCCACGAAGGACTCGAGCATCATTGCTCGAGTCTTTTTGCATTAACACACTATCGTTCACCAACATGATAGTTGTGGCACATCGTGCAATTGTCGCCAGCCAACTTGGGTTGATGACACTCAGCACATGCTTCGCGTCGAATTGGCTGGAATCCGCTCGAAAAATCATGCGGATCAGGTTGGGAGTAAGACGCCATGACGTTCGCCTCCGTATCCGGTTGATGACAGGAGGTACAGTCTTTCTGGCTCGGCAAAATCAGATGAGGTTCGTGCGCAAAACGGGTGAATCCCTTCGAGTCCAACGATGACCGATGAGCATGCCAGTTGATGATCGGCGAACCCGTCACGTCCAGCGGATTCTTCTCCGAGCTGTGGCACGTTGTGCACAGTCCATTCGAAGTGTTTGACGTCAGTTGCGACACAAGCAGCTGTAGATCGTCACTTCCCATCGTCCGTTCGGATTGCCCGAGCGACAACAGCCAACTGCGAACAAAGGGACTGGCATGTCCAATCGGCCGGTAGCACATCCCAAAGACTTCATCGTCGCGACACCAGCCATGATCCACGGGAACTTTGTTTCCAATCATCGATTGCTTGACTGGCTTTGGGGTGGGTTGATTCGCTCGGCGCGCTTTCACCTCCGCAAAGACATTAGGGAACCATGCCAGTTGCATTTCGCGAATTGATTCCGCCGACAACTGACCCGACATTTCCATCGCCTGCTGATCTGTCAGCGAGAGGTTCAATGACGCTTCGAAGCGACGTTTGAGTTCCCGTGGTCCCTTCTCAACCAGATCAGAGATTAGGTATTTCATGCCCCAGATGATGTCTGCAACCGACTCCAGATCGTCCAGATTCGTGGGATCAATATCCGCAAAATCAAAATCTGAACCGAACTGATCAAGAGCTGCACGGGTGTGGATGTCGGAGCTGAGCAGGCTTCTTGTCAACGGTGTCAATACTCCGTCAAATTCCCCTGTTGCATCAGCAGGCCATTCGCCAACATCGAGATCTTCGAGTTGAAATGCGTTCAGATCCACAATGGGCAGCATCAGGAGCGGAATACCATCACCGAAACTTTGCTTGATCTTTTCTGAATGACAGCTCGCACATGCTTTTTCAAAACTGACCGAACCAACGATGGCGCCCGTGTTACCATCCGTATGACACTCTCGGCAAGAAAACGACTTTTGGCTGTCTGGAAAGTGGCGCGCAACGTGCGAATTGTGATCAAACGCAATGCGTGTGCGGCGTTCATAGGGCCAGTTGCCAAAATCTGGATGCGTGGAGCCAAAATCCTGAAACGAGTCTTGGTGGCAACCCGCACATTGAGCGTTCGACATCGCAGTCAAGTCGTGGACTGCTCCGTGATGTTCGCGATGGCAAGTCGAACACGCGATTCCG
Source organism: uncultured Pirellulaceae bacterium (assembly GCA_964471695.1). Classification (GTDB taxonomy): domain Bacteria; phylum Planctomycetota; class Planctomycetia; order Pirellulales; family Pirellulaceae; genus CAYYHV01. Next base: position 7,561 of record CAYYHV010000005.1, read on the forward strand.
TTTTGGTTTTCCTTGGGCACCAGCGTCTCAATTGGCGCTCGTCCAAGCCGATCGCAACATGAGCTGGTAAGCGACTCAAGTGTATCAACAGAAATGGTGTGCGCCACCAATGCGACGTCGGGTTTGATGAGCTTATCATGACACTTCAAACAGCGATCCGATTGAGGCCCGCCAAAAGGCGGTCCACCGCTGAATGCAGCCATCGTCCATCCGCTCAACCCAGTTTCCGCCGCACCATGAAAGACCAAACAACGTGCTTCGTCCGATTGTTCTTTGAGTATTTGCGCGTGATGCTGCGTCAACTTTCCAGGCAACAATATGTCGTTGCGCCATGGAGCCGACAGGGAAATCAATGACAGACCGACGAGGAGCGCCAGACACCACATAGCGAATCGACCACGACGAACTCGAATCGATGGCTTTGGTGAACATGGAGCAATTCGCTGACAACACAATCCATCGGGAGATGGACCGCCTTCACACTTTCCACCTTGAATCGGCGACCGATTGCAGATCCATCGCCCATTGGATTGTGACGGAT
>CAYYHV010000005.1:8111-19614 GCA_964471695.1 uncultured Pirellulaceae bacterium
ATCGCAGGCAAATCCAGCCTGGCAGCCACCACTTGGTGTCGGACCGAGTTGACAGGTGATGCCCTCGCAGGCATTGCCACAACTGTAGGGTTGGTTGGGTCGCTCATAGCAACTCTTGTCGAAGGGTTGTAACTGACTCACAGAACTCCTCCGCCTCGAAAAGCATGTGCCATAATGGCATGAATGACACCGGCTATCACGAGGGCACACGTCAAGCCAATATGCCCGAATAGCCACAGCTTGAGTTTGCCTTGCATAGCGGCGTGGTAGTCAAGATCATCACGCGAGTCGATCAACCGCTCGAGTCTCTCTGTGACTTCTTTCTCTTCAGGAGAGCAATAACGTTGTAAGTCTTGCAATCGGTTTCTCAACTGATTCCGCATTCCACTTGTGGGTCGAAGGTTGTACCACAAACCACGAGGCTTTACGAAATAAGATGTCAGCTCACTGGTGTAAAAGTCGGCCAAGGTGTCTGCGGGTGTCTTACTTACCAGTGCAACAACCAAGTCGTGAGCTTGGTTGCGAACCATAGAGCGGAAAAACGGAATCCGTTCGAAGATGATCTCCTCACGCAACTTGGAGAGCTTCTTCGGTACGGTCTTGGTTAAGTACAATCCATACATGCCGCTGGCAGAAACGAGTACAAACAACGTGAACAGTAGTGACTCAAAAATCCCGTTGGGCCAACGAATCCCTACGTGCAACGTAAAGATAGCCATCGCAGCGACGCCAAGGAAAACGTGCAACCGCATCCAAACGACTGCCGAACCAAGCGGCAAAAACGAAAGCTTCTTCCGAATGTTGAACGCCGCCAAAAAGAATACTAGGCCAATGAGAAAGTAGCCGCTTGTAAAGGATCCATGACGCAGCGTCGCGTCATGATAGCGAACCAAGACAAACACACTTATCAGCAGCAAGCATGTAATGACTGCAGCCAACAATGGTGAGCGTAGAAAACGTATCATCCCTGAACGTCTCTCTTAAAACCTGCGACACGACCCACGTCCAAATGGGCTGAACTTTAGAGATTTTACGCAAATTGCCGATTTTTAGTGATAGCGATTTCACATCACGCCGCAGCAAGACTCTAGTAAGGGAAACACGAAGACGGGTACAGTAAATTGCCGGCGATCACGCTAGCACCGCTCGTTATTGTGCACCAGCTGAATCGCCTAAGCTCGTTGTCCCGGTGGATTCTAAGGAAGCGTTCTGCAATTGCTTATATGCCAATGCCAATGATTCTCTCACTGCCACGGTGGGATTCCCGAACCGAGTGGCAAACTCCAAGTCCTGAATAGCAAGCTTCCATTCCTTTTTGAGCAGATGGATATGACCGCGGGTATCGTGATATCGCGGATCTTCCGGACTGAACAGCAACGCCCGGTTCACATACGTCATCGCGCCGTCGAGATCGACGGGCTCGCTGTTGGACAGCAACCAAGCCAGATTGTTAAGAGCATTTGGACGATCGGGATCAAGCTCCAGACATTTTGCCAACAGCTTCCGGGCAAGCGGCAATTTACCAGCCAATGCGGCCTGAGTACCAAAGTGCAGATAAACATCCGCAGGAGCATCCGCATCATTAATCAGCGACTTAATCGTTGCAGCCGATACCTTAGAGGTCTTGCCGCTTTCAAATAACTCCGCGAATCGATCAATGACTTCGTCCTCGACCGCGTTGCTTTTAATCGCATCCTTGAGCAATGCAATGCGACGCTCAACAGATGCTGATTCAATCTCCTTGATCTGATCATATTCCGCCAGCGCCAAACGACCGGACACCTTCGACAATTGCAGTTTCTTGGCGGCATCGGTTACTCCAAGCAGGCCCATGGCCACAACCTCTCGCGCCTTGTTAATCTCGCCAATCTCCTCGTAGGCCTCAGCTACCAGAATCTGCCGTTCGGTCGACAGCAAATCTGGACCGACAGTATTTCCATATTCAATGACTCGCAGCGCATCTTTGCGAATGGCATCCGCATCACCCGATTTGCGACTGGACGTAAACATACGAAAAGCCAAATCTGGATTCTCAGGCACAAGCGCTTCAAGGCTGGGATATGCCAATCGTTCATTCCCCCATTGCAGATAAATTTCCGCTCGCCACGCTCGACCAGCCAGATTCTCTGGATCCATCTCCACGAAACGTCGGAGGTGCTTTTCGGCCAACTTCAATTGAGATGCCCGATCAACGTCTTTGCTGATCTTGCCCTCAACAAGATGCTGAACCATCCACAAATGCGCTGACGCATAGTCTTCTTCTCCGAACGTCGCCAACGAAGCGATCTTCTCCGTCGCCGACGCTTTTTCTCCGGCCTCAAACTCCTTGAGCGCCGCATAAAACACTGAACCTTGAGTATCCAAACCCAAGCGGTTTAGCTTTTGATTGCATAGGTTGGCGAGCGCCAGGTTTTCTTCCTCAAAAGCCCGCAATGCCATGGACTGATACTGAGCCGCGACCTGCTGTGGACTAATCAACGATAGCCGCAGCACTAATCCACCAGCCACAAGCATCAGCATGAAAGCCGGTATGCCTCCCAAGGCTGCCTGGTAGTCACGAGTCCCAAACCAAGCGGCAACAAACTGCCCAACAAGCTTCAGCCCCTGCGCATAGTCACGCAAGTCACCGTTGGCCTTGCGCACCAACGGGCCCATCACGATGTTACGAAACAGCCAGTTGATGCCGGACGCGGACGCAAATAGTTTGATTGCCAGAATGGGACTGCGATAAAGCACCTTTGTGGCAATCTCTGCCGCATAGGCTACGTACTTCAGTGGTCGGCCAAGAATCTCCGTCGCAAACCAATTACCGACCCAAACGATTAATTCCAGCGGATAAGTCGCACGATTCGCGACCTTCAGAATCCGCCGCGCGACCTTGTTCCAAGTACGCGTCAGCGATTTCTGAAGCTGGTAAATCTTCTTGAACATCGGCCTTGCTACCTATCAATCCTCGAACATCCCACCAACCATTTTATCATCTCGGCAACATGTCGAATGCACGGGCCTCTAGGAAACCAAAAAAAAAGCTACCCAAATCTGGGTAGCCCTTTAAGAAACAGAAGAAATGCCTTACCTATGCCAGCAGAACCCGGCGCCGGTCTAGCCAATTTCGACCAAATAGCGCAACGGACGTGCAACACAGCAAAAGGAAGCTCGATGGCTCTGGAATGGCAGCAAACGAAATGGAACCAAGGCTCGAAGGAATCGAATTGGAGAAGGTACTGCCAGCAAGAGCATTTCCGGCAGTCGGGATCGCCGTATCGTCAACTATCTGTAGCTCCCAAGTTGTTCCGGCCGCCGCCAGCGTAGACGTGAAACCCAAGTCGAACACATCTGTTGATGTGGAAATCGTAGCCGGCGTTCCAATTGGAAGAGTGATCGCAGCGAGATCAGCCTCATTGCTAGATATACCTGCCCCAGTCGACAACGAGAAAGGACTGCCTGTTGAAATCGCTGCCGAAGACCAAGTCACAGCCCCAGGACTCGACGGACCGGCAACCTGGGTCAGTCGAAGCTCCAAGCTAAAGCTATTCGTCGTCACAGGAGACGACGCCGAAGCTGGCGCCAAGGATATGCTCGCCGCAACTGGCGCTCCAGCAGACAGACCCGACCCACTCAAACTTGAGCTAACGGCCAGGCTACCATAGCCTGGGGTCACCGTCAGCAAGACCGTAAGCACACAAATTAGATATCTCATAACGACTTCCTATGTAAAACCAGTTAATGTCAAATTAATCAGGGTTGCTTTAGAACCCGGCGAAAACCAAGTCTGCGATTCGCTCACGTCTCGCCACTCGGGTTTCAGCTTCATCTTCGAATGCAGTATCGATTCCAACCGAAATTGGTAGTGGAATGTTCGTTCCGAACCTTCCCAGGACTTCGACAATGTCTGGACTGCCTGTCACACCATCGCCGTTGACGTCTGATCGCAAGTCGGTCGTACTCCCAAATGCTCCGAGTGCCGTCACCACATCCGGCGATCCGACGACGTTCCCTGCGTCAAAGAAGACATCACCAGGCAGGACGTCGACAGTTGCCATAGCCCCACTGGCGTCAAATGTCAAACCAGCTTCAATGTCGAGCGTGGTTATCGAGAAGACTGCCGTTGATCCGTCATCACTCAAGAGTGTGGGCGTGTCGCCGTTGCTCAATGTCAACGTCGGCGCCGAACCGCTGTAGCTGACGGTAACCTGATCAATGTTTACCCACGGGAGCGTTTCCGTCGGCGTGGTTACAAAGATCTCCTGTTGAGGAATCACCCAACCGGCATTGCCAACCGTGATACTCGAAACCACCGTTGGTGGTGGCGTGTCATTATCAATGATGTCAATCGTACCCGACGCCGGTGTTCCCATCATGATGTGCGTGATGTTACGCGACGGACCCGTGAAGGAAACCGTATCTACCGTCGTTTCGACTGGCTCGACCAAGTCTTCCGTTGGATCAGACGCAGTCAGCGAATCATCTTCGACATCGACGATGATCGTCGCACTTGATTGACCGGCGTTAATAGTAGCCAAGTATGTCACGGGTGGACCGGCGAGCGACGGTGCGACAATGTCATAGTCGGCCGGCAGCAAAGCCGCACCAACGTCGCCATCATTCGAGATGAAGAACTCGACGGTGGTATCCACGTCTGTAATCAGCGGGTTACCACTGCCATCCTCGATCGTAAATGTGAACGTGCCATCCGGACCGCCTTCCGTTCCGTCCGTACCGCTGACCTTTATAAAGCCACTGTCGTTGTCAGTGATGGTTACCGTACCTGTTCCACCGATCGAGAAGTTAGGAAGTCCAATGGAAGTCGGCGAAGCGATTGAGCCACCCGTCACGCTGAAGGCCTCGGTCGCTTCGATAATCGTATCATCGTTGGTCACGATCGCACCTGTGACAGGACCTGTGCCTGATCCAGCGGGAACACTTACGGTCACACTCGTGCCATCGTAGTCCGCGGGCTGCGGTGCAGGCTGGATGCCCGGCATGTTGGAATCAAACGCCCCACCAACGCCTCCACCATTTGTCGAAGAAAGCACAAAGCTTGTTGCGTACTGGAGCGTATGGCCAACTGGCAACGCGACTGCAACCGGAACGTTCGCTGTCCCACCTTCGGTAACACCCGTACCTCCAACTGCGAAGCTAGCCGTGTCGTCGTCCTGGATAAAGAACTCGTCCGCTAAGGTACTCCCGACCGAATGCGGAGCCGTCCAATAGTTAGGAACCGTCGCGGAAGAACCCGTGTGCGAAACGTTCGTGATCAGGACATTTACTGATTCCGTTGGTTCGACCAAGCTGTCTCGGTGAATGTCAACCGACAACGGCGTCATCATGGCGCCGGCTGCTGAATTCATAAACTGAACGTTATTCACAGAGCTCGCAAGATAGTCATCCTGAATGGGAGCGGCATTACCGTTCCCATCACTTGTAGCGCCTTGATGCCCTACAAAACCCATGCCTGACGCGGTATCCAAATCGAATTCCAAGGTGCCTTCGACAGCCTTGTTCAACGTCACGATTGGTTGAGCCGCAGTACCCGTAGTCGTTCCCGACGCACCGGCTGTCTCGTTGAAGGTTCCGGAGATATTGATCGTGACAATGTCGTCATCATCAATCGTCACGGGAGTCGTCAAGTCCGTGAACGGTAGCGAAAGACCTGAGACGCGTTCAACAACGACATCGAACGATTGATCCCCTTCGATCACGTCATCGCCATTTATGTTTACGTCAAACGACAATGTCGGCCCGATGATTGGCCCTGTAGCTGACCCACTACGGAAATTATTTCCATCCCAGTAAGCCATGGTGGAAGCGATGGGGTCGTAATCAAACCCACCCTGTGGCAATGAACCACTGACAGCGGTACCGTCTTGAGTGTAGTACTGCAGAACACCAGCCAGAGTTCCCGATGCTACCGAAATGGTCACCGTTGACGTTGCATCGGGATCACCTGCATCACCTTCGCTAACTGGCGACTCCACCGAAACGCTGATGACATCATCATCTGCGATCTCGACAACACCTCGGTCCATCGTATCGATAAGGCCCGCGTTGTTGTGAACCGCGTCCACTGTGACCAACTGGAACGTTTCGTTAACTTCAATATCAGCATCAGGTACGGATGCAACCGGGATGGTACTGGACCAACCCGCAGGATTATTGGTAAGAATGAAATAACCCTGACCGCCAACGGTATTCGCACTCCCCGGTGGTGGCGATTGCGATCCGCCTGTGTTGAAAGTTACCGAGTAGTCGCCATTTATGGTGGAGACGTTGTTCTGATCGTAGGCAATCTCGAGGACACCTTCGACCTGCCTGTCCACAGTAATCGTAACAACATCAGTATCACCAGGGACCGACGTACTTGCCGGCGGTGAACCCGTCCCCTCAGGATCGAGAGTGACTTCGGTCGTCGAATTGCCACTGCCAGTCAAATAGGATTCGTAGATAATCCGTACCGTATCGGACTCTTCAATGGTGAGCGTTTCGGCGTTGAACGTCGCACTCGGAGTGAAGAAGGATGAATTAAGCCCCGGCTGGGAAGGCTCGAGATCAATATCAATGTTCTCAGTACCTTCGACAATCATATCGTCCACCGCGTAGACCTGAATATGAGCAACCGTCGCACCAGGAGCGAACGTAATGTCGTAAAGCTCGCGTCCCGTAACCGAGTCGATTCCCACAAAAGCCAACGTCGGCGTTAGCGATGGCGTCGATGCAGTTGGCTCAACGGCGAATCCCGTGGCGAGCCCAGTCGATGGGTCAATCACACCGCCCATGAGATCCAAATCCGCGATTCCTGCGGCGTTCCCGGCAATGTTTGTTTCAGCATCAGCCGTTCCGAACATTGGTGTACCCGTCGTGCCGCCCACACTGATCCGTACGGTTTGCCCAATGACCGCGGGATTGGTCAAATTGACAAAGAAGCTGGCCATTTGGCCACTTTCTTCGATTGCATTCGTCGGGAAGTTAATGCTATCCGACGAAGTCGTTATGAACGCTTCGCCTTGATCATCATCCGCGATCTGGACAATGTCCGCGTCAAACAAAGGACCGTCTGTAGAACTTGCACCCGGCCGCGGCGAATTGTCGATCCCCACGCCCGTCAAACCAATCACGGAAACGCCCTGCAGTGACAACTCGAAATACTCCGGTCCTTCCGCGATCAGATCGTTGAGGGCCATCACATCGAGTGTGGATGCATTGGAACCTGCTGCGATATCAATGGTGCCAGGCAACGTCATATAATCCGTCCCCTGAATTGCCCCATTGACTCCGAATACACCCCCAGAAACTGGCGTCACGCTGTAGCTGATGGTGATGTCAGTCATCACATCCGCGACAGGAAACGGGTTCCCTGCAGAATCAACGAGTTCAAATGTGAACTCAGCCTTATCGGTCGATGGTCCGGAGTTGTCTTCTGTCGCTACATCATCGGTGGCAGTAACACGAACGTTCGCCGTATCGTCATCGGTGATAAAGACCGTCGCCGTACCGCCGAAACCACCGCAGCCAGCGCCGGTAGGAAGATCGCAAGCGGCAATCACACTGCCGCCGGTAGAGGCAGTATGAGAGGCGAAGGGTGGAGTCGCAGTAACCACATTGCTTGCCGTATCAATATCGACATCGCCACTGGAAACCGATCCCAATGTTGCAATGACCGACTCGGCGCCTTCCAGGAATGAATCCTGCTTCCCAACAACAAAGATCGAAGTACTACGATCACCTGCGGGGATCGTTAGCGAGTAAACTCCTCCCGAGGGCGACAGTGGGATGTAGCTGGCACCACTTGACGTGAAGACATCGTAATCGTCCCCAACGGTCGCCACTCCCCCCAACGTAAACGTGAAGATTGTCGACGTGTCACTCGTGCCCACCTCGTCGGCTCCGTTGTTACCACTCGTTGCCAACTCAAAATCAATTCTACCCACGCTACTGCCAGGAAATGGAGAGCCGGATGCGGACTCCGCCGTATTGACAATACCCCGAGTGAAGATCAACCCTTCGTCTCGATTATCACGGATCGTCGCAACGACTTGATTGTCAGATGCATCAACGGTCGTCGTCACAACTGGATTCGTTGCGGTCAACAAATCAACCGTGATCGTCTCGTTGTCTTCGATGATATTGTCGTCAACAGCAACAATATCGAAAGTGAATGACGTTTGGCTTGGATCGAACGTATAGCCGAACAAGCCGCCACCGAGCGATACGATTTCGGGAGCCAGACCGCTAAGCGAATAATCGCTCGGGGAAACATCAGTATTGGTGATTGTGAACTGGCCCGTTGTCGGAGCCGAGCTTGGGTTGGGAATCGAGAGTTCTACTCGCACCCGACGACTGGCTGCACTGAAACCATCTTCTTCAGCCAGCGAATCCGACGTCGTCATAGAGACGGTTTGCGGACCTTCGTCGTCCAGAATGTTCACATGCCCCACACCCGTCAGTCCACCAATAACTCCTGTGTTGCTCCCACTGACAGGAGCCGGCGTGATCGCTAGTGGCGTGGCACCAAATGACGTGAACTCCAAGTCAACAGTTTCTGTTGGTTCCGCCAGGTTATCATTAATCGGTTGCACAAGAATCGAGACGGAGCTCGCATTCGCAGGAAGCGTGATCGTCCCCGTTGAAGTCAATGAAATTCCGTTAGCGTCAAGGAACGCAAAGTCGCCAGAGAAACCTGGATCATCTGCATTGGGGCCAAGCAGCCCGAGGAAACTGTAAGTAACCGTCAACGGTTGCGACGTTTTCACGAGATTCCCCGCGCCGTCAACAAGCTCGAATACATACAATCCCAGATCGTTGGGCGTAGGCGCTTCCGCTGCCGTCGGGTCCGAGACTCGCAGTCGAATCTCTGCGCTGTCATTGTCGATTACGTCAAAAGTAAATGACGAACTCGTATCCGCTGCTACATCGGGGTCACTCAAGATGATAGGATCGCCACCTGGCAACGAATCCTCAAACTCATAGACGCCTTGCTCTGCCGTCTCAACGGTATTGTCGTCAATCGCGACAACTTCAACCAAGGTTCGATGCGAGCCAGCCGGAACCGTCACCTGACCTGGATCAGCCGAGCTCAAACCACTAAAGATCACAAAGTCCGTCGGTCCACTACCCGTGTTTGGGTTAGTCGTTGAACTTGCATCCAACTGCAATTGCGCGACCGTCGCACTATCTGCCACTACTGAGGCTCCCCCAAAACCCACATTAGTCGACTGCAGCTCCACCCAGAAATCAGCATCATCTATGAAGATATCGTTGGCTGGACTGAACGTGCCATCATCTGGGTCCAGACCGAAAGACGATGGCTGGGATTCACGAGTGGTGCTGTCACCGGATGAGACGATAACGAGCGATGCAGAATCATCATCAACAATGTCGATCGTCTGCGATGCCGTACCAATCGTAATCGGATTTTGCACAGAACTGATCGTTGCCGTAATGGATTCGGTGCCTTCAAGAGCAAGATCCGCCCAGATCGGGACAGCGAGACTGGCGGAACCCGATGGTCCAACGAACACAGTACCCAAGCCGCTCGAATCAAAGTCGGCTCCACCAGTCCCCGTTCCCACAGGACCACCGGCTGCGGACGAGGCATCAACTGCACCACCTCCACCAACGATCGACACGGGCACCGACAATGCAAAGTCGGAAGCCAACGAAACCGTTGACGGCGTGGGGGTAACTGTGATTGTGAAATTTGCGTCGTTAAGCCCGAGAGTTGGCGTTGCTGCGTCGCCTTCAAGCTCCGATGTTTCATCACGAGCAATCGAAATTGTACCCATCTCATTATCTTTGATGATGAGTTCGAACAAGTCCGTATTGGCACCAGCGAGACTCATCCCATTCATCTCAATGGTGTCCAGCGTAAAGCGTACGACTTCGTCTCCTTCGAGAATCTCGTCATCATAAAACCCTGCTTCATGATCCACATCAAAGAGCGTCACTGCACCATCCGCGGAGCCCGTCGCGAAGGTGAAGACCTCCATGTTGTCTGCAGGCCCAAAAGCGCCTCCCGAAGGAGCTGTGATGATATAATCTCCGTTAGTTGGGGGACCCACAATCGATGCATACTCAGCAACATCCGGAGATGTATTGTCGATGGTCACCTTGAAGCTGAGCGGCATGGCGAGAACGGGGACTCCCGTACCAACGCCCGACAAATTCAGCCGGGCATTGAATTTAGTATCCCCGCCAGGATCGAATTCATCCGCCATCGACATACTGACATCAGCCCCCGTCGTGAGATCGACAAAGGTAACGGTGGCCATTTCATCATCAAGAATGTTTACCGTACCTGTGGTATCCGCAATGTAGTCCGTGGGAAATGCGGTCGATCCGATCAGACTGAAAGCGATGTCTTCCGTGCCTTCCACCAGCACATCTTGTTGCGGCGTCAAACTGAACGAATTGGTGTCACCATCTACCGCCCCGGCCAAAAACTGGATTGTTTGAGGCAAGAACGTCGCATAGTCAGAACTCGAGGCCAGATCGCCTCCCACATTGTCATCGATGGTACCCGTATAGGTATCCGCGAGGCTCGGACTGCCATCACCCGTCAAGTTCAGAATGACGTCAAAGCTCTGCGTTCCACCACCTTCATTCACAGAGTCGGAAAGCAAAATCGAGGCGGACTCGTTGTCGATGATTTCATGTCGAGTATTGGTAAAACCACCACCGACAGTCGACGGTGCGCCATTGACTTGCAAACTAACGAATTCGCTGCCTTCAACAAGCGAATCATTGGCAAGCTCCATGCCACCCGTGTGCGTGATCCCCAAACTCGAGCCCAACACGCCGTTCGGATCAGACAGATCAATCGTATAGGTTCCAGCGCCCAAAGCGCCAAAATCCAGCTTCAACGTTTCCAGCCCCGTACCATTCGAAAAATCAGCCGCGTCGGCTGTTGGACCTGTTAGCGCGGGTGACGTAAAGAACACATCATTTGATCCGGCCGTACCGTCGTAATCCACAGCCAGAAACGGCCCGTCACCGGGCATCTGAGTTCCTTCAATACTGCTGGTAGGAGACGGGGCCACAAAACTGGCTCCCGTTACCGCGAGGACTCTGCGGGCTTCTAGATCTTCGACATGCAGCCTACGCTGCTTCCCTGCACCTCTGTTGCGACCAAACCCCAGGCGATCATTGACTTTGTTTCTTCGATTCTTCTTGCGAGTGTTCTTTCTGGACATTGATATTTCATTCCTGGTGCACGGATTAACTCATTCAAATTCACGCCCGCTTCGCAATTACGACGAAACGGGGTACACGACACGCATTAAACTTCTCAGGTAATGGTTGAGATGGACCGAACGCACAAAGCACGTAACGGAATACTCAGAGGGCAAAAGGGGCCCGAGAATTGATGACGAGTCGTGGTCATCCAGTGCATCCACAATTGAGGTGAATGCCAAAAAAAAAACCGACCATTGAGGGCCGGCAAGGGGGTAGACATATTCGTCTTAGTCCTTACCCCCACGACAGAGAGTAGTCGACACCAGAATGG
>CAYYHV010000005.1:19633-30307 GCA_964471695.1 uncultured Pirellulaceae bacterium
TCAATTCTTGAATGCCTCAACTATGTCTTTTGTAAAACCAGATCCGGCAGCGATTTGAATTTTTTTGACATCCATTTTCTTCTTGAAGATTCACACACCTCCCCCGAACCTCCACCAGCCGCAGCCCAACTACGCGCGACTCGGCTCAGTGTGGACAGCGGGCAAGAACCATTGCGCCCACGAAATGCCATCATCGCGTCATTCAGGGTCGTCAAGAATGTGACACAATCGAATTCGCGAACACATACGTGCCACGCACGTGTCTAGCCAACATTTCAGCAAAGCACGTATTTTTGCGAGTTGATAAATGACACAAATTGGGTTATTTCTAATAGAGGGTTGATTGCTGGGTTTGCAACTTCGTTAGGCGATTCTTCTATCCGATGCTTTCGGACACAAGTCAACAATGCCCATCCGTATTCTTATCTTTGACAATCGGCATCTGGCCGATGACCTGGTTCGGGGCTTTGATGCGTCAACGAAAACAGAGCTACAAATTAACCTCACGCAGAGCTTGGGACCTGACGGCGGCGCCAATCATCCTGCAGATGTGATGGTTGCTTTTCAATCGCAGCTGAAAGAAATAGTGATTGACACCTTGAGCGCTGGCCTCGTAGTTGTCACACCTGAAAATCGCCACAACTACCTCGAGGCTTTGAACGACGGTGCCGACGTGGTAATTCCCCATACGGCCAGTCAAACGCAGTTCGTGGCGGCAATTATGTCAGCACATACGATCTATCGTCGACGCACAAAGCTTACCGAACAGCTCAATGCGGCTCAAACGAAGGCCGTTCAGGATCGCGAGATCAATATTGCCGTTGAGTTCATGGCTGAACAGTTGAACGTGTTTCCTATTGAAGCTCGCAATCGCTTAAGAAAGCAGGCTCGCGAATGCATGACGTGGCTTTGGTAATGATCCAAGCCAAGAAAATGCTCTCCAAGGATCAGTGAAAGTGTTTCCGGCAAATCGCCCCACTTATCGTCACGGCATCTCTACAACAGCAATTCTCGATTAGGCATCAAGCCATTCACCTAAAGTGGGAAGATCGGTCATATCAACGCGTATCATCGCATCGTGAGGACAGGCATTCTGACAAGCCGGCCCTCCCCAATGGTCAGCACACAGGTCACATTTAGTGGCTTTGACGATCGGTTTGTGCGTATCTTCGTTCAGAATAAAAGCCCCATTACTGGTTCGAATTTCCACCATTCGAATATTGTTGTAGGGGCAACTGCTAGCGCACGTCGAACAACCGATGCATGAGTTGTCATTGATCAGGACGTTTCCAGTTGACTCGTCACGTCCAATAGCCCCCGTTGGACACCCAATCATACAGACGGGGTCTGCGCAGTGCATGCATGCGTTGGCCATCATAAAGTTGCCATGGGTTGGCCCGTGACGAATAAATCGCGGATTGTTATCGTGTCCAGCGGCGCAAGCTCGCACACAATCATCACAGCGAGTGCACCGATCCGTATTGATCACCATGGCTTGGGTGCCGTTCATCAGTCGATTTTCGACAATGAATTCGAGCAACCCAATATCCACGTCGGGATCGGCAGCCCCCTTCGTGGGCGTCGTGCTCACCGACTCGTTCCGCGTCTTGATGCTCTCTTCCACGAGACTCACCGAAGCCTCGATCGTAGATTTTGGCAACGTCGGAAGCACATGCGCTTCCATCACGCTCGTGGGGATTCTAAGAATATCTACATAACCGACGGCGCGCAGCGTTCGCTGCAAGGGAACTTGCTTATCGTTCTTCCAATTATAAACAAGTTCATCAAAGCCATACATCTGCCCCTTGCCAAGATACGCCATCGTCAAATGCCCTTGGCCATATTGACGACTCAGTCGTGCGAAACCCGAACGCACCAGAATGAGCCCATTCGTGTAGTGCTCCTCTTCGCATAGAATCGGCTCGGATTTTAATCGCTCACTCGAGTCGCCTTTGCGAATCCTCTGGTATTGGGAGTTCCATTCAAAGTCGCCATACGACTCAAACTCCGTCGCCTGAACAATGGCCTTCATGGAGTCGCCTGATACATTGGCCAACACCGGTGTCTCTCGAAGATGCGAAAGCAGGCTGTTCTCACGATAGAGATCATGAACATGCCGCTTCAGGGCTGGGTCCCTTCGCATAATCTCCCGCAGGCCTTGCCAACGAATCTCAACGACTTCAGTTTCTACTTCGGCGAAGACAGAGGCTAGCCGTGGGTTGCGAGACAGCGCCGAGACTTCGCCAAACAATTCGCCTTCATTAAGTTGAAGTGTGTTGAATTCATCGAGAACACCGGGGACATCCTGCAGGAAGATTCGAGTAGCATCGCCGTGGCTGCGTGTGCCGAGCGCAGTGTCCAGTTGGGCTTCACCATACTGCCGAGTCTCGGGGTATCGGGTACCGCGGATGAGATTCGCAGCGGCCTTGAACCAACCGGAACGATTCTTACTCTTGCGCCCAAGCATTTCAGCCGGTAGCGATTGCAAGGTGACTCGCACGGCGCCTTCAAGAATCAGAAAGGCGCTATTCCCATAGTCGCCTTCTCGAACGATCAAGTCGCCCGGTGCGAAACGCACAATGCGGGCGTCGTTAAGAAGAATGTCGTGTAGTGAGGTATGCGCCGGAAACTTACCGGCATCGATATCCACGAAGGGCCTGAGCGTCATCAGCCGAGCCACGTCGGCTGGACGAATCTCGTCGCAGAATGGAACATCCCATCGCTGTGGTCGCTGGACGGAAATACTCATGACCGGGCGGACTCCTAGTTCAACACAGTGTCCGCCAGGGAGAATCAGTTCAACGGACTAATTCTTGTACTGCGACGGATCAGGTAGATAAGCATCAACAGCTGACAAAGTGGAACCTTTGACGGTCTCAGCAAACTCGACACCCGCGGAGCTGATTTGGTCTGCCGCAAGGTTCAATTCGTCAGTGTTATTTGTTTTAAGCTTGATACCATAGGCGGCATCGAGCGCTCGTGTCAAAAGCGGATTCTCGAGCTTGTCTTGAATCTCAGCCAACTTGGCTCGAACCGCAAAGGCTCGCTTGGCGCTCGCCATGCCGTAGTCGCCGCGAACTGTGGCTTTCGCTGTAGCCCGAATGCTAAATTCCAGCTCGGCCATCAACCCGGCAATGTACATAACGCGAAGCCGATCTGGTGCCGAGACAGCGTTGCTGGCATAGTCCGTGCGAAGGAAGTTATGGCGAATCATGCCTTGAGACCAGGCAACGAATTCAAAACTCTCGCTACCTGCCGCATGACCGCCCACGTTGACGAGTTTCTCTTCCGGAACCGTATGGCACTTGAAACAGCTGCGGGCGACGAGATAGACATTCTCGGGATTCCGCATCCCATTCTCGATACTCTTGGCGACCCGCTCTTTCTTATGCTCAGGTGTTTCACTGCTCTTCGTTGCGGTTGGTCCGCCGTAATCGTTATGAATCGCCAACCAGTTTTTCGCAGCCCCGTGACACGACTCGCAGGAGATACCAGAAATGGCTTTCGTGCGACCCCCTGATTCCTGTTGGGTGTAATGACATTTCAAGCAGAGCTCACCTCGCTTGATCGAGCGAATGCCCATTTTACTGGCGATCTCTTTGGCTTCCGGCTTTCGATGCAATGACCGATAAGTCTCGAAATGCGGAGTCTGCTTCCAGACACCGATCTCCATCCCGTGGCACTTCTGACATGTCTCGTATCCCATCACTTGAGATGGATCGAGCGTCAATTCCGTGGGAGTTTCGTCGGCCAATGCCAAAGTGAATTGAAAGAACAGCGCAAATGAGATGGCGCTAAGCCAGAGTTTGGTCTTATGCATAGTCGTTCGAATCGTATGTGTTTGACTGAAACACGTTTCCTAAAGAGACGTACCCGTAGGAAACATAGGTCAGGAATCAAGCATCTAGAACGATCGAACTCTTTGGAGTGGAAACGCAAGGTAGGCATGTACCGTTTTCAACATCCGTGCCCGGTTCGTCGAAATACTCGACTTCACCGGATTTAACGGCCAGAGCACACGCGCCGCAATTGCCGGACCGGCACCCAGATTCGATCTCTATTCCTAGCGATTCGGCAAACTCGAGCAGAGAATCAAACTCGTCGTCCCAACTGACGGTTCTGCTGGTCCGATCAAATTTAACGGCGGGCGTTTCCCCGCCCTGGTTGGCGGGCACATGTTCGGGTTTCGATTTCCTGACCGAACTGGGACCAAACGCCTCCGTCTTGATTGATTCTTTAGGGATCCCCGCTTCCTCTAACTGACTCACCAATGCATCCATGAAGGGAGGAGGACCGACAAGAAAATAGTCAGCGTGCGAGAAAGTATCACCCAATCTCGCTTGAAGATAGTCCACAGAGATACGGTCCCCCACGTCGTAGTCGCGACCCTTCTGGTCAGTTTCAAGTGGATTGGAATAAAAGACGACTTGATTCAGGTTGTCGTTGTTCTCACAGATCGCTTCAAGTTCTTGACGTAGTACGTGGTCACCGCTGTGACACACCCCATAGAATAAGGTGGCGTTGCGCTGCGAACCGGTCAGCGCCAACGTGTTCAACATTGAGGCCATGGGAGTAATGCCAATCCCACCGGCGAGCATAACAACAGGTTTGTCGTCTTCGAGATCAAGAAAGAAGCCGCCTCGCGGCGATTTCACATCGAGAATGTCGCCAACTTTGAGCACCTCGTTCATGTAGGTACTGGACACGCCCGACGGCGCCTCATGCTGATCGCGCGGCGGCAATGCCTTTTTGATGCTGCATCGGTAGTACTGACGACCAGGAGCATCAGACAGTGAATAGCATCGGACGACTGGTTTGTCCTCTCCCGAAATCTTGAGCTGGAACGTCAAATATTGACCCGGCAGATACGAGGATAGTGGTTTTCCGTCGTGCGGTACGAGATAAATCGAATGAACGTTATTGCACTCGTGAATTTTGCGATCGACGCGAAATTTCCGCAAACCAGCCCAACCATCCAGCGACTGCTCCTTTTGTCGATGTTTCTTGCGAAGCAACTCGATCTCCGAATTCAGCTTTTCGATGCGCAACCGATTTGCTTTCGAATCCGCAAAGAACTGCCGAATTGAACGCAAGCAGTAGGCGAACATCTGAAATGCGACTAGCCCACAGATTACTTTTCCGGCGAGATCTGCGAGGTTTTCAAACATAAAAGAACATCCTTGCCTTCCGGCGAACTTAAGTTGTGCGTAGACGCATCATCCCTGAGCCCGCAATTTTTGCGAAAAAGGTGAGTCGGTGTCTATATCGATGAGGAGCATCTCGGACGCTTCCAAATTTAACCAAGGTCACTCTATTCGCTGTTCGCGCGGTATCAGCGGCAGTCTCGCGGTGACGATTAAACGGACTTTGCCGAATGAAATAGCCCACAAGAGTGCGTAAACGCCCAACGCGGCTTGTTCGAGAAACCTACAGTTGAGCGTCACAATCCACGAGAACTATCAATGTTTGCCTTCCGAATCGCAAGCCGAAGCCCAATGCTCCACCAGCAATGGTCTCTTCCTTTGTCGCAGTTTCAGATCCGGCGCCGTGCGGATCTGCCCGGCATTGACGTGGACTGTGAGCACCTGGGCGAAGACCGGGTTCGCATTCAGAATCATGGCTCAGAGACGATTCAACTGCCTTGGCACGATGCCGAGATTGAAGCGGGTGATAGCAGCGTTCACGACCTGCCCATTCAAATTGTCCTGAAGGAATCGACACTAGAGTTCCATAACGCAGACCGTGGAAACAGCAATTGGTTCTTCACGATTGATCGAAGTCGCGATGAAAACGGCGAGCCATCCGTTTCCACCGATCTCTTGGATCAATCCCCGCCTGCTTCTACGACCTTGGCGGCTTGGTTCGAGTCGCTGGGACGTATCCAAAGAACGATCCCGGGTTCCCAGGAGCTTATGAATATTGCCACCGAATCCATCATCAAACCGGGTGGATTGGATTTCGGCATGCTGTTGATGAAGAACCAACGCGGTTGGGGCATTGCAGCCAGTTGCATCCCTGATGGATCGCTCGGAATCTCTTTTGATAACAATTTCGTCGAATTGGCCGCCGAAGATTGTCGCACACTCTATCACGACGCCTCACAACAGACTGCTGAATCATCCAATCAAGACTCGTACATCGGTTCACCGATCTACGACAGCACGGACAAGGTCGTCGGAGTCTTGTATGGCGTCCGATCCACTCGCAGCAAAAACAAACGTCGCGGCATTCGACCACTTGAAGCACTCTGGATGCAACTGCTCGCTGATTCAATCAGCTCTGGTTTGAATCGGCAGCAAGCCGAAGCCGAGGCTGCCAGAAATCGAGTCATGTTGGAGCAAACATTCAGTACCGAAGTTGCCAAGGAATTGATCGACAACCCCGCCGTTCTTGATGGCTGCGAACGTGAAGTCACCGTACTCTTTGCAGACCTGCGAGGCTTTTCTGCCATCTCTGAAGAACTAGGTCCCAGAAATACCTACAAGCTTCTCAGCGACTTGCTCGAACACCTGACCGAATGCGTGATGGACGAAGGAGGCGTCATCATCGACTATTACGGTGATGGACTTGCCGCCATGTGGAACGCGCCCAAACGTCAGCCTGATCATGCGATGCGAGCGTGTCGAGCCGCACAAAATATGACCAGCGGGTTGGAAACAGTCAGCCAGAAGTGGCTGAAGCGTATCGGTGAACAACTTCGCATCGGCATTGGAATTAACTCCGGCATCACCCAAGTCGGCAATTCTGGCAGTCGCAGACGATTGAAATACGGCCCTCGTGGATCCGCAGTAAACATCGCTAGCCGACTCGAAACGGCTACGAAACGCGTGAAGGCCCAAGTGTTGATTACTGAAGCTACCCGAAAACAACTTCCGGCAGATATGCCCACCCGGAGAGTTTGTCGCGCAGCTCTAGCCGGCATCAGAGAGCCGCTGGAACTTTTTGAGCTCTGTTCACAAGATGGCTGCTCAAGCGACTCAATTTTCAATCGAATCGATCACTACGAAACAGTACTGTCTCTCTATGAGAACGGGGAAATCAGTAAAGCACTTCAATTGCTCGAACAACGAACCGAAGGCCCCAACGACTTTTGTTACGAACTACTGGAAGAACAGATCCAAACTCACGTAGAACGCCACAATCAACAATTGGAACACTCAGTCGTGTTTGATTTGACCACCACGAAATAGAAGTCGGTTCTCAACCCCCTAAACGACATACTCGTGTCATTTCGAGCAAATAAAAAAAGAGAGTCACCGGTGGGGCAGGTACCAGTAACTCTCTCATGTGGCGACTAATTGTCGCTAACTGAGTGATCGACGTATGGCACTGTCCAAGACCAACAAACTCTGAATTCAATGACACAATTCGGGGTGACGACGGACAGGTTTGACGATTCTTGGGATTAGGACGCCATAGCTCCAGCCATCTCGACCGTTTCACCATCCAAACCGCGCGTAACGTCCCCCTAGGTTTGGAATTCCGACTCGCTCTCCCTGCTTGTACTGCTACCCCACTTATGAGCCATCAGTGGCTCACTTTTCAACCAGCGCAAAGCCGTCAATTGTGCTGTTTCGCAGCCCGTTACCCGTAGAAAATCCAACACCCTTGGTCTATTGTGGAATAGGTCTTTCTTGAACGCCGGGAGTACGTACATCGATGGGATTTTTCCGTAGCTTGTTGAGCCTTCTCGGCCGACTCATGCTCTGCTCATATTTTGCCTGGCTGGGCGCGCGCTATTGGATGGCTTTTGACGATACCGTGGCAAGATGGCAAGCCGTAGGGATCCCAGAACCAAAATATGCTGTTTGGGGTGCAATCGCTTGTCTTGGACTCGGTTGCCTGTTCGTGTTGACGGGTCTGGCTGCACGATTTGGAGCCTTACTGCTTCTGATCTACCTCGTGGCATTCATCTATTATTTCCAACCTTTCTGGACGCTTCCAGCAAACCAGCGGTTACCACAACTTGTGGACGCACTTAGGTCGGTGGCTTTGGCCGGTGCGCTTACGATGCTCGTCGGCAACGGGGCAGGTGCTGCTTCGCTGGGCGGTTTTCGACGAGATACCTTCGAAGATTTTGATCGCTAGACCTCGAGCCCCAGCTCTTGCCTCGAGACAGTCATCACTGCCTGCACGAATTCAATCAACCCTACGATTGCAATAACCGATAAACCTTTGCAATGGGAAGCGGCTTCTTCAGGCTGCGTTTTTGCTGCAATGCTCGAACGATTTATCGGGATGGTACGTGATGATTCAGCGGATCAGTCGAACCTCAAGTCTTTCTTACCTGGCTGTTGCGATTTCGCTTGCGTTGCTATCGACGCATGCAGTGGCGCAACGTGTGGTTCCTGGAACGGGATCACGAATCGACAAAGTTGGTGACACTTTTGAAGAAGGCAAAAGCTGGCGGTACTATCCCAACTCACCCAAGAGCAGCCGCAATATCGATAAGAAGGAACGCGGACCGCTTGGCCAATCAAGAAATCAGCGTTGGCTGGAAGGACCGCACCGAGGAACACCTGATGTGATGAAAGTCGTCACCACACCAGCCGGTGGGTTGGCTGGCAGTAACTATTCACTTTTGATGCGAACCGTGCATCCAGGTATTCCCGGACGAGCCACCGATGTTCCGCAACAAGACGATATGATGGTCAAAGTCAAACGACGCTTGGGTGGTCCAGTTCCAGTGTCTTGGTCGCCCAATTGTGTGGTTCGTGTCTACGTTCCAGATTTCGAAGAGTGGGAAGACCGAACCGGTTCCAGCTTTGGGTTTCGCACCGACATTTGGGGCACCAAAGGAAGAAGCGATAAGCTGGAGCAGTATTGGCCCGGCATCTTCCTCAACTTTCGCAGCAAGACACATCCCAACTTCGAGGAAGATTCGGCATACATGATGATCCGAGGCGACAAAATGGGGCGTGACATTCGAGGCCCCGAAGTCAAACCGGGTTGGATGACGCTTGGCATGTCGGTTTCGCCTGACGGTTCTTGCCACTTCTACGCAAAGGAAGGCGTCGAGGACTTGACGGAAAACGACTGGCTGGGCTCGTACCACTGCTATGGTTACACAGCTCGCCAGATGGACCTGTTTTTCTTCAACGTGGTGACGTTCGACAACGGCCAGCAATGGTCTACGCCATGGATTATCGATGATCCAACTTTCTACGCGACTCCACCGATGGCTGGTCGAAAAGCACCTTCTGGACGTAAATGGCGGTAGAGCGATAGCAGTTACTGCATGACGGTACTTGAGATTCTGTCAATTCTCAGTGAGCGCCATGCCGCTTGTTTTGATCGTTTCCCGGCGTATTCGGCGACGGAAGTCCATTTTCGAAGCCCTCCATATTTTTGTTGGGTTTTGAATTCAAACCGCCCTTGACCGGTCAAAACGATTCTCATATTCTCCCGCCGCACTTGAGCGAGGGGCAGTCAGCCGCAAGGTTCAATCAACCTTCCGAATGACATCCGATGGCTCGAAGCAAACCTTAGTGGTATCCCGTTTTGGCGGGTCCATCTTGGGAGTAGTGAGCGAACCTGCACTGGAGTCGATGCGAACGAGCGACGACTCTGCGGACCGTAAGCGAATTTGGCAAGGAGGCTGATCCGCTACATATTTTTCACTGATCCATGAGATGGATCGGCGACCCAGCAAGGATGCGAAGTTCGCCGACAATCCAATCGCTCCCGGAAACTTGACGGAGTCCTCTGCCCCCCTGGGACCCTGACCTTTTCCGGGGGCCTTTTTTATACCTACACCGGACTGCTTGAAATTACAGTCCCCTGCCCCGACCTTTGCCCCACACGAAGCATGAACGGTACTACGGAAACGTCACCGATTTTCGTCACGGGCTTCTCGCGGGGTGGCACGACGATCCTGATGAATCTACTCGCGTCCCATCGGGATGCGTGCACCATCGGAGAAGTCCATCAGGTATTCAAAGGCTCGAGCGTTCTCGATTCAAAACTCACGATCCTGAAGAAGTCTGTGATGCGCGATCTCCCGATGATGATGCGCACGGGTCAGGATTTCTTCAGTCCACGGTTATGGGCTCCGCGTGAGCCAGTTAGCGTGAAGGTTCAGCAGCGAATTCAACAGACTTTGACGCACGCCAAGAACCACTCGGCTCACGACCACCTGAACCGATACAAGTCGCCAACGGAAACCTATACTTCCGACGAAATCCGCGATGCACGCATGTTGGGAAAGAACCTCGATGGCACGGTCTTTCTGTATGACACGCTCAAATCCATCTACCCTGATGCATCATTCTGCGGCATGGTGCGACACGGATTGGCCGTTTGCGAAGGGCACGTACGACGTGGACGCAAAGCCAAGAACGTCGGCATCATGTATCGTCGCGTCGTTCAAAAAATGCTCGACGCCGCCGCGTGCGATTCCCGCTATCAATTCTGTCGATTCGAAGACTTGCTCACCAACCCTGTGACTGAGCTGACGTCGATGTTGCAACATCTGGGGCTGGATTCGAATTTATCCCAAGTTCGGCTTCAACGTCGACGCGTCATGAATGAGGCTGGCGAACATCTTCTCACGGGCCAACGTGAATGGGAAGTTTACTGGCTCAACCTGAACGAACTTCCGCAATATCTGGATGGTGATGTCAATCGACGCCAGATTCTTCAACTGTCAGATCGCGATCGCGACGCCTTTCTCTC
>CAYYHV010000005.1:30317-50450 GCA_964471695.1 uncultured Pirellulaceae bacterium
TGGAACGACTGGGCTACTGTTTGGACGGAAGCCTGAAGAGTATGGATCTGATCGCAGCCTAGCCGATTATTCGGTACGCCATACGGCTTTTCCGCGCCCAGACTGAATGAGCGCGCCAACTGCTTGATTGGAAGAACCCACAACGATACGCTGCTAACTTCGAGGACTCGAAAGATGGCAGGTACTACCATTGAGCAAGGCAACTTCATTCTTCCTATGCGGTCTGCTCATCGGCATCCTCGGCGCCTCCGCTGGTTTTGCTTTGGTAACTCGCAACGCAAACTCTTCATCCAGCTCGCGCGCTGTCACCGTCCTCAAACTGGGACACAGCCTCGATCAGGGGCATCCGGTTCATATCGCGATGGAGCTGATGGCAAAGCGGCTCAAAGAGAAATCGGGCGGCACCGTCGAATTGAAGATATTTCCCAACAGCCAACTAGGATCGGAAACCGACACTATTGAGCAAGTTCAGCGTGGTGCCCTGGCCATGGCCAAAACATCTGCGGCTCCGATAGAAAGCTTTATTCCCGAGATTGGCGTCTACGGCGTACCCTTCGCCTTCCGGGATGGAGATCACTTCTGGAAATTTGCCTTAGGTCCCGACGGTCAGAAACTCCTGCTGCTGGGCCGGGAAAAGGGAATTCGCGGTTTGTGTTATTACGATGCCGGCGCGCGCAGTTTCTACACGACGGACAAACCGATCCTCAAACCGTCGGACCTGACGGGTATGAAAATACGGGTTCAGAAAAGCAAGACGTCGATGGAAATGGTGAGCGCGCTCGGCGGCTCACCTACTCCGATCCCGTGGGGTGAGCTTTACACGGCTCTTCAACAGTCGATGGTCGAAGGCGCCGAGAACAACACGCCCAGTTTCTATTCGAATCGCCACTTCGAAGTCTGTAAGTATCTGTCTTTGGATGAACACTCGCGTGTGCCCGACCTGTTACTTATGAGCGAAACGATTTGGAACCGCCTCAGTCCGGAAGTGCAAACTTGGGTTCAGGAAGCCGCCGACGAATCGTCAGCCTACCAACGAAAGCTTTGGGCCGAAAAAAGCAACGAAGCCATTTCTGAGGTCGAGAAAAACGGTGTCACCGTTTATCGTCCCGACAAAAGGCCATTCGCCGAAGCCTGCGTCGAGATGCGAGCGACGTACGACGGAACACCGATTGGTGAGTTGCTCAAGAAGATCGACGAGCTGTAGTATGAAGTCAATCGTTAGCCTGGCCACCCGGACTCTGGAACTCGCCGTGATTGCGGTAATGTCCTTGCTTGTCCTGGACGTACTTTGGGGGGTCGTGACGCGATTCATCCTTGGCTCGCCCAGTCGCTGGACTGAAGAGGTGGCGACGTTTCTTCTGATCTGGCTCTCGCTACTCGGAGCAGCCGTCGCATTCGCACGCGATGCGCACCTTGGCGTGGACTACCTCGTAGCGATGTTCGATCCTTCAGCTCGTATGCTTACTCGAATCGTGGCGCAAGTCGTCGTTATCCTGTTTACTGTCGCTGTATTCATTCTGGGCGGCTTCGTACTCGTCTCGGAAACACTTGCTGCAGGACAACTCACACCAGCCCTGGGTATCAAAATGGGTTGGGTCTATCTGGCGGTTCCTTTGTCGGGAATTTTCATTCTGTTGTTCGCGGTGGATCGCATTGTCGATTTGCGCAGCGCAAATCAAGAGTCCACTAGGTGACGATATAACCAATGGAAGAAACCCTCGCTATTCTAGTCGTAAGCTTTGCCGCTATGCTTGCCATAGAGGTCCCTGTCGCAATCGCGATTGGTGCCAGCACACTCTTGGCGATCTACTCTCTGGCGGATGTGCCAGCCAACTATATCGTGGCGCAACGACTGAGCACCGGCATCGCCAGTTTTCCCCTCTTGGCGATTCCGTTCTTCATCCTCGCCGGCATCCTGATGGGCCGTGGCGGAATGGCTCGGCGGTTGATCGAATTTGCATCAACACTCGCTGGTCACTACTCAGGTGGACTCGCCTATGTGAGTACACTGACTTGCATGATGTTCGGAGCCATCTCGGGTTCGGCGACAGCCGCCGTATCATCCGTCGGCGGAATGATTCTGCCGGAAATGAATCGCAAAGGATACGATCGAGATTTTAGTGTTGCGGTAACGACGACTGCCGCCACGACAGGCTTGGTCATCCCTCCCAGCAACATCATGATTGTTTACGCGGTGGTGACGGGTCAGGTTTCCGTGTCCGCGATGTTCATGGCGGGCGTCGTGCCGGGCATCCTCATCGGTTTGTCAATTCTCACCATCTGCTGGATGGTGACGTCGAAGAGCACAACGGAAACGGAACCGCGAGCCACATGGTCTGAGGTTGGCCGAGCTGCGGTAAGCGCCCTACCCAGCCTGTTGCTCGTCGTGATCGTGTTGGCTGGAATTCTTGGTGGCGCATTCTCGGCTACGGAAGCCGCCGCCATCGCCGTATTGTATGCGTTTGTGTTGGCTGTTTTCTGTTATCGAGAAGTCGCACTTGCCGACATGCCCGAAATCCTCCTCAAGTCGGGAATCACAACCGCCGTGGTCATGCTGCTGATCGGAGCCAGCCAAGCGATGAGTTGGTTGCTAGTCCACGAAAGCATTCCTCAATCCATCAGCGCCGCGATGTTGGGATTGTCGGATAATCCTTACGTCATCCTGCTGCTAATCAACGTTGTACTGCTTTGCGTCGGAACGTTCATGGATATGACACCTGCCGTACTCATCTTTACACCGATCTTCCTTCCTGTCGTTCGTGACCTTGGCATGCACCCAGTACACTTCGGCATTATCATGATCGCGAACCTTTGCATTGGGTTGTGCACACCTCCCGTCGGAGCATGCTTGTTCGTTGGGTGTGGAGTCGGCAAGACATCCATCGCCAATGTTACGCGACCCATGCTTCCCTTCATCGGCGCGATGCTGATTGCGCTACTGATCATCACCTACGTTCCATCACTAACGATGTGGCTGCCAAGCGTCCTGGGACTGGACTAATTCGTTGACGGCCTCCACCGAGAAGGCAGGCTTGAATTCGATAATGGATCGCCACCAACGTCGTCTCAGCCGGCAGATAGCGACGCAAAAGCCTTGGAAAAGTGAACAGCCGTTTTGCTCTATTGGTTCACGTTAGGGAGGCTGACCAATCAGCAAATCCCTTGCAACCGATCAACCGCAGACGTGAATCCCATTGGGTTCGGCACGTGCAATTTCGCACATCGCTGGAAGCATCCAAATTCAGGCTAGGGTATGAGTACGAGACAGATTGCATCCACTATCTTCGAGCCGAAACCATCGTGAATATTTCAAGGCGTTTTGTTGCCAGCTGGATTCTTCTTTTGATCTCTTTGGCGCCGACAACAAAGGGACTGGCACAATCGCCAATTCCTGTGGCTTCGAAACGCGATTCCGCCAAGGCCATTCTTCAATATTTTTACGATGGCAAACCGAGCGATGGCATCCTGACCGGACAAAACCTCGGTCACAGTAATTTTGATATCGATGATGGGTATCGTCGCTATTTCAAACCCCTCAGGTATCGCGTTGGACGAACGCCAGCCATCATGTCAGCCGATTATGGCTATGACGAAATCACGCGTTCGTTTTCAGATACCCACGATCGCCTGGCCAAACATGCCAAGGCAGGCGGCATCGTCACCGTCAGTATGCACCCACCTAATCCGTGGCATAACTCGGATTCGCATGATACGAGCATTGGAAATCTCACCGACTTACTCAAGAAGCATTCGCGGGTCCATAAACGCTGGCGGCAGGAACTCGATCACATTGCCAAGGGGCTCGCTGACTTGCGAGACCAGAATATTGTCGTGCTGTGGCGTCCATTCCATGAAATGAACGGTGGGTGGTTCTGGTGGTGCCCTGAGCACAAAACCAAGTTCCCTAGACGCGATGAGTTTGTCGCGATTTGGCGCGACATGTTTCACTATTTCACCGAAGTCAAGAAGCTGGACAACCTTCTTTGGGTGTATTCGGCCGCCGTACAAACCGATCCCGACGAACCGTCCGCCGACCATTATTACCCCGGCGCCAAGTACGTCGACATTACGGGTTTGGATTGGTACATGACCGAAATCGGTGAGCTGGACCGCTATGGAAGTTATTCGCAGATGGTGGCTCTAGGAAAGCCGACTGGGTTGACGGAATTCGGACCGGGTGAGAAACGTGACGGAACATTTTCCCATGAGAATCTTGTGGCGGCTTGTCAGCGATACCCTAAACTTCGCTTCTACGTTTTCTGGCACAGTTGGCCCGGCGCACACGTTGCACTAGTCGACATCGACTCGGGCCCATCATTGTTGACGCAGCCGCGAGCTATCACGCTGGAATCGTTGCCTCGACCGTAAGCGACGGCACAACAATTTCATTCACCGACTAGATTCAAATTAACGATTTGTTGATCTCTCAGGATCGGCAGCGTTGCTACCGCTAGCCGTAGACGGCGACAATCACCAACCCGATTCCAAACATGAGCAATGCACATATCGCAAGCGTCGTGGCTCGCAGTGGTTGCTCTGCATCGCCTTCAAGAATCGGCTGTGACTTGTGCGGAGCCATCAGGGCAGACAACATCGCATTCGCCGATCGCGGACGAGCTCCAGGGTGCAACTTGAGACACTCCATGATCACACGCGAAAGGCTTCGATCAACGTCTTGATTCCAAAGATAGGGCTCGACTGCGCCTTTTTCTTGACTGATGCGCATCGCCTCGGGAGTCAAAACGTTCCCGGCTTCGTCGAGTGGTGAAAAAGGTAAACGCCCTGTTACCAATTCGTAAAGTACCACCCCCAGCGAAAACAGGTCACTCAATTCGTTAATCGCATCGACATGCGAATGCCCCGATAAAAAGGACAACTGTTCCGGGGACATATAGGGCAACGTTCCACCACGACAACGTCCACCCAAGTGGCGATCCCGTGAAAGATTGAAGTCCAACAGCACGGGCAGTCCTTCAGGAGTCAGAAGGACGTTGGACGGCTTGAGGTCGCCATGCACAATCCCATGCTTGTGAGCATGTGCCACCGCACCCGCCAACTCGATAGCAATCTCGCGTATCGCGTCCACGTACGTTCGCACGCTGAGGGGCATCTGGCGATGCGCCGATACATCACACTCATCCCAGGGACGAGCCAGTCGGTTGGCTGCGATCAACACCGCGTCCGCCGACGCGGGCGGTTCGGATGGATTACGCCAGGCACGGTCAATGACGTCGCAAAGCGTGCTGCGTCCCCGAAACGGCATGCAGATCGCCGTAAAGCTTCCCGAATCAATATCCACGGAGAAAACCGGCATGATCGCCGGATGATTCAAGCGCCCCAATACTGCGGCTTCCCCCGAATCACCAACCGTCAGCTTAAGAACAACCTGGCGCTGCCCCAGACTCTCATTTCGACACAGAAAAGCTCGCGCCAGGGAACCACGACCGAGCTCTTCGCAGACGACGAACTTCCCGAAGAGAACGTCTCCCTCTTTGGGCCATTCAATCTCGTTTAATACATCGGGTAAGTCGTCCAGATAATCAAACACGTCGATTTGCCGAAACAACGACTTTTGAATATCAGGAAAACGACTACAAAAGCTGGCAACGTCAACATGTTGACCTCGCTCACGGCGAAGCGAGTATTCTTCCAGCGCCAAATCCAGCATCAACGAACGATTCTCTTTAAGCTTCGGATGATTACTAAATGCACCCAACGCATCCGGCATGGCCCCCGCGTGCCACCTCTGCTTAATACCTTCCACCAATCTTTTGATATCCGTAATCATGCGTCGCTGGTTCATGACAGCCACCTATGCAATTGGAATTAAGAAAGCCGGTTAATCATTTCCGTTGAGTTGAGCGCTGTTCTCTTTGAGCAGACGAGCCAGAACGCGTCGCACTGTTCGCTCGGAAATCCCTGTTTCGTCAGCGATTTCACGTTGGGAACAGCCGTCGACTCGCATTCGGACCACTTGCTGATAGTGTTCCGGCTCGTTGGCAAGTAGCTGCTCCAGAGTCTCGCTTGCAATAAAGATTTGGCTGGGTGTGCTTGTCATCATGCCAGCCGCGATGTCGGGAGACGAGTCATCCTCGCGGTTGACGTCATACTTGGTTGTCACCAACCTGCGTCTCAATTCGTCCACCACTTTGTTGCGAGCAATCTTGACCAGCAAACCTCTGAATGCCTCCTGTGTGTCAGCCGTCAACAGTCTGTCGCGGCTGCAAAAAACGCTCTGCCAAACGGCTTGCGCAAAATCTTCGGAATCGAACTTGGGTCGTATAGCCGCTGCCATCTTACAACGCACTGCACGAATCACATGATCCTGATATTTATCGATCAATTCGCGCGCCGCATCTTCCGATCCGTTACGCGCTTCTCTCATAAGCTGAGCAAATTCACTTGACATCGTCACCGCTCCCTCGTGACATGTGGGTTTCACAAAGTCCAGATTTTTTGTGTCCCCTATCCGACACCGATTACGACATTAGTCATGGGTACCTTCCACCACGTCGGTGGCAGTATACGCTCTGGCAATTTTACAGGCACTACTAATATGCACTCTACCCGACTGACAAGGGCATTACGGATGCTGAATCTTCTCAGGGCTGACAACTTCGTCAACGCTGACACACTTGCTTCATCCCTCAACTGCAGCAAGAGAACGATTTTCCGTGACCTCCGATTGCTAAATTCAAGTGGAATAAAAATTTCCTTTGACGAAAGTCAGGGTGGCTACATTGTTGATGACGGCCCCCAGCTTCCCAACCATGGGTTGGCCGATGTCGAGATCCTGTCGCTGCTGATGGCTGCTCGCCTATCCCCACTTGTCGATGTGCCGCATTTTGCCGAATTGTCGCAGCGTGCTCAGAACTTCCTTATTGAACATGGTGGTCCTGAACTCAAGAAGGAAATGGAAGTATTCCAGAATTCGATCGTCAGTACGACACTCACGCTTGACCGAAACGACGGCCAGAAACTTCGGCTGCTCATCAAGGCGACTACGCGACGCACGTCTGTCATCATTGAGCTGCGTCAAACTGGAAAAGATGAAATTGAAAAGATTGTTTTTCATCCAAAACTTCTGGCCCACGCGCCGGAGGGCTGGGTCATCACTGGTCGATGTGAGAGCGACGACCGCGAAATTGATCTGCGTTTGGAAAACGTCGTTTCGTGCAAAGAAAGCGAACAGAACTTCGAGATTCCAAAACGCGTGGACGATATGGGTATGACGCTGCGCCCCGAGCCTGCGACGAACCAGACGGTGCCACGGCCTTACTTGCAGCTCCATCGCGAGAATTCGGCTACGACGACACCAGCGGCAGTAGGTAACCCAAATTCGGTACCTTTGGGCGGACAACAGAACCTGCCTCGTGCGGGCCACTTCCAAACGCCCGGCGATCGGAACTAACCGGCCGCAGCAAGAGTCGCGGTAGCGTCTACGGATTCGGTAGCCCCGGACCTGCCGCGGATTGAATGATTGCCAGCACGATCGGCAGAGTCAGAATGCTGACGATCGTCGTCCAGAATATGCAGTCAGCAGCATCTTTCGCGTTGCCGTCTACCTCAATGGCCAGCAGCAGCGTATTGACAGCGGTGGGGGCAGCGGCGGCCAGAATCAGCTGCGCTCCCGGCCATGGCCACAGCCCCATAGTGACGACGAGAACGGTCGCCAGGAGTGGCAGCATCACAAGCTTGCAGAATACGACTGGGGCGACGATCTTCCAATTCGGCCAACTTGCATTCGCAACCAATTGAGCCCCCAACGTAAACAACGCCACTGGAATCATGCCGTCTTTGACTCGATGGAGGCACTCGAGCATCGGTTGCGGAACGCTCCAGCCTAGATTCCGAAGCACCAACGCAAACACGAGTGCATACAGGTAAGGTAGTCGCAACAACGACTGGATGGATTCTAACCACCCTCTGCCCTTCCCTCGGGACAGTATCAGATATCCAAACACAAACGTCGGCGTCCCCACAAAGATCATCACGATCGCCTGTACCGCCCCACCAGCCTCACCATGTGCCAACTCGGCAACGGGTATCCCCAGATTGCCGGCGTTGAAGAAAACTGACGCGACAATCATCGTGGACGTACTAGATGCAGCCACATTCAATTGACGGCAAACCAGCCAGATGATGCCTCCGGCAATCAGCATTGGCATCAGAACGATCGAACCGGTCTGCACGACTTCGACAAGAGTCAACTGACTCTCGAGTATGCGCACAAAGATATAACAAGGCACAAACACATAGATGATTAGCGTCACCAGTGTTCGAATATCCAACGCATGGAATCGCTGCACCAGACTGCCAAGACTCATGATGCAAAACACGGGCAAAATCACCTGGTAGGCAACATGCAGGATGTCAAAGACCATGCCGTGATTGCCTTACAGTTATCCCAGGTTGTCGAAAAAATCGTTCAAGGCGCTGTCGCCAGGATCAACAGTTTTCTTTGGCTTTTCCTCGCCGACCTCAAACTCACCGATCGAGCTTGCTTTCGGATCCGGAGCCTGCCCCGTCTCGATTTCATCGATACCCAAAAAGCTGCCTTCGGAACTCTCCGTGTAATTCAAAACCGATTCAGAACATTCCTCAGGTCGAGCCTCCGAGGGATCGTCGGTTCCTACACTCGTTAATGACGCGGAAGACAGTTTCGTTTTCGCACTCGAGAAGCCGCTTTGTGATTTTTCCGACGGCTCACTTTCCGGGGGCAACTCGTACTCCGGCGTAAACGAAATCTTTCCGACTCGAAGCAACTCACCAGGAAAGAGAAAAGTCGGCTCGACGATACGCTCGTCATTGATGAACGTCCCATTGGATGAACCCAAGTCATCCACAACCAGCATTCCGTCCTCTTCATAGATCTCGCAGTGCTTGCGACTGACCTGAGACTGCGGAACCTTCAACGTGGCTTCTCCGCTCCGACCAATTGTCATCGGCAACTTCAGTTTGATCGTTTTCTCTTTCGCACCTTCGACAACTCTGAGTTTTGCATCCATCAATTGTTCACCGGCAAGTTAGCTTGAAAGAATGATCCATCAACCGAACAACTCCCTCTGACTCAATGATAACGCGACATCCAAACCGGGTCACGTAAGCGACGCTACCAACCCAAAGGCGCAGCAAAGTCCGGCGAGGAAAATCAGGAGAAATTTAATGCGTGCACACCATCCAGCCACCTTCGGCAAGCGATCGGGAATCGTGGGATACATGTCGAGAATTCGCAGCAAGATAGAATTTTCGGCAAAGTCAAAAAGCCCTGCGATCCATTGCCCCCATGCCAGCCACATCGCCAGGTGGGACATTCCGGTCAGTCCTTTGGTCGCAAACCACTGCGAAGACATCACACCCATGATGGCTAATGCCGTCGTGTACACGGGGATAAAAAAGTAGTCCAGACAAAGGTTCTGGCGCGCGTCATCGCGGGCTTGTTCATCCCAAGAATCAATAATATCGCGACTCTCTTCGCCCGACATGGCCATTTCAAACGAAACAATGCCCAGCGGCGCCGGTCCCGTTTTCAATCGTCGGCCCAACGACTCCAGACGAACGAACAGAAGGACTGCCGTGACCATCAGCGCAAGCAAAAGCCAACCCAGCGCACCGGAAGATAATTCAGTTAACGGATGCCACATAGGTAGTTCAGCAAGAAAGAAAATGAACAAGGGTGAATGATGGCCGCTTCCCTCATCGTGGGATGCTCTCGCACATCGACTAGGACTGACTAAGTCGTTCAACCGGTTCGGTGTACAGTCGTTGATGCGTCTGAACCAACCATTCGGGTATCTTATCAGCAAACACCGACTTGTTCAGCGATTTGGACCAATCCACGTCCCCAGCCCGCATGGCATTCAATCCGGGAAACCAATGCTCCCCGTTCCCCAAGAGGTTGTATCGCATCTGAGCGTATTCGAGCATGTCAAAAGCCAAAAGTAACCGGCGCAACCACAGGATAACCCAAACGTTGGTATAGCCAGGAGCCGATTCCCAATCCGGCAATCCCTCAAGGTAAGCTTCCGCGTTGCTTCCAATCGCCTGGCGCAAAGCATCATCCAATCGTTTTACAATGTCAGGCAGGTGCGTTGCAATCTTGTCGAGTTGCTCAAGGCTGGAACACTGCAGATCGAAATCCGACGGCTGTGCTGCACCGAGACTGAGCGTATGGACCTCATCACGCTGAAGGCAAAACAAACAGTTGAACACCAACGGATGAAGGGGCTGACAAAGTTCGATCAAGCGATCGGACGGTTTGTACAACATGCCGCCTTTGTCTGCGGGACTGATGATGAACATTCCCATATCGCGCTCCCGGGCTTCGACGACCGCCTGCCAGTTGCGCTGAAAAATGTAGTACCAGTGCAGATTCACATAATCGAATCCACCGTAAACGTCCGTCGCAATCGCGGCCCGAATCAACTCAACATCTGCGTGTGTTGAGAATCCAACGTGACGAACCTTGCCTTCCTTTACGAGTTGCCGGGCGACTTCGAGACAACCACCCGGCCGGAGCGTCCAATGCAACAGCTGGTAGGTATTGATGCCGTGCATGGCCAGAAGATCGACATGATCCAGCCGCAACCGCTCCAGCGACTCCTCAAACTCACGCCGAAACTGATCGGGATCAGCACACGGCGCGATCTTTGTCTGCACGATCAACTCTTCGCGCGGATAGTTCGGTAACACCAACCCCAACTGACGTTCCGATGAACCGTACCCGCGTGCGGTTTCGATATGGTTGATCCCCAGCGCAATCGACCGCGCAATTGTGGCTTCCAGATTCGCCTGGTTCTCCGGAGGAACTTCCGAGAGGGGACAGTCTTCCCATTTGTGTTGGTATCGCATGCCGCCACAGCTAAAGACGGGCATCCGAAGTTCCGTACGTCCAAACCTTCGATATTGCATGGCAGAAGGTTAAATCACTTGCGACACCGCAACAAGGTTCGCATTACCTCGCCCCCGGGAATTCGTTCTGGCTCTCCACGCTTGCGAATCACCTCACAAAATGAACAATTTTCGCTAGCGTTGCTATTGGCGATAGCTGGCTAAAACAGCCGTTTTTCGCGGTTGTTCGTCGAATCCTAGTACGCTACGGGAACTGAACTTGTTTCACCTGGATGAAAACCGTTACGTTCTCCTTAGAAGTCATGTCCGAAGCTATTTTTCCGTAGCCATCGCAATCTACGATTCACTTCAGGCGCGACACACACAGACTGGGGCTCCTTTAAACCAGGAGACAAGATCATGCTAATTCTCACTCGAAAGGCCGATCAAGACATCATCATCAATGGAAACATTCGAATTCGCGTCCTTTCCACAAAAGGCAACACGGTTCGATTGGGTATTGAAGCACCCAATGAGATTTCCATCCTGCGAGGCGAACTCGTTGAACTCGATACAACAACTCAAGAGTTTGACCCAAACGTTAACGACTCGCGCGTATGTGATCCCTCAAGAATGATCGGCGGACTACCAACCTGATCTGGCACGAACGTAACCGAAGCTCTCGCTCAAGAGAGCTTCTATCCGGTCGTCGATTCATCACTCATCAACTGGTTGGGTTAGTCCCAGACTAAACCCTCTGGAAGTTTGTTTAGATTGATACAGCCGTCAGCTTGTGTGATCACAAGGTCCTCGACTCGAATACCTCCGAATTTTACGGAGTACAATCCGGGTTCAATCGTTAACGCATCCCCCACGACTAATTCGGGACCACCCTTATCGAGCAACGGTGGCTCGTGAACATCCAACCCGATGCCGTGGCCAGTACCATGAGGCATGGAACAGAATTCCGGGGGCGCGCCCTCCTCAGGTAGTCCCATAACATAGCCGTGCTCCAGGATCAATCGAATCGTTTCGTTGTGAACATCTTCGCCTGTCACACCGGCTCGACACGCAGCCGTTGCTGCTTCTTTGGCAGCCGTCACAGCGGCGTGCATTTTCTTGGCTTCATCCGAAATGTCGCCATGGACCACAGTCCTCGTGCAATCGCCGTTGTAGCGAGTCTTCCGATCCTGGGGAAAGATATCCACAATCACGGGCTCACCGGTACGCAGCGGCCCGGACCCGTAATTGTGACAATCCGCGGCTTGGGAACCACCTGCAATGATGTACGTCGGCCCAGTAAATCCTCGCTCCAACAACCAAACATCGACTGCGGATCGCACGCGCTCGGAAGTCAACGGCGCTCCGTCATGCTGTAAAATCCCCTCA
The DNA here is from genome assembly GCA_964471695.1 of uncultured Pirellulaceae bacterium. Lineage (GTDB taxonomy): Bacteria > Planctomycetota > Planctomycetia > Pirellulales > Pirellulaceae > CAYYHV01. The sequence goes on from CAYYHV010000005.1 coordinate 42,537, forward strand.
GCATCCGGCTTGGCGCGGGCAATCATTGTGCACGCATACTCAATGGCACCCTCAGTGACGGATTGAGCCTTTCGCAACCATTCGATTTCTTCTTCGTCCTTCTCACGCCGGGCAGAGACTCCCAGATCGAGGTCGCATTCCAATGCGATACCGCGTTGACGAATCTGATCGGCAAAGATCAGGGGCATCGTGCGATCGGAAATGACCGATCTGAGATCATGTCGGATCAGAAACTCGGCAACCGACTGTGCAGTCGCCGTTTCTCGATCACCGGACAAACCACCTTCCGGTGTAAAGTCGGCAGGACAACCGACTTGGTCGGCTCGGGCGTGCTGACGTGCGCGGGCCATTTCTATGTCGCGAAGTATCAGAAATCGTTTTCCATCTGGCAGACAGATTAAGGCTGCCGGATCACCCACACTGAATCGGAGTTGGTGATAAAGTGCGTTGTTAACTGCGGGGACCCCCGCAAAGACGACGGCGCGATCATTTGTCATTCGGTTCGCTCTCAGATCAATTTATTTTCAAGCCATTTCCACTGGATAGTAGCCGATTATGGTTGGTTCGTAACACCACTCACCAATGGAGCGTCAGGAGACTGGTCAATGCAAGCCAAAAAAACATGCTAAAAACACAGTTCTTATTGACAAATTGCCGCCGTTGCATCAGATTTTTCGTATCGATTGGGTGGATGTGGATCCGTTCTGCCGCCCCCATCTCTCTTCTCTGTAAGTTATCCGACCCTATTGGGCGGGATTTGTTTTTACCAGGAGTTTGAAAAACATGAAGAATCATTTTGTAATCGCGTTGCTTGCGATAGCTGGCTTTGTCGCATCCAATGCGATGGCGCAACAAACGACGGGGGAATTGTCGGTTGCCGAATCCGCCATCATCGAGGCACCCGTTGAAGATGCCCCCGCCGCAACCACTGCGGCTGCAACGGAAACCACCGGCGAAGTCATCATGGGTTGTCAAAGTGGCGACTGTGGCCAATCCACAACGTCGGCACCCGTTGTGTACGGAACGCCTATCCAAACGTATGCACCCATGGAATACGCGACTCCGGTTCAGTACAGCACGGAAATGGAATACGCGACTCCGGTTCAATACGGAACACCTGTTGAAGGCTATGTTTCGAGCGGATGTAGCTCCTGCGGTTCAGCCGTAATGCCAACCTACAGTGAGCCAATCGTTCAATCGGCTCCTGTTTCCTATCAATCGGCTCCTGTTTCCTATCAATCGGCTCCTGTTTCCTATCAATCGTCGCCTTGCGGATGCAGCTACGATTGTCAATCAGCACCGGCTCCTCAGTCGATCAGCTACGAAGCGCCCGTCAGCTACGAAGCGCCCGTCAGCTACGAAGCGCCCATGACCACAAGCTATGCGGCTCCAATCAGCTACGAAGCCCCGATGAGCTACTCAGCCCCAGTTAGCTACGAAGCACCCGTTGCTTACCAGTCGAGTTCGGATTGCGGATGCTCGCAACCTGTTGTTAGCGACTGTCAGGGTTGCGGCCAGATGGCTTACAACTCCTACCCCATGGAAGTGGCTCCCGTTTCCTACGAGTCAACGGGTTGCGGCGGATGTGGTGACTGCGGTTGTGGCTCGACAATGAGCTATGACTCGTATCCTGTTGAAGGCGGATACATCGTTGGCGGAACTGAAATCCAGGGTTGCCCCGGTGGCGACTGTGGCGGCTCGGTCGTTTACGAAGACGCCTCGTCCGTAAACGCCGAACCTGTTCAGGCTCCCGAAACGGACGGCGAAGAAGATGCGCCTTCGGAAGAATCTTCGGAAGCTGACACTTCGGACGACGACAAAAAAGAAGCCTAAGCTCCTGCGGGCGTTTACGTTTCTCAATCATTGCGTAACACTAAGATCAGGTCGCCAGTCGGCCTGATCTTTTTTTTGGGGCGCATCACAAAGGAAATACCATGTCGTCAAAATCAGATTACACGCCGGAAGAGTGGCAACTACTGCTGGATGTGCCTCCTCTGGTAGGGACTGCCGTAATGGTCGCTGGCAAAAGCGGATTGGGAAGCATGAAAGAGGCCTTCGCGCTTGCCTCAGGAGTCATCGGTGCCAAAAGTGGCTACGAGGGTAACGAGCTGATCACGGCTTTGATCGAAGGTCGCATGAAAGACGGTGATCGCTCCGAAGTCGAGCAACTCTCGACCAATCCTTACCGTGGGCAACCACCCGAAGAGATCGCCGCCGCAGCCGTCGAGAAATGCAAACAGGTCGCCACACTGCTGGACACCAAATCGACTCCTACCGAATCCGATCAATTCAAAAGCTGGTCGATCGCGGTGGGTGAAAAAGTCGCCAATGCGGCTAAGGAAGGCGGCTTCCTCGGGATCGGCGGTGAACGCGTCAGCGAATCTGAGAAGGAAGTCCTCACCGCCGTGGCTGCCGCGTTGGGCGTTTGAGTCATCCAATTGAAAGTGCCCGAATGCCGATCGTCGCGATTGCCCAAGAACAATCGCCCAGTCCCATTGCCAGTCGCCACGACCTGTGGCTAGAAGGGCTTTTGCCCATTCATGACAACTTCATCTTTGCCAGCGGACGCGCCCGAATCGCGGTTCCTATCGGGCGTGATCCTGGCCATCGTGGGTACGTTTCTATTCGCCCTTAAATCAATCATCATCAAACTGGCCTTTAGTGCCGGAGCAACCGCTGAAGTCGTTTTGACGTTTCGGATGCTCCTCGCACTGCCGTTCTACTTGATCGTTTTGATTGCCGACACGCGAGCCGACGCGACAGCCAATCAACGATTGGGCCTCCGGCAAGTCGCAAGCGCCATGTCGCTAGGCTTTCTCGGTTACTACCTCGCATCCTTTCTAGATTTGAAAGGTCTGGAGCTGATCTCTGCACAACTTGAACGACTGACGCTGTTCACCTACCCAGCCATGATTGCAATTCTTGCCTGGTTCTTTCTCGGAGAGCGGATCACTCTGAGTATCATTCTGTCGATCGCCTTGTGCTATCTCGGCATCTTTGTGATGTACGCTCAAGAAGTCAAACTCGACGAGGGAGTCAACGTGGGATCGCGTTGGTGGTCGGATCAGCCGTTTCGTATTCGTGCTACGTCGTCCTTGCCAAAGGCCTGATGCAACGTATTGGCAGCCGTCGTTTTACCAGTCTCGCCATGATTGGTTCGACCGTGTTTGTGATGATTCACTTCCTGGCGACCCAATCCATCGCGTCACTTAACATCCCTACCACGGTTTGGATGTACTGCCTGATCTTGGCAATCGTCTGCACGGTGCTTCCCAGCTACCTTGTCAACGAAGCGATCGTTCGCGTGGGAGCCACACGAACGACCGTCATCGGTACGATTGGCCCCGTCATGACGATGCTGCTCGCAATCTTTGTTCTCGGCGAACCGACTTCGAAATGGCATTTTCTCGGCATGGCAATCGTCATTATGGGCGTGACGCTCGTCACCCGTAATAACAAGTGAGCACCCAGGCGCCGCGCCTCGCCGCTCACGATTCTCAAGCGCGCAGACTATAGTTCTTACGAAAGCCGACAATGTCGTTTCGTTTCCCCATCAGAATCGCAATATCATCCGCTTCAAAAACGTAGGCACCACCAGGATTGAATACCATCGAATCATCGTGATGCTTCTTGACGGCAACCACCAACAGTTTGTGCTCGTAATGGGCATTGCTTTCGCTGACTCTCATCCCAACCAACTTGTTTTCAGGTGGAATCCGGACTTCGTCCAGCTCCACGTCAAGAAAACTCTTCTCGCCCATCAAATCCATCAAATGAGCCGTCGAGGGTCTCGTGATCATTCGCACCATATGACGTGCACTCGTCGAAGCGGGCATGACAATCTTGCTGGCTCCCGCCTGAGCCAGTTTGCCTTCGGTACTCTTATGCTCGGCTCGGGCAATAATCTGCACAGAAGGATTTAGGTTTCGCCCAGTCAACGTGATGAATACATTGGCGGCATCACTGGGAAGCGCCGTCACCAACGAACTTGCCGACCTCAGTCCAGCGGTGACCAGAATATCTTCTTCCGTCGCGTCACCCAACATCGCGAGATAACCTTCGCTGCGTGCCGACTGAACCTGGCGTTCATCATCGTCAATTATCACAAAGTCCCGGTTCTCGTGAGCCAAGTCCGTAGCCACGTTATGTCCCAGTCGACCGAAGCCACACACGATGACGTGATTCTTGAGCTTCTTGATCTCACGTTCCATTTTTCTCTTTCCTACAAATCGCTCGAACTCTCCCTCGAGCAACAATTGAATCAGCCCTGTGAACGCGTAGGCCATCGCGAAAAAACCAAACAGAATGACGAAAATCGTAAACAGTTGAAAAGTCGGCGGTTTGGTTGGCTCTTCGCCATAACCAACACCCGTGATCGTTACGACGGTCAACCATAACGACTCGAGCCACCCCATACCAAACAGCAAGTGGTAGCCGAGGACCGCCGTCAGGATAACGGCGTACAGCAGCAGAAAGCCGCGTAGAATACGTTCCATCGGAGAGAGCGGTAACACGTGCGGCCGGTGAGCAATAGTAACATTTAAAGCAGAACTCGAATCCGTTGAGATTAGAGGATGCCCCCAACGACACGCAATCCCCACGGCTGTGGCAATCCCCTACCTTACGTAATCTGCGAAATCGCAATCACGCCAAGCAGATCGGCTGTGTTAAACTACAAGCGTGGACGATCATCTTAGCCAAATCGATACGCTCTGGTCCGTTATCCGACGGGCTCACAATGCCGACACGAATGCCGAGTCGGCACAGCGTGAGTTATTGGAGCGATACAGTGGCGCCATCCAGCGATATCTGGCGGCGAAATTGAGAGACCCGGCAGCCGCCGATGATGTCTATCAGGATTTTGCACTCAAGTTCGTACGTGGCGACTTCAAGAATGCCACGCCCGAGAAAGGCCGCTTCCGTACCTTCATCCGCACCGTCCTCTTTCGCATGGTGGCGGACCACTTCCGTGGCAAGAAGCGTGACAAAGCCGTCGACTTTGATGAGCAACTGATCGAACCGGTCGGCCCGGACGAAGAAGCCGCACGAGACGAAGAATTCATCGAAGTCTGGCGCGACGAAATGCTCAAGAACGCTTGGGACGGTTTGTGGGAACTCGAAAAGTCGTCGGGCAAACGTTGGTTTACGGTGCTGCAGCTTCGAGTCAAAAACCCGGAATTGCGTTCAGCCGATTTGGCAGCGTCTCTTTCTGAAGAACTCGACAAACCGATTTCGACTTCCAACGTTCGCGTCTTGCTGCATCGCGCGCGGGAGAAATTCTCCACGCTGCTTATCGACACCGTAGCCGAATCCCTCAACTCGCGATCCTATGCCGACGTCGAAGAAGAGTTGGCTGATCTGCGACTTCTCGAATTCTGCCAGGCATCGCTCGAACAACTTAAAGCTGAACAAAACGACGAAGATCAGCAGTAGGATCACCATCGCCAATTGGTCCAATTAGCGTCCCCAACCGATCACACGGCGATTGAGCCCTGATTTCTAAGTATGCTCCGCGACGATCCGCCTTGGCAGCGCGGCTTCCGCTAAACTACCCATCGGTGACAAGTGGCGTACTGGCACGAAGATTTCGTCCCAAGTGCGATAATCCATCAACCCGCGAACGCTGGACACAAATTCGGTAGAATCATCTCCAACAATCGAAACATTGACGGAGAACATTCGAATGAAATCATCGGTAATACTCACAGCGATATTCTTCAGCATTATCTGCCAACCATCATTCGCCGATGACGGCGATCCTATCGCCATTCGGCAATGGCCCGATGGTGGGTTCTCCATCGAATCGATGTGGGATCTTCATGTCGCCGTCGGGCTCAATGATCGCACACGCAAACTGCTCCCCCGCAAACCCGATGCGGAGCTCGAGTCCCTTCCCGCGATGATTGGCTCGACGGCCATCCTTTCAAGAGCCGCCAACGCAGAGCGCCCAACGTTGGGAGCGTCACCAAACAAACCGGTGCCGCACCAAATTTCGATGGCTCTCTCCAAGAACTACGAGACGAAGCCGCATCTCGATGCGCGCCCCCTAGCGACGAGCACCACCGTCTTTTTGGATGGTCTGGAAATTCGCTTCCTGGACCACGATCGGCAATCGATGGACAACCGTAAATTGCGAATCAGCCGCGTGCAACGACGGGGACCAGCCTTTGTGGCGGTCGCCACGGGAGCACAATTTACGGCTGAATTTTGTGCGGAATTTGCGCAGGCGTACCAGCCAATGATGATGATTGTAAATCCCTCGCACGACAACATCGACGGCAACAAGGTCGAGAAGATTTCTCAACACCGTCGCCGTCAAAGCGGAAGCACCGTCTCAGGCTGACGAAGCCAAAAGAGCACCGACCCGATTCGTATCACTGGAGGCAAAGCCGTACAAAATGACGGACGAAGTCGCCAAGCTCTTCGCAAACAAGGAAATTGCATCGGCTGCTTCACGGAGAATATTTTCTCAACTATCCGTCACACAGATGAACTTCAAACCATCCAACGGGACCCACACGCCTCGCTGGAATACGGAACACATGATGGGTCGCGAACTTCTCTTCTTCTCGCAGATTTACCACGCTGTGGATCCTGCGATCAAGATCATGGATCTGAACCCAAAACAGATGCCCAAAGACTATGAGTTCGCGCATCCCGATTGGACTGGCGAAGAAGAAGCCCGACAAATGTTACGCGTCGAAAATTTCACCCGCCGGTTCGCATACCTGCTCGACGGGATGGACCTCGACGCGAAAGCCAATGGCAGCCGATTCTGGACACCGCGTGCACTGCTAAAGCAGATGGAAAGGCACTACACCGAACACACCGCAAACGTCATAAAGAAAAAACAACTCGAAGGCTGGCCAGAAAAGTAAGACGTGACGCTCGCTCTAACATGTAGGCCGCGACCAAGCTCGCCGAACTGCCGCAACCGCTTTCCTGTGCTCTGTTAGTCGTTGAAGGCAGGCGGCCGGAAACGCGATAAGGCAACCTGCCCACAACCACATCCTCTGCGGCCAGCATCAATCTGATACGTAGAGTTGCCAGCCGCTGTTGTCGCGCTTGAGTCGATAGAGCTTGCCGCCCTTCAGATTGAACGTCTTCATCTTGCCGGCGGCTTTCAGACGAATCTTCCAGGTCGTGTTCAAATCGAAGCGCTGTTCCTGTCCAGCCGAGATGCTGAAAGGGTACTCGCCGTACGACGAAATCAGGGTGTAGGGACAACTTCCCTGCGACGATTCGGTGCAATGAATCCGTACCGTATTCGCAACACTTACCGGCGGTCCGGGAACGCTATACGAAGTGGATTGGCCGTACACGACGCTTGAGCCGGAGTTACTGACCCAAGGTTGTGATTGTTGTTGGGGCTGGACGTATACGTGCTGGTTACTGGGATAGGGTTGGCCGAATTGCGGCTGGGGTTGCGGATAAGGCTGAACGTATTGCGGGGGCTGGTAAGGCCGTGTCCCTGGATTGGGACGTGGTACAGGTTGAGGTTGAATCACAAAATCGCCGCCGCCACCCCAACCGGGATTTCCAATGTTCTTCTTACCCGATTCACTCGGAACACTCTGAAAACTCGGTCTCGGCTGCGGCGGCTGCTGCGGTCGACGTTGGCCGCCGTTGATCGCGTTATTAATCTCGTTCTGAACATTGTTCTTCAACTGATCGAAAAAGTTCTGAGCCGAGAGAGAAGTACTCGCTCCGACAACAACAGCCATACTCAGAATTACGGTTTTGAATTTCATAGTGGAATTCCCCTTGGTAGTGGCTCAACAAATCTGAGCATTTGACTGTTCTTAAACGGTGGCATTCATCGTGCAACGCTTAACGATGGTTAACGCACGAAGGTCGCTGATAAGTCGGTTGAACGTACGTCGGTTGGACATAAGCCGGTTGAACGTGTACAGG